>JBBIKM010000017.1:24366-52554 GCA_037445455.1 bacterium | reverse complement strand
GCCGTGGCGCGCGGCGCGCGGGCGGTGAACGGCGCCGCGGTGGAATTGCTTCCGGTGGCGGAAGCCACCACGCCCAGGCTGCTCGCCGCGGACGCGATCATTCTCGGCTGCCCGGTGCACAATGCCAATGTGACCCCGGCGCTGCAGCAATTCATCAATCAATGGCCGTTTGCGGGCTCGCCGCTGCGCGACAAGATCGGCGCGGCCTTTGTCACCGCCGGCGGCATTTCTGCCGGCGAAGAGTTGGTGCAGATGAGTATTCTCCATTCCATGCTGATTTTCGGCATGATCGTGGTGGGCGGGCCGGATTGGCGTTCGGCCTTCGGCGCTTCGGCGGTGGTGGAGGAGGAGCCGTTCGGCACGCGCGCCGATTCAACGCTGGTGGCAGCGCCGTTTCTTGCCAAGGGCGAGGCGCTGGGCCGGCGCGTGGCAGAGGCGGCGCAACGCTGGCAGCGCGGCCGGCTCCGCTGAGGGCCGCGCCGGGCAGTGCAACAATGATTCTCATTCCCGCCGGGTTGCAGGAATTGTATGCGCGGCCGCTGGTTGAGATTGCCCTTGTGTGTGCGCATGAGGGCCCAGTGCCGGTCACGGCACAATTTGCCAACAACGGTTTCACCCCCGCCGGGCAGCCCACCTTGAATGCTCCAACCTCGGTTGAGCCGAGATTGCCAAAACCTCGAGCGTCGTTGAAGCGCTGAGGGTTTTGATGCAACGGCCAGGTCGTGGTTGATTGCCATTTTCATTCCTCCTCTGCCATTGCGCTGGCACAACTGGCGCGACCGCGGCGTTTTTTTCCGCTCGGTTCTTGGTTCGTCTGCCGTCCGGCCAACTGCGCGGCGTGATCGTGGGGGAACCTCACCGCACCGTTGGCTGCGCAGACAACAGAGTGCGCCGCCCTGCCAGCGGGCTTTGGCGAGAATGTTTTTTTATCCCTTGCACTTTGTGCCCACGCGCGGTTATCTTACCCCGCCATTATTGAAATCAGTGCAGCCGTCCTTGTTTATGCCAGCCCTGCTCATGTCACTCAACGCCCTCGTTGTTTTCATCTTCGTTGCCACCTATCTCGGGATTGCCGGCGGCCGGCTGCCCGGCTTGCAGATCAACCGCACCGGCATCGCCATTTTCGGCGCCATCATGCTGATGGTGGCGGGCGCATTGACGGTGGAGCAGGCCACCGCCACCATCGACTATTCCACTTTGCTGCTGCTGTTCGGCCTGATGATTCTCTCGGCGCAATTGCGCGTGGCCGGCTTCTACCGGCTGGTGGCGCGGCAGGTGCTGGCGTTTGCCCACCGCCCGTTCACGCTGCTGGCCGGCATCGTGCTGGCCAGCGCCCTGCTGTCGAGTGTGTTTGCCAACGACATCGTTTGCCTGGCTTTCACGCCGGTGCTGTGCGAGGTGGCGCAAACCGCGCGGCGCAATCCGCTGCCGTACTTGATCGCGCTCGCCACTTCCAGCAACATCGGCAGCGTGGCGACGCTGATCGGCAATCCGCAAAACATGTTCATCGGCCAGGTTTCCGGCCTGGATTTCGGGCATTATGCGCTGGTCATGGCGCCGGTCACGCTGTTCGGTGTGGTGGCCAACGTGTTGGTGGTGCGCTGGATTTGGCGCGCGGAGTTTGCCGCCAGTGCTGAGCACGCCGGCCTCACCACGTTGCCGCACGAGCTGGCCGCGTTCAAGCCCGATTACCGCTCGATCAAGAAGACGCTGTTGATCACCGGTCTGCTGTTGGCGGCTTTCTTGCTCGGCTGGCGCCGCGATCTGTGCGCGCTGGCCGCCGCCGCGCTGCTGTTGCCTTCGCGCCGCAATCCCTCCGAAAAGCTGTTTGCGCTGGTGGATTGGAATCTCATCATGCTGTTCATCGCGCTGTTCGTCATCATTGGCGCGCTGCAGCAGCGCGGCCTGATGGAGCAGGCGCTCGCCGGTTTGGCCGGTGCCGGCATCCACCTCGATCAGCCCGTGGTGTTGGTCTCGCTCTGCACGCTGCTTTCGAATTTGGTCAGCAACGTGCCCGCGGTTTTGTTGATGCAGGATATTCCCGGCGCGACCGCCCGGCTGTGGTATTTGCTCGCGATGGCGAGCACGCTGGCCGGCAACCTGACGTTGCTCGGCAGCATCGCGAATCTCATCGTTGCGGAAAAAGCCGCAGCCTACGGCGTTACGCTGTCGTTCTCCGACTACCTCAAGGTCGGCCTGCCGCTGACGCTGATCACGCTAGTCGCCGGCACGCTCTGGGTTCTGTTTGCTGCGTGAGGCGTTGTGCCGCGGCGCCGCCGGCGCGATTCCGGAAAGGAGCCTGCCATGGAAATCGGCGTTTGGCTGGGGTTCTTGCTGCTGGTGGGTTTGATGCTCGCGCTCGACCTGGGCGTGTTCAACCGGCGGCCGCATGTGATCAAAGCCAAAGAGGCGCTGCTCTGGTCGGCATTCTGGATCCTGCTCTCGCTGCTGTTCAATACCGCCATCTATTTTGCCTATGCGCATAACTGGCTGGGCATCGGCAGTGATATCGGCCAGCAGCTCGGCGGCAAACAAGCGGCGCTGCAATTCTTCACCGGCTATCTCGTGGAGAAGTCGCTCAGCCTCGACAACATTTTCGTCATTGCCGTCATCTTTGCCTATTTCAAAGTGCCGGCGATCTATCAACATCGCGTGCTGTTTTGGGGCATCGTGGGCGCCGTGGTGCTGCGCGGCGCGATGATCGTGGCGGGCGCGGCCCTGATCGCGCGCTTCAAATGGATGACCTACCTGTTGGGCGGCGTGCTGATCGCCACTGCGGTCAAGATGCTGGTCACGCGTCATGAGACGGTGGCGCCCGGGAAGAATCCCTTCGTGCGGCTGGTGCGGCGCTGGTATCGCGTCAGTCCGGATTACGCCGGCCAGCATTTCTTCACGCGCCTGAACCAACACCGGGCGATCACCCCGCTGTTTGTCGTGCTGCTGGTGATCGAAAGCACGGACGTGGTGTTTGCGATCGATTCGATTCCCGCGATTTTTGCGGTGACCAGCGATCCCTTTCTGGTTTTCACCTCGAACATCTTCGCCATCCTGGGGCTGCGTTCACTGTATTTCGCCCTGGCTGCGATGATGGACAAGTTCCGCTACTTGAAACACAGCCTGGTTTTCGTGTTGACCTACGTTGGCGCCAAAATGATTCTCACCCACCATTATCCCATTCCCACCATGACGTCACTGGTGGTTATTGCCAGTCTTTTGGCCGCCGGCATGCTGGCTTCGCTCCATGCCGGACATCGCGATCCCGTTCCGATCGCTTCGCCGCTGCCGGGAGGAGCCGAGGCCGGCACTGAATCCCCTGCCAACGAGCGGCACGCGTGAGCAGGAAGGCACACTCACCATTTGCAAGGATGCGGTCGTGACCCCTTCTCCTTCCCCGGAGCGATTATCCGAATCGCAGGTGCAAGCCGGCCTGCGCGGCGTGCTCAAAGATGGTTTGACCACGCAGGCCATGTTGACCCTGTCCGGCGGCGCCTTTCTGGTGGATTTTGCCCTGCAGTTCGGCGCCTCCAATCTGCTGATCGGCGTATTGGCGGCGATCCCTTTTCTGGCGCAGCTCGTGCAGGTCCCCTCCATCTATTTGGTCGAAAAGTTTCGTGCCCGGCGGCTGATCTGTGTCTTGAGCTCCGGCATCGGCCGGGCCTTCCTGGTGGTGGCGGCGGCCATCCCCTTTTTCCTCGCGGGCGGCGCGGCACTGGCCGCCTTGACCCTTTGCATTTTGATCTACGCCCTGTTTGCCGCGATCTCCGGGTGCAGTTGGAACTCCTGGATGCGCGACTTGATTCCGCTCGACCGCCTGGGCAGTTTCTTCGCCAAGCGCATGGCCTGGATGGCAGGCTTCGGCATCCTGTTGAATCTGGCGGCGGCCGTGTTCGTGGATTGGTATGATTCCCGTGCCCTCGCCGCCAAAGTGTACGGCTACTCGGCCTTGATTTTCGCCGGCGGACTCGCCGGCTTGCTGGGCGTCTATTTCATCTCCACGATTCCCGAGCCGGCCATGGCCGCGGAAAGCCGGCACCTGCCCTTTTCCATCCTGCTGCGCCAGCCGTTCAAAGACCGCAATTTCAAGCGGCTGATCACGTTCCAGGGCGCATGGAACTTCGCGATCAACCTCGCCGCGCCCTTTTTCACCGTTTACATGCTGAAGATGCTCGCCCTCGACATGCGGGTGATCATCAGCCTGCAGGTGCTCAGCCAGGTGATGAACCTGCTGTTCTTTCGCATTTGGGGCAGGCTCACCGATCGCTTCAGCAACAAGTCGGTGCTCAGCGTCAGCGCGCCGCTCTACATGATTTGCGTCTTCGCCTTCACTTTCACCACGCTGCCGAACAAGTACGTGTTGACCGTGCCGCTGCTCATCTTCATTCATGTGTTCATGGGAATTGCCACCGCCGGCGTCACGCTGGCCACCGGCAACATCGGTCTGAAGCTGGCGCCGCAGGGCCAGGCGACGGCCTATTTGGCCGCCAACAGTCTGGTCAATTCTCTGGCCGCCGGGTTGGCGCCGATTTTGGGCGGCAATTTCGTGGATCTGTTCTCCGGCTACGCGCTCTCGTGGACCTTGCGATGGAAAACCCCCGCGGGCGAGACGGCGTTCGAGACTTTGGATTTGCAGCATTGGGATTTCTTTTTTATTCTCGCGTGCCTGCTCGGCTTGTATGCCATGCACCGCCTCGCCAAAGTCAAGGAAGTCGGCGAGGTGGAGGAAGAGATCGTCATTGTGGAGTTGATCGCCGAGGCGCGCCGCTTCATGTTCAGTCTGTCGACCATCGCTGGTTTGCGCCATGCCCTGCAATTTCCCTTTTCGCTGCTGGCCGAAGGCCTGAAAAAGCGCAACAGCGAGAACACCCGCCGGCGGGAACCCTCCGGTTGACGGATTGAACCCGGCGGCCGGCAGCACCGTCTACAAGACAGCCGGCGCTGGTGTGCCGCGCGAGTCGCGCGACCGGCGTGATATTCGTCAGGGCAATTGCCCGCCATCCAATTCACCCCCCGCATCCTGCGCAGGAGAGGAGCCATGAGTTATTTCACCGCGCAATACCTGAAATTCTTCCGTGCTTTGACCAAACACAATCAGAAATCCTGGTTCGAGGCCAACCGCGACTGGTTTGACACCGAGGTCAAACAGCCCTTCACCGCCTTCGTGGAGGAGATGATCGCCCGCATACACGCCGATGATCCGGAAGTGAGAATTTCCTCGAAAGAAGCGATTTTTCGCATCTATCGCGACATCCGCTTTGCCAAAGACAAGACGCCGTACAAGCTCCACATGTCGGCGCTGATCTCGCCGGCCGGCCGCGGCAATCTCGAATATCCCGGATTCTACCTGGAGTTTGGCAGCGCCATGGTGATGCTCGGCGGCGGTGCTTACTCGGTGGCCGGTGAGAACGTGGCTCGCCTCCGCCGCGCCCTCATGCAGCGGCCGCAGCAGTTCGCCGCACTGTTGCGTGATCGAAAATTCCGGGCCAAGTACGGCACGTTGCTGGGCGAGCAGAACAAAATCCTGCCCGCGGAATTCAAAGCCGCGGCGCAGCAGCAACCGCTGATCGCCAACAAACAATTCTACTATCTTGCCGAATTGCCGCCTGACACCATTCTCAAAAGGAAACTGCCGGAGTTTATCATGACTTACTACCACGCCGGCAGACCCATGAACCGATTTCTGCGCGAGGCCCTGGGCTACCGCTAGCCGGCGGGCAGGTTTTCGCCAGGATGAGCAGGATCCCCAGGATTTTTCATCATCCTGTAAATCCTGTTCCATCGGGCGCATGAGTTTCGCTTATCCTGGTGGTGTGTTGCCTTGAGAGGCATAGCCATCATCCATGTCAAAGTAACCGGGCACCAGTGCACACGGCTCCCGGCTGATGCACTTTGAGGGGATCAGGTCAACCATTCAAACAGATCCAGGGAATGCTGTCAAACCGCGGTTTCGTGCTTTACATTGCCAGCTCGAAAAGGGGCTTCCGCCGGCGATCAACGAATTGACGGACCGCATTATCGGCTGTGCCTTCAAAGTGCCCAGCGAACTGGGAGGCGGGTTTCTGGAGAAGGTTTGCGGGAACGCCCCGTTCTTGGAGCTGGAGGATGCCGGGCTGCATGTCCATTGGCAGAAGCCGATAAGCGTTTACCACGGCGGACGGCTCGCCGGCGACTTCTGTGCCGATCTCCTGGTCGAGAGCCGCGTGATTGTCGAAGTCAGGGCTGTGCGGGCCATCGTGCAGGAACATGAGGAGCAGCTCGTGAACCATCTCACCGCCGGCCCTATTGCTGGCGGCCAGGTGATCAATTTCGGCCCGCCGGTGGAGATCAAACGCAAAAATCGCATTTGTCAAAAGAGACCAGACAAACACTGACACGGCGTTGGCAGGCCGAACACCATGCTTGATCCTCTTTATCAACAGCTTTTGCTCGATCACGCCAAAAGCCCGCGCAATTTTGGGCGGCTGGAGACGGCAACGGTGCGGCGCCGGCACGACAATCCCGCCTGCGGCGACCGTCTTGAGTTGCAGCTCGCGGGCGTGGCCGAGGGCACCATTCGTGATTTCCGATTCGATGGTCACGGGTGTGTGCTGTGCCTGGCTTCTGCCTCGCTGATGGGCGAAGCGGTAAAGGGCAAACCGGTGGCTGCCGCGCGCGCAATCATTTCCAAGTTTTTCGCGCTGCTCTCGGGCGCCGCTGAAATGGCGCCGGAGTTGGGCGCGCTGGCAGCGTTCGCCGCGGTGAAACAGGTTCCCGGGCGCACGAAATGCGTCACGCTGGCCTGGGAGGCGCTGGCCGCGGCGCTGGAGGAACCGGACGCGCCCGCCTCGTGAACAAGGCCTGGGCGCCGAACGTCTCTTCCGTCGCTGGGCTTCGAGGGCGATGCGATCACGGCCGCCCGGCCACCGCACCAGCCTTGACATTCACTCTTTTTTTGAGTAATTACTCGTGCTTTTGTGCGTGCACCTGCGCGTGAGTTGGCTGCACGTCCCCGCAAGCAACGGCTGCAATCAATCCCTCATTGCCAAACCAATCAAGGAGAAGGAGATGTCCGACAAAAACCTGGTGAATTACTCCACCGCCGATGGCCTGGCGATCATCGAATTGACCGACCCCCCTGCCAATACCTACACCTATGAAATGATGAAGCAGTTGGATGCCGCCATTCTCGCAGCGCGCATGGATGACAGCGTGCACGTGATCGTGCTCAAAGGCGGCGGGGAGAAGTTTTTCTGCGCCGGCGCCAACATTCGCATGCTGCAGGAAGTCACACCGCGGTTCAAGTATTTTTTCTGCCTGCACGCCAATGAGACGCTCAACCGCCTGGAGCAAACGCCCAAGCTGGTGATTGCGGCGCTGAACGGCCATTGTGTCGGCGGCGGCCTGGAAATCGCCATGGCCGCGGACATTCGCCTGGCGAAAAAGGGCGCGGGCAAGATTGGCTTGCCGGAAGTGACGCTGGGCGTGCTGCCGGGCACGGGCGGCACGCAGCGGCTGGCGCGCCTGGTTGGCAAGGCGCGCGCGCTCGAAATGATGGCCACCGGCCGCACGTTCGAATTCGAGGAAGCCGAGCAGGTGGGTCTGGTCACTCACGTGTTCCCGGCGGAGGGCTTCTGGGAAAAGGTGTTGGAATACGCGCGCCAGTTCCTGCCGCCCAACAAAGCCAGCAAGGCCGTGGGCTTGATCAAGCGCGCCGTGCAATCAGGGCTCGAGGTTTCGTTCAGCGAGAGCCTGGCCATCGAGCGCGAGCTGCAGCAACAGCTTTTCCAGAGTGAAGACGCCAAAGAAGGCTTGACCGCGTACAACGAAAAGCGCAAAGCACATTTCGCCGGCAAGTGAGGTTTCTGCGGGCACGGGCTGGCGTCCGCGGGCGCCGGCCTGCCGTTGCCGGAACGAATCCTGCAGAACCGGCAAGGCGGTGAGAGATGAGAAGGAAGAAAAATCGCTTTCAAGAAATTGAAGGCGCGACCTGGCAGGTGTACCGGGCGGGCGAGCAGGCGGCGGACAATGACTTCGATCCTGGTGATTTCATTCTGACCCAGGGTCATGAATGGCACAACCGTGTGATTCGCTGGGGACAGTCGCTGCGCCATCGCGGCCGCTACCGCAAGTTCATCAAATGGACGCACGCCGCCGTGATCGTCTCGCGCGAGGGCGATTTGATCGAAGCGGTCGGCTCGGGCGTGCGGCGCTCGCATCTGCGCGAATATCGCGACGTGGAGTACCGCATCGTACGCCTGGGCGAGATTGCCACCGAGCGCGATCGTGAAAAAGTGATTCGCTTTGCCGAATGGTGCCTGGGCGAAGAGTACGGCTACACCACCATCGTCAGCATTGGCCTCAGTCTGTTCACGGGCGGCAAGTTCCGATTCGGCTTCGATGGCCAGGCCATCTGCTCCGGGCTGGTGGCACGCGCCCTGGAGCGGACCGGCGCGATTTTCGACAAGGATCCCTCTCACATCATGCCGGCGGATCTGGCGCGCTATTTCAAAGTGGTTGACCCGTAATTGAACCGTTCACGGCCTCGCTGCCGTGTCTTATTTACCCCTTTTGAATCCCCATGCGCACTCAACTTTTCATCAACGGACAATGGCAGGACGCGGCCAGCGGCCGCACCTTCCCCACCATCAATCCCGCCACCACGGAAGTGATTGCCCACGTCGCCGAGGGCGACGCGGCGGATATTGACCGCGCGGTGAAAGCCGCGGTTGCCGCGCTCGCCGGCCCGTGGGGCAGGATGGATGCCGCCCAGCGTGGCCGCCTGCTCTGGAAAATGGGCGAACGCATTCTCGCCCGCGCCGAGGAACTGGCCCGGCTGGAAACGCTTGACAACGGCAAGACCATCACCGAATCAAGCCGCATTGATGTGCCTTATTCGGCGGACTTGTATTTCTACTATGCCGGCGCTGCCACCAAACTCGAGGGCCACACCATTCCCGTGACGGGGCCGTACTTCAACTACACTTTGCGGGAACCGCTGGGCGTGGTGGGCCTGATCGTGCCGTGGAATTTCCCCCTGTTGCTGGCCTCGCGCAAAGTGGCGGCAGCGCTGGCTGCGGGCAATACCGTGGTGTTGAAGCCGGCGGCGCAAACGCCGTTGACGGCACTGCTGCTGGCGGAGATCGGCATGGAAGCCGGGTTGCCGCCGGGCGTGTTGAATGTGGTGCCCGGCCACGGCGCCACTGCCGGCGCGGCTTTGGTGAAGCATCCCGCGGTGGATGGCATTGCGCTCACCGGCGGCACCGCCACCGGCCAGCAACTCATGCGCGATGCCGCCGCGACGGTGAAGAAACTTCATCTCGAGCTGGGCGGCAAATCGCCGAATATTGTCTTCGCGGATGCCGATCTCGAGGCCGCCGCGCGCATGGCGCTGCTGGGCATATTCTACAACAAGGGCGAGGTGTGCACGGCGGGGTCGCGCCTGCTGGTTGAAAAGGGAATCTATGACGTCTTCATGGAAAAGCTCGTCGAGCGCGTCCAGAAATTGCAGCCCGGCGATCCGCTCGATCCCAAGACCCGCCTGGGGCCGCTGGTTTCCGAGGCGCAACTGGCAAATGTGAAGCGCTACGTCGAGATCGGCGAACGCGAAGGCGCGCGTCTGCTTATCGGCGGCCGGCCTCCCGAGCCGGCACCCGGCAAGGGTTATTTCTTTCAGCCCACGATCTTCGATAACGTGGCGCCGAATTCCACCATTGCGCAGGAGGAGATTTTTGGTCCGGTGCTTGCCGCCATGCCGTTTGCCGACGGCGACGAGTTGCTCAAGATCGCCAACGGCACGATCTACGGGCTGGCGGCTGCGATTTGGACGAAGGACATCAAGAAGGCGCACCGGCTGGCCAGAGATCTGAAGGCGGGCACGGTATGGATCAACACCTACAACAACTACGACGCCGCCATGCCATATGGCGGTTACAAGGCCAGCGGCTTCGGCCGCGAAAGCGGCATGGAAGCTTTCGAGTTTTATTCCCAGTCGAAAAGCGTGTGGGTGGATTTGAGCTGAGTTTCTCCCGTCGCACGAGGGCAACGCAACCATGAAGGCAATCGCCCGGCCGGCGCAGCGCCCGGTCCTGACCATTTCACCCTCCCGCTTCGAGATCGCCATGCGTCTCGCAGCCGCGCTGGGAATCTTGACTTTCTTGTATCTGTTGGTGCAGCACTTCCCGGCGCTGCCCGCCAGAATCCCGGTTCACTTCAATCTTGCCGGCGAGGTGGATGGCTGGGGCAGCAAGAACACGCTGCTGTTCCTGTTTGCGCTGGCGGCCGTGCTGGTGCTGGGGCTGACCATCCTGCGGCGCTATCCCCACAAGTTCAACTATCTCTATCCAATCACCCCGCAAAACGCCGAGAAACAGTACCGCCTGGCCTGTGAGCTGCTGGCGATGTTGCAGGCGGAAGTGGTTTGGTTATTCACCTACCTGGGCTGGCGGCTGATGGTATCGGCGCAGCAGGGGGGTGGCGGCGTGAGCCTGCTGTTGGTGCCGGTGATCATTCTGGTGAATGTGGGCACGTTGGTTTTCTATCTGGTGCGAACCTCACAAAATCGTTGATCTGGAGCCGCCATGACGTTTGACCCTGCCAGTGCCATTCAGGACCTGCTGATGTTCGGTGAGTTCGGGGATGTCAATCCTTCAATCACGGACAGCTCGACCTACACCTTTCTCAGCCCGGCGCGCATGCGCGAAGTGTTCAGCCATGAAATCGAAGGCTGTTTCCTCTATTCGCGCCATTGGAATCCCATCAACCGTTATCTCTGCCGTGCGCTGGCGGCGCTCGAGGCCACCGAGAGCGCGCAGGTCACCGCTTCCGGCATGGCCGCCATCAGCAGCACGTTGTTGCAACTGTGCCGGGCGGGCGATGAGATCCTCTGCAGTTGGACGGTTTATGGCGGCACGTATGCGCTGCTGAAGAATTTCTTGCCACGCTACGGCATCACCACGCAGTTCGTGAATTTTGCCGAGCCCAAAGAACTCGCACGGGCGTGCAACCGTCGCACCCGCGTGCTCTATACCGAGTCGATGAGCAACCCCCTGCTGCGGGTGGCCGACTTGCCGCGGCTGCGCGAGTTTGCCGACGCGCACGGGCTGACGCTGGTGGTGGACAACACCTTCAGCCCGATGATTATCACCCCCTCCCGATGGGGCGCGCAGGTGGTTGTCCACAGCCTCACGAAGTTCATCAACGGCACCAGCGACTGTGTGGCCGGCTGTATCTGCGCTTCGCAGGAGTTTGTCCAGCAGCTCACCGACATCAATGCGGGCGCGACCATGCTGCTGGGGCCGGTTCTCGACAGCCTGCGGGCCGCGAGCCTTTTGAAAAACCTGCACAGCCTTCACATTCGCATGCAGAAGCACAGCGCCAATGCCCTGCTGCTGGCGCAACGGTTGCACGAGCTGGGGCTGGCGGTGCATTATCCCGGCCTGCCGCATCACCCCGACCATGCCCTGCTGCAACAGCTCCGCAACCCCGGCATGGGCTTTGGCGGCATGGTGGCCTTGAATGTCGGCGATGAGCAGCGCGCCGAGGCCCTGTTGGTGAAGATGCAGGAGGAAAAGATCGGCTATCTCGCCGTCAGCCTGGGTTACTTCAAGACGCTGTTCAGCGCGCCGGGCAGCAGCACCTCGTCGGAGATTCCCGTCGATTTGCAGGAGCGAATGGGTTTGAGCCGCGGCATGATTCGGCTGTCGGTGGGCCTGGACCACGACATGGAGCGGTCGCTCACACGGCTGGAGAAATGCTTGAGAGAAACGGGTATCCTTTGAACCTGCGCTGTGGCGGTCGGAAAGGTTGGAACGCGCTGACCTCCCGAGTCCTTCAATTGCCATGAGGTGAAAAAAAACCATGTTCCCCAACATTTACACCCTGTCTGCGGCGCGCACGCCCGGCGGCAAATTTGGCGGTGCGTTTGCGGAAATGAGCGCGCCTGAGCTGGGCGCCATCGCCGCGCGGGCCGCGCTCGAGCGCGCCCGGCTGCAGCCTTCCCAAATCGATGAAGTGATCATGGGCAATGCCCGGCCGGCCGGCGTCGGGCCCAACCCGGCGCGGCAAATCGCCAAACGCGCCGGCGTGCCCGTTGAAGTTCCGGCCTACACGGTGAACAAAGCCTGCGGCTCGAGTTTGCGCGCGCTGCTGAATGCCGTGCAAACATTGAAATGCGGTGACGCCGAAGCCATTCTGGTGGGCGGCAGCGAGAGCATGAGCCGCGTGCCCTATTTGCTCACCAGGGCGCGCTGGGGCTACCGGCTGGGCCATGAGAAAGTCGTCGATGCCATGTATCAGGACGGTTTTCTCTGCCCGCTGTGCGGCCAAATCATGGGCGAAACCGCCGAGACGCTGGCGCAGCAGTACAATATTTCGCGGGAAGAACAGGATCGCTATGCGATGGAGACCCAGCATCGGTGCGAGGCGGCGCGCCGGCAGGGCCGCTTCGACGACGAAATCGTGCCGGTCGAAATCACCGTGGGCCGGGGCGAGAAGAAGATCATCACCGCGGATGAACACCCGCGCGACGGGGTGACCATGGCAAGCCTGGCCAAGCTGCCGCCGGTGTTCGCCGAGGCGGGCAGCGTTCACGCCGGCAATTCCTCCGGCCTCGTCGATGCGGCGGCCGCGTTGGTGGTGGCCACCGAAGCTTTCGTCAAGCGCAATCAAACGCCCGTGCTCGCCCGGATTGCCGGCTATACCACTGCCGGCGTCGATCCCGCGATTATGGGCATCGCTCCGGTGCCGGCGGTGCGGCGGCTGCTGCAGCAGCACAATCTCAAACTCAGCGACATCGATCTCATCGAATTGAATGAAGCGTTTGCCGCGCAGGTTTTGGCGTGCGACCGCGAATTGCATTTCGACCGCGCGCGCTTGAATGTCAACGGCGGCGCGATTGCCCTCGGCCATCCCATCGGCGCCACCGGCGCGCGCATCACCGTGACGCTGCTGCATGAAATGCAAAAGCGCAAGGCCCGGCGCGGCCTCGCCACGCTGTGCATCAGCGGCGGCCTCGGCATTGCCCTGCTGCTGGAAAGCGTTTGACCTCGCATGGCATGGTTGCGAAGATCGCCTCTTTCGCCGGTGCTTCGCCGCGCGAATCACTCTTGCACGCTGCGCCGGCAGCCCCTGGAGGCTCATGAGTTCCCGCATGCCCAAAATCTTCCTCAAACCCGGCCGTGACCGCGCGGTGCGCCGGTTTCACCCCTGGATCTTTTCCGGCGCCGTTGGCCGCCGCGAGGGTGAGGCCGAGCCCGGCGCCGTGGTCGACGTGTTCGCCGCCGACGCCACGTTCCTGGCGCGCGGCTTTTACAATCCCCATTCCCAAATCGTTTGCCGTTTGCTCACCTGGCAGGAACAGGAGATCGACCGCGAGTTCTTCCGTCAGAGGATCGCAGCAGCCTATCACGGCCGGCTGCGCCTGTGGCCGGCCGCCGAAAGCACCGACTCTTTTCGCGTGGTGAATGCCGAAGGGGACGGCCTGCCCGGCTTGATTGTGGACAAGTATGCGGATTTTCTGGTGGTGCAGCTCGGCACGGCAGGCATGGCAGCCCGGCGCGCGATGGTGGCTGAAGTGTTGCAGGAAGTGATTTCGCCGCGCGGCATTTTTGAGAAGAGCGCCGGCCCGGCGCTGCTGGAGGAAGGATTGTCGCCGGCGGTGCAGGTGTTGCTCGGCGAAGCGCCGCCGGAAATCATTACGATTCGCGAAAACGATTTGCAATTTGAGGTGAATGTCGGCGCCGGCCAGAAGACGGGCTTCTTTCTGGATCAGCGCGAGAATCGCGCCTGGGTGGCGCGCTTGAGCGCCGGCCGCCGCGTGCTCAACGGCTTTGGCTACACCGGCGCGTTTTCGGTTTATGCCGCCCGTGCCGGCGCCGCCAGCGTGGTGACGGTGGACTCTTCCTCCGCGGCCATCGCGCTGGCGCAGGACAATTTTCGGCGCAACGGCCTGCCTGTGGTCCCGGAGAATTTCGTGACTGCGGATCTCTTCCGCTATCTGCGCGAAACCGCGCCGCCATGCGATTTGATCATTCTCGATCCCCCGGCCTTTGCCCACCGCCAAAAGGAAGTCGACAACGCTGCCCGCGCCTACAAGGACATCAATCTGCAGGCGCTGAAGATCATCGCGCCAGGCGGATTGTTACTCACGTGTTCCTGCTCGCAACCGGTTTCACCCGATCTCTTTCAAAAAATCCTGTTCGCTGCTGCGCTGGATGCCAATCGCCGCGTGCGCCTCCTTGGGCAGAGCGGTCATGCTCCTGATCATCCCATCAGCCTCTATCATCCCGAAGGCCGCTATTTGCAGGCGGTGTTGTTGGCGGTGGACTAATCGCGCGGCCGCGGCACGGCCTCGCTGCTCTCCGGCTCCAGTTTGGTGAAGCGCTGGGCGTATTCGTACAAGGCCTCCTGGGAGCGCACCGGTTTGCCCTCGGTTTTCCGGCGCACGTTGGTGCTGTCGGGCAGCAGCACGCGCGCTTTGACGTTGTCCGCCAGTTGCAGGTCGAGAATGTCCTGCACCTGTCTTTGCAGCTCGGGCGCGAGCACCGGAAAGGCGACTTCCACGCGGCGGTCGAGGTTGCGCGTCATCCAGTCGCCGCTGGAGAGGAAGTATTCCGGGTTGCCGTTGTTCTCAAAGCGGTAGATGCGCGCGTGTTCGAGAAAGCGGTCGATGATGCTGATCACGGAAATGTTTTCACTCAGGCCGGGCACGCCCGGTTTCAGGCTGCAGATGCCGCGCACCAGCAGCCGAATCGGCACGCCGGCGGCGCTGGCGGCATACAGCTCATTGATCATGTCGGCATCCACCAGCGAGTTCATCTTGGCGATGATGCCGGCGGGCCTGCCGGCACGGGCGTTTTCGGCTTCCCGCTGGATGCGGCTGACGAACGCGCCGCGCAGGTAGTGCGGGGCAACGAGCAGATGCTTGAACGGCCGCGGGGTGAGATCGCCGGTAAGCATGTCGAAGACGGTGGCGACTTCCTGGGTGATCTCCTCGCGCGCGGTGAGCATGCCGAGATCACAGTAGATCTGCGCGGTCTTGTCGTTGTAATTGCCGGTGCTGAGGTGGCAGTACAGGCGAATCATCCCCGCCTCCTTGCGCGCGATCATGGCGAGCTTGCAGTGCGTCTTCAAGCGCGGCACGCCGTAGATGACGTGCACCCCGTGCTTTTCGAGTTTCTTGGCCCAGGAGATATTGGCCTGCTCGTCGAAGCGCGCCTTGATCTCGACGATGGCGGTGACATGTTTGCCCTTTTGCGCGGCGCGCGCCAGGGCCCTGGCGATTTCCGATTTCGCCGAAATGCGGTACAGCGTGATTTTGATGGAGACCACGTTGGGATCATCCGCCGCCCGCTTCAGGAGTTGTTCCACATAGCTGAAGCGCTGGTAGGGGTGATGCAGCAGCACGTCGCGCCTGCGGATGACGGCGAAGAGATCGCGGCTCCTTTCCAGCACCGCGACCGGCAGCGGCGGCAGCGGGGCATACTGCAAATGCGGCGCGCTGAAGCCGGGGAACTGCATGAAATCGGAAAAGGAATGATAGCGGCCGCCCGGAAAAAGGTTGCTGGGCGAGAGCTTCAATTCATGCACAAAGGTGTCGAGCACGCGCTGCGGCATCGCCGGGTCATAGAGAAAACGCGTGGCCGGCGCTTTGCGGCGCTGGATCAGGCTCTTCTCGATGGTGACCAGCAGATCGTAGGCTTCCTCCTCCACGTAATCCAGCTCGGCGTCGCGCACGACTTTGATGGCATAGCAGCCCAGCACCTGCTCGCCCGGAAAAATCTCGTTGAGATTCAGGCGAATGATGTCATCCAGCCGGATGAGGTACTTCCTGTCGTCCTCCGCGGGCAATTGCACGAAGCGGCCCAGCGCCTGGGAGGGAATCAGCACCAGCGCCAGCCGCAGCGAGAGTTTCTTTTTCGATTTTTTGCGATGCGCCAGTTCCACGCAGAAGTACAGCGTCTTGTTGTGCAGGCTGGGGAAGGGATGGGTGTAGTCGATGGTGAGCGGCGTGAGCAGAGGCTTGACGTTGCTTTGGAAGTATTTGCCGGCAAACGCCACCTGCCTGGCGCTGGCGCTCTTTTCATCGACCAGCAGGATGCCGGCGCGCTGCAGGGCCGGCAGGATTTGTTCCTCAAAGCATTTGCCCATGCGTTCGTGCGCTCGGTTGACGCGCTCGGAGATCGCTGCCATCACCTGCGCCGGCGCCAATCCGTCCGGGCCGGGCGCCGTCACCCCGGCCTCGATCTGCCGCCGGATGGTCGCCACGCGCACCATGAAAAACTCATCGAGATTCGAAGCAAAGATGGCGAGAAACTTCACCCGCTCGAGAATCGGCACGCTCTCATCCTGCGCTTCTTCCAGCACACGCGCATTGAATTCCAGCCAGCTCAGGTCGCGGTTGTTCATGCGTTGTTGCGCCAGCGCCGCTTCGACGGGCGCGCCGACGAGCTGGCCGTTGTCGGCGGTTGCGGCCGGCATCGGCGCCGACAGCACACGGTCGTCTTGAGATTCAGATCGTAGGGAAGTGTTCATAGCAGAATCCGCCTTCAGCGATTACAGCCCGGAACCCCCGGCATAGCGCCCCCATGAAAGCCAATTCCGCGCTGAAAAGCAACTGGAAATATCGCGGAAAACTCGACCGGCGCTTGTGTTGGCGGAAAAAATTTGTTACACTATCCGCCACTTTCAGCCCCGCGATGCCGTTTGTCGCACCCGTGCCGAACCAATGGAGAGAGAGAACCCATGCCTGCTGCGCAAGCCGTCACCTGGCGCAACGGTTTCAAACCCGCCTTTTGGATTGCCAACGTGCTGGAGCTGTTCGAGCGTTTTGCCTTTTATGGCTCAAAGGCCGTGCTCGCCGTTTATCTCGCCAATACCATCGGCCTGGGCGCGCAGACCGCCGGCAGTCTGGCCGGGCTGTATTCCGGACTGATTTTCTCGCTGCCGATTATCGCCGGAACGTTCGTCGATCGCTACGGTTTCCGCCGCACGCTCATGGCCTGCTTCGCGATGTTTTCGCTCGGTTATTTTCTCATCGGCTTGGGCGGCATGTCTGCCGGCCAGGGCCTGGTGCAGGCGCTCGGCAAGACCGGCTACATTACCTCGGTGCTGGTTCTCACCGCGATCGGCGGCTCGCTGATCAAGCCCTGCATTGTCGGCACGGTCGCAAAGACCTCCCATCCCGACGTGAAGGCGCTGGGCTATTCGATTTATTACACCCTGGTCAACTTTGGCGGCGCGGTCGGCCCGATTCTCGCCCTGCAAGTGCGCGAAGGCCTGGGCATCGAATACGTGCTGGTGATGTCTTCGCTCGTATCGCTGCTGCTGCTGTTGGGCACCTTCCTATTCTTCAAAGAGCCGGAAGTCGAGCCAAGCGGCGGCACCCCGCGAACCCTGGGCCAGGTCTTTCGTGACATGCTGCTGGTCTTCGGCAATATCCGCTTCCTCAGCTTCCTGGTGATCTTCTCCGGCTTTTGGATCATGTTCTGGCAGATTTTTTATTCCTTTCCGTTTTATGTCACGGATGTGCTCCAATTTCCGCGTTTCGAGTTGATGGAAACCATCGATGCGTGGACCATCATCTTGGTGGGCGTGCCCATGACCGCGCTGGTGAAGAAGTGGCGGCCGATCACGGCCATGACCCTGGGCTTTGCGCTGGCCAGCTTCTCCTGGTTGATCGTTACCGGCTCGCCGACGGTGATCGCGGCCATCATCGGCATCGCCCTGTTCGCCTTCGGCGAGGCCACGCAAGCGCCGCGCTTCTACGAATATGTGGCCGGCCTCGCACCCAAAGACCAGGTGGGCACGTTCATGGGATTTGCCTTCCTGCCGGTGGCCATCGGATCGTTTGTCGGCGGGCCGCTCGGCGGCTGGCTGGTGCAACATTATTTGCGCGACACCATGAATCCGGCGATGATGTGGTACATCGTCGCCGCCGTCGGCTTCGTCTCCACCGCATTGATGCTGCTCTACAACAAGTTCTTTGCCCCGCGCGAGGCGCGTTGAGTCTGCTGCGGATTCGCTGCCGGCAGTTGGTCTGCCGGCAGGTGCTGCCCGGGCAGAAAGGAGAACGGTCGCCGTGCTTCATCATGAAACCATGACCGATACGGAGCTGTGGCGCGCCGGCGTGTGCCGTGGTCGAAGGTCTCGCGCAACCCCGCGCCGCGCTGGCAGCGGCAATCGATAATCTGCCGCAATGCGGCCGGGAAGAGCAGCGACTCGAGTTGTAGGATCAATGGCTGCCGCTCACTGAAGAACGCGCCGTGCTGCTCTTTGAACTGGGCCGCAGCGGAGCGGCGGCCACCTTCGGAGAAGCCGTGGGAGCCGGCCTCGCCGTGCTGCAGGAACAGGGCTGCCTGGACGATTTGGAGCATTATCTTGAAAACCTGTCGGCCCATGTTAGGATTCTGCACACTCTGGCCGTGGTCAAAGTCTTCAAACAGCGCTACGAAGAGGCGGCGATGCTCTACGACAGGATTCTCGCGCGCTGTCCGGAGGATGCCATCGCCCATCTGAATCTGGGATATCTCTTGCATGCGGAGCCCGCGCAAAGCCACCGCGCCCTCGCCCATTTCAAGCGTTACCTGGAGCTGGTGCCGCAGGCCGGGCACCGCACCCTCATCGAGCAACTTGTGGCCGGGTTAAACAGGGAGTATGATCATGCCGCCAATTTTGCCTTCGCTGCACCGATCTGGTGCGGTGCTGTTGATTGCGTTGCTGTTCGGGGTGGGATGCAAACGCCTGGAGAAAGATCTGCCACCGGCGGTGACCGAGGCCATCAAGCGGGTACAGGAAAAACACTGTCCGGACCGGCGGCTCTGCGTCTTCAATGTGCAAGTCGTCATGCTCGGCGCCAATCTCAAGCTCATCGGTGAACTGTCCGACACGGCAGCGACCAGGGAACTGGTGGCGGCAGTGAAACAAGCCGCGCCCAACTTCAAGGTCGAGGAAGAAATTCGGCTGCTGCCGGACGAGACGCTGGGCGGCAGGCGCTTCGCGATCGTGCGCACCGCGGTCGCCAACATGCGCAGCCAGCCGGAACACGAGGCCGAGTTGTCCAACCAGCTTCTCATGGGCAGCCTGCTGGCGCTGCTCAAGAAGGAACGCGGCTGGTATTACGCGCAGACCGAAGACGGCTATCTCGGGTGGCTGCCCTCCGGCTCGCTCGCCGTCGTGACGCAAGAAGGCCTCGATGCCTGGCTTGCCGGCGAGTTGGTGGCGTTCAATCGTCTGGATGGCCACGCGCATCTCGAACCCAGGCCCGGTGCCCTTCCCCTGTCGGCGCTGGTGTGGGGCTGCACCATGCGCCGGTTGGAAACGTTCGAAGCCAAAGCCGGCGCGGGCAAACAGAAATGGGTGAAGGTGGAATTGCCCGACGGCCGTCAGGGGTTTCTCGAAGCTGAATTGCTCAGTGAGCGCGACAAAGTCTTCCCGAGCACGCCCGGCACCACCCAGGGGGTGGTGGCAACCGCGCAAAAGTTTCTCGGCGTGCCCTATCTCTGGGGCGGTTCCTCACCCAACGGCTTCGACTGCTCCGGGTTCACGCAAATGGTGTTTCGGTTGAACGGCGTGGCGCTGCTGCGCGATGCCAGCCAACAAGCGCGCCAGGGCGTGGCCGTGGCGCCCGGCAGTGATTTCGAAAATCTCCAGCCCGGCGATCTGCTCTTCTTCGGCGAAAGCGAAGGCAGGATCAGCCACGTCGCGATCTCGCTGGGCGGGCCGCGCTTCATTCACGCCTCTGATTTCGTTCAAATCAACAGTCTCGCGAAAGATGACGACGATTATTCCGCCTATCGCCGCGAGACGTTTCAGTTCGCCCGGCGGCACACCACCCTCAAAACGCCGCCGGCGCCCAGCGGTGATGATTGAATTGCTGCCGCGCCGGAGTTGGACTTCACCATCCCGGAAGCGCCACGGCTTCACCCGCCCGCCCGCCGAAGAGAGGCGGCCGGGCGGTGAGCGCCGGGACATTTGCCTGCGCCTGCCATGATGCCCCACACTTTTCGCAAGCTCTGCACACACCCCGCGGTCACGCTCAGCATTATCGCGCTGTGCTTTGGTGTCCTGGCCCTCTGGCCGCCTTCCTGGCGGGAGAGGGCGGAAGAGGCGATTATCGATCTGCAATTTCGGCTGCGCGGCGAACGTCCGCTTTCGGAGAAGATTGTCCTGGTTTATCTCGGCGCCGAAGAGGTGCAGGCTGGCCGATCACGCGCGACTACTACGGCTATCTCCTGCACGGCTTGCGCGGCGCGCACGCGCAGGCCGTGGGCCTCGACATTCTCTTTGACCGCAGTGATCGGCACTATCCTGAATTCGACACCCTGCTGGCCGGCTTCATGCGTTCCGCCGGCAACGTCTGCCTGCCGCTGGCCTTTGCCGAACTGGCGCCCGCGGATACCGCCGCCAGTGCCGGCCGCAACCAGCCGCCCCAGCTCGCGACCGGACGCGCCGCCCTCCATCCCCTGCCGCTATTCCGCGCCAATGCCGCGGCGACGGGATTCAGCAACTTCGCCAGCGCCGCCGTCATTCGCAAAACCCCGCTGGTGCTGCGGCAGGATGACACGCTGAGCTATGCCTTTGGTTTCGAATTGGCGCGGCTCTACCTGGGGATTGCGCCCGACTCCGTGCAAATAACCTCGCGGGCGATGCGGCTGGCTGGCGCCAAATCGGCGCGCCGTGAGATTCCGCTCGATTCCGAAGGCCGGCTGCGGCTCAATCATTTCGGCGGTGTCGAACGCGTCACGGCTGTGAGTTTTGTCGAACTCCTGCGGCGTTTCAGCAGTGCGCCGGATTCCCTTGATTTCAGCGGCAAAATCGTGCTGGTGGCCGCCACCGCGCCGGGATTGCCCGTGCTCAAGGCCACGCCGCTCACCGAGGCCCTGCCGGCCGCGTTGATTCATGCGACGATCGCCGAGAACATCATTGAACAGAATTTCCTGCGCGAGGCGCCGGCATTGGTGCAGGTGGTGATGATTGCGCTGCTGGTGCTGGCAGCCTCGTGGATCGGCCGCTCCCGCCACGCCGCCACAATTCTCGCTCTCAGTCTGGCTGTGCTGGCCATTCTTGCGCTGCGCGCCGTCATTCTTTTCCGCACCACCCATCTCATCGTGCCGGTGTTGCTGCCGGCGCTGGCCTATCTCACCGCGATCGCCTTTCTCGGCATTCGTCGCCAGCAGGCGCGGCAGGTAGAGTCTGGTGAAGTGCACCGCCTGTTGCAGCAGCAAATCGCTGCCAAGGAAACCGAGTTGGCGCAAGCGCAAGCCCGCCTGCAGGAGGTGCAACAGCAATTGCAGGAGGAAACGGCAGCCTCGGCGCAGACACGGCAGCTTGCGGAGGCGCGGCGCAATGCGATTCTCGCGCTCGAGAAGCAACTGCGTGATTTGCAGAGTTACAGCATCGCCGCGGAACCGGTGCGCGCCGTGCCCGCACCGGAGATCATCCACGCCGCCGGCAGCCCGCTGGCGGGGGTGCTGGCCGCGGTTGCGAAAGTCGCCGCGGAAAACCTGCCGGTGCTGATCACGGGCGAAACCGGCAGCGGCAAGGAATTGATCGCGCGTGCGATTCACCGCGCCGGGCCGCACCCGCATGCGCCATTTGTCGCGGTCAATTGCAGCGCGCTGCCCGAAACGTTGTTGGAGAGCGAGTTGTTTGGCCATGAGAAAGGCAGCTTCACCGGCGCGCAAGCGCGGCGGCGCGGCCGCTTCGAACTGGCGCAAGGCGGCACCATTTTTCTCGATGAAATCACCGAAACCACGCCGGCGCTGCAGGCCAGGCTGCTGCGCGTGTTGCAGGACGGCACCTTCGAGCGGGTGGGCGGCGAGCAAACGCTGCATGCCAGCGTGCGCGTCATTGCCGCCTGCAACCGGGATTTGCCGGCGGAAGTCGCGAGCGGTCGCTTTCGCGCCGACTTGTTCTACCGCCTGAATGGCTTTCCGCTCACGCTGCCACCGCTGCGCGAGAGAAAGGAAGACATACCGCTGCTGGCTGCGCATTTCCTGACCAAGCACGGCCATCATTCCGTGCGCGGGTTCTCCGAAGCGGCGATGGCCGCCCTGCAAGCCTATGCCTGGCCCGGCAACGTGCGCGAACTGGAAAATCTCGTGCGCCGCGCCGCGATCCTGGCGCGCAGTGAAGGCCGTGATTTGATCCAAGCCGGTGATTTGCCCGGGGAACTTGCCGAGCCGCCGGCAGAGGCCCCTGCGGCAGTGCTTTATCAACCGCTCGAAGCGCAGATTCTGGAAATGCTGCGCCGCCTGCGCTTCTCTCGCGCCGCCATCAGCCAGACGGCCAAAGCGCTGGGTAACCGCGACCGCGGCACGATCACCGAATATTTTCGCGGTATCTGTTTTGAGAATTTGGTGCAGGCGGGATTTGAAGTGCGGGCCGCGGCGCAAGCCATCGCCGCCACCGCTGAGGCAGAAGTGATTGGCCGCGTGCAGGCCAAAATCGAAGAGTATTTGAAGAACATCCCTGCCGGGGCGCCGCCGGACCCCTCCTCCTCTCTGTTCAAGGGATTGCCGCAGAAGTACCGGCCTTATTTGCAGCAAGTGATGGAACAGCGCAGCCGCTTCGGCAAGTCTTCAAGCTGAGCGCGGCGGCCGCGCAGCCGGCTTGCAGCCGCTGCCCCCCTCCGAACTGTCTTTCCACTGAAATCTTGTTGGACGGTCACGCCGGGGCTTGCGCGCAACTCCCGCCGCGGGAATGGCATGCTCAGGGCTTGCTGGCCAGAATCTGCACCACGGCGCTGCGGCCACGATGCAGCAATCCTTCCTGCACCTCGCGTTCAATCTCGTGCGCAATGTGAAAGTTCAGGCCGTGCAACTCTTCCAGCAAAGTTGGAAGATCCATCAGCAGCTCGAGGGTGGCAGGCCCGCCGGTTTTGTATTGCAACTGTGCCGGCGTGTAGGCCTCCAGCACGAACATGCCGCCGGGCCGTAAACCCTCCACCACCCGGCGATGCAACGGCGCCCGCACTGCGCGGGGCAGATGCGCGAAGATCGCAATCACTGCGCTCCAGGCCTCGCGCGCGATGACGAAATCAGCCAGGTCGGCGCAAATCGTTTCCACCTTCACCTTGCGCTGCTGTGCCAGGCGCTGAAGCTTGGCCAGGCCCACTGCCGACGAATCCACCGCGACGACTTCAAAGCCCTGCTCCGCCAGAAACACGGCATTGCGGCCTTCCCCTTCGGCCAGGCACAACACTCTGCCGGCCGGCAGGCGCTGCCACACGGAATGGAGAAAGTCGTTGGCCTGTGTGCCGTAGACGTAATCGGCAACACGATAGCGCTGATCCCATTGGTTCATCGCCGGCTCACCTTTCTGCGGCAAACGAGGAGGCGCTGCCTGTCTTCATGGCGCGGCAATGATTTTGACCTCCGGCTCATTGCGCGGTTTGGCATTGAGAAAGCCGAACAGGCGCACTCCCAGGAATACGTACCAAGCGCGAAAGGCAGTCATGCCGTCTGCGCGGCAACACTCGCGCAGAATTTCGTCTGCGCGCTTGCGGTAGACTTTGTAATCGAGCGCGCGCAGCCGCATCAACTGATAGAGGGCATCGTGGACCAGCGAGCCGCGCATGAAGTTCTTGGTGTCGAAGGTCGGGCCGCTGGGGCCGTCCCAGGCGTAGGCTTTGCGCACAATCAGCAGGCCGTCGCGGTGCAACTCGAGGAATCTGAGCAGGATGTCGGTGGCCGGCTTGATGTCGATCTCTTGCTGGTATTCCTCCATGAGCTGATACTTGTAATGCGTAAGTCTGCGGTAGCAGGTCTTCACGGCAGTCTCCTTTGAGGGCTGAAGTTTGCGAGGCCTGGCGACCAGGCTCGGTCGCGGTTTCAGGGTGGCCGTTTGTTCGAGACAGGACGGTTGGCCAATTTAGCAGGCCGCCCGAGTGATGCAAGTCTTTTTTGAAGACACCGGCGCCGCGCTTTTTCCGCGGAAAAATTCCGCATTCCCCCGTGGTTTCCGCATTGCCAGCCGTTCCCCCTTTCCCTGCAATTTTATGGAATCATTCGAATTGAAGTGCCGCGCCAGAGCTGGCATTCTGCTTGCCTGATGAGAAGGCAATTGCGGGACTTCCGCAAGCACAAGAATCACCCGGAAAAATTCGCAGTCCCTCAATACTCATCAAGTGAAAGTGAGGAGTGAAATGAAACGCAGAACATTCGGCATGGCATGCGCCGCTGTGCTTGCAGTGTTGTGGCACGGTTCAGCACAAGCACAGCACACGCCCAGAACCACCGGCCTGGTTGTGCGCGGCAGCTTTTGGGATATGAACGAAGGCCCGGACCATATTCGTATCATCGACCGGCCGCACTATCATGCCGTGGAAGGCGGCGGCGCCGGCGGCTGGCTGACCTTGCTCTCGCGCACCAGCGACTACTGGTTCATGGAATTCAGCCTGGGCGGCATCTCGCGCGAGATCGCAAGCGTATCCCGCATCGACGGCCAGGACACGCAGGTGATGACCGTGGTGCCGGTGTTGTTGGGCATGCGCTTCTATCCCTTGCCGGCGCAGAACCGCAGCAATTTGCGGCCTTATCTCGCAGCCGGCGGCGGACCCTACTGGTTTGCGGACGTGTTGGTGCGCGAAGAGTACTTCCATGATGAAGAAGTCAACGTTGACACCGAACTCAAGCCCGGCGGCTATCTCGGCGGCGGCCTGGACTTCATGCTCACGAGCTGGCTCGGCCTGAATTTCGATGCCAAGTATCACTTCGTCGATTTCAATGCCAACTCGGATTTCAGCGGCTATGAATACGGCTTCGGCTTGCAGTTCATGTGGGGCAAGCATCGGCCGGCGCAGCGCGACTGACGCCGCGCGCACGCCGGCGCCCGCGCGGCGCGGCGAATCCGATACTCAGCAACAGCCGGTCAGTGCCGCAGCTCCACGCGGCACTGGCCGTGCAAAGGCAGGCAAGGGAGAAAAACATGAAAACACTTTTCTGTCTGAGACGCATGCTGTGGCTGCTCGCCAGCCTGGCATGGTTGCCGTTCAGCGCCTGTGAAATTGATCGCGTAGTGGACGCCGGCGGCCAGGCGACCGAGCGGGAGACCTTCTCGTTTCAAGTCGAGGCGGTGAATCAGAGCCGTCTGCGGGTGGAAGGCATCAACGGGCCAATCGCGATCGTGGGGGTGCCCGGTGCGACCACGGTCGAGATTTGGGGTGAGCGCCGCGTCACTTCGCAGAGCCGCGAGGATGCTGCCGCGTATCTGCGCCATCTCGAGGTGCGGGTGAGTGACAGCCGCGAGGAGGTTCTGGTCAAGACGATCCAGCCGAATGACACCCATGGCCGCACGCTCGAAGTCGTTTATCATCTCCGGCTGCCGGCGGCGTGGCAGGTGCAGGTGAAGAATGTCAACGGCAACGTTCGCGTCGATTCGTTGCAACAGCAGGCGAGAATCAACCTCGCCAATGGCAACGTGGAGCTGTCCGAGATTCACGGCACGGCCACTGCCGCGCTGACCAACGGCACCCTCGTCATGCGCGGCATGCACGGCAATGTCAGCGGCGAGCTGATCAACGGCAATATCCTGGTGGAAACCACGCTGGTGCCGAACGGCGTGTGTGAACTGAGCGCGGTGAACGGCATCGTCAGTTTGCAGATTCCCAAAGCCACCTCGGCGGAGTTGGAAGCGAAGGTTTCGAACGGCACCATCACTCTTTCCGGATTGACGCTGCAGGTGGCAGCCTCTTCGCCGCAAACCCTGCGCGGCCGGCTGGGCGCCGGCGAGGGCCGGATTGCGCTGGCAACGGTGAACGGCAACATTCTGGTCGCCGGTTTCTGAGACGCGGGCCGAGCGGGCGCGGCCGCCGGAGGTGCCGTGCCCGCACCCGCGCTGTTTGGGCTTGGTTGGATGAAGAGAATTTGGTACTTTCCGGCGCAAACCGGCAATCATGTGACGGGAAAGAGGACAGCGATGCGTGGTGCGATTCAGATGGTGTTGGCGGCAGTGCTGCTGCTGCCGGGCGCGCTGCTGGCGCAGAGACCGGCGCGGGCGAACGGCATTGGCGCGCGCGCGAGTTATTGGAATCTCGGTGATCAAGCGACGCATTTCGATATTTCCACCGCCAACGCCAGGTTCACGGTCAGCGGTGTCGGCGGCTGGCTCAACTATTTTTCGAGGTTGGACGACAGGTGGTCGCTGGATTTCAGCCTGGGCGCGATCGCGCGCGTGCGCGGTGATGAAACGCCGGCGAGCGGCACCAATCTCGACGTCGCGGTGGTCCTTCCCTTTCTCGCCGGCGCGCGCTATGACGTGCTGCCGGCGAAGAGCAGCAGCGCGGCGCAGCCCTATTTGTCCGCCGGGCTTGGTCCATACTGGGTCTCTTCTTTTCAAATGCGTGACGCCGGCACGGGCGAGACGGTCTCCGGCGGCGGCAAGAGCCTGTTTGGCGCCTATGCCGGCGGCGGCCTGTATTTGGTGATGCGCAGTTGGGTGGCGTTCAACTTTGACGTCAAGTATCATTTTGTGGATATCAAAACGCAACGGGGTTTGGCGGGACTGCATGCCGGCAACGAATTCAGCGGCCTGGATTTCGGCCTGGGGCTCGCGTTCATGTGGGGCAGCAAACGCGAGTTGTTTCAAATCAAATCGACCAGGCTGGTGGTGCAGGATTTGTACCCGGCCTATTATCCGTTCTATCAGACTTATCCATTGGCGTTGGTGACGATCAAGAACACGGCGGGCTTTCCCATTGAAGTCAATGTGCAAAGCAGCGTGCGCGGCTACTCGGAGCGGCCGAAGGACAGCGGCTACATTCGCATCGAAAAGAAGGAGACCAGGGACATTCCAGTCACCGCGATTTTGAGTCCGCGCCTGCAAACCGTCGCCCGGCGCGAGCCCGCGATTCTCGACATTCGGGTGGAGGCGCGTGCCGGCGGCAACGTGCGCAAGGAAACCAGCGCGCAGCTCACGGTGCACAGTCGCAACGCCTGGAATGGTGAAGTCGACAAGTTGAGTTACTTTGTGACACCGGAAGATGAAGCGGTGCTGGGCTTGAGCCGGCGGGTCCTGCGCGATTCCAGCGTGACCGGCGTGTTCGCCAAAGCCCGGGCACTCTTCGGCGCGCTCGCGCACACCGGTCTGCGCTATCACAGTGATCCCAACATTCCGTTCTATCGCGATGATCGCGTGCAATTCGCCGCCGAAACGCTGGCCCTGGGCGCCGGTGATTGCGATGATCTGGCGGTGTTGTGTGCCTCCCTGTTCGAAAGCGCCGGTATTCACACCGCCTTTGTCGATGTGCGCGATCCACAAAAGGAGTTGGCGCATCTTTATTTGATTTTCGATACCGGCGTGGCCGCAGCGCAGGCCGCCAGCCTGAGCAGCAACGAGAAACGCTATCTGCTGCGCGCGAATCGCGCCGGCCAAACCACCGCCTGGATTCCGCTGGAGACCACCCTGGTGGCGAAGGGCTTTGCGGACGCATGGCAGGCGGGCGCGTTGCAATATCTCGAAGACGGCATGCTGCGCAACGGCCTGGCCGAGGGCTGGGTCAAAGTCATCGAGGTGGAATAACATGATCAGGAAAATTGGCATGGCGATGGCGGCCGGGTTGCTGTTGGCCTCGATGCTGTGGGCGGCGCCGGCGGCGAAGATCATCAGCCTGAAGGGCGAAGTGAAAGTCCGCCGCGGCATGGAGGAAAACTGGCAGCCGGCGCGGGTCGGGATGTTGTTGGAGACGATTGACACCATCCTGACGCTCGAAAACGGTGAAGTCGTGCTGGAAATGCCGGCAGGGGAGACCTTCCGTTTGAGCGGCAACACCTGGCTGGAGCTGTCGGATCTGCGCACCATCAGCGAGCGCGAATTGTTTCTGGCCTTAATGTCGCAAAAGATCAGCAAGATTCCCGCGCCGGCGGAGAAGACCCGTTTGCGCATCGGCAATGTCAGCGCAGTGCACGGCGAGCAAAAGACGGCGGTGCCGGCGCCCGGCGCAGCGGCGGAAACCGTGCGCTGGCGCCGCGAAGTGAATGGCGCCCACGCGCTGCTGGCGCAACGCTATTTCCCCAATGCCATTCTGCGGCTCCATCAAATTATGGCGAGATATCCGGACGTGAGGGATTGCGGCGAAATGCAGTTCTCGCTGGGCCAGGCCTTTGAGGCGCTGCAGCGGGCCGGCCAGGCGCATGATGCTTACCAGGCGGCGGTCGCGCAAGGCCAGGGCGCGGCGTGTGAGGCGGAGGCCGCCGCCCGCACGGCGACGGCGATCGC
>JBBIKM010000017.1:0-24344 GCA_037445455.1 bacterium | reverse complement strand
AGCAACTGTCGAATTGAACCTGCCAAATGAGGGGGGTGCGCACCGGTTCGCATGACCGCCAGCCGGGCGCTCTGCTTTCTTCCTTGCTAATTTCCCCCGGAAATACAATATTCCACCCGTTTCTTGATCACACTTCGCCGTGCCGTCTGCCGGGCAGCAAATCAACGAGGCTGGAAAAAAGCCTCACAGCCGCGTCGGTGCTTTGTTGCTGTCATTTGCATGCGTCATTCGGAATGTCCGTCAGAATGAATTCTGTGAGATTCCGGGCAACGTGCTCGAATCTGCACAGGATCCCCGCAGGATGACATTTGTGGTGGCCGTGCCTTTTAAGGGAACAGGCCACTCGTCCTGCCAGAGTAATACTGTCATGCGGGAAGAAGGCTTTTTCATCTCAGATTTGGAGGTGTCATATCATTCCGCTGAGCTTGATTTTTCACTTGCTGGCGGCCTGGCGCTTGCAGGAGCCGCGGGTTTCTCTCAGCCTGCTGTTGCAGATTCTCGTCTTTCTCGTCATTGTGATCGGCGGCGGCATGCTGGCGAAAATCTACTTTCAAAAGGCCAAGGTGACGAAAGAAGACCGGGAGACATGGAAGAAGAACGCCATCGCCCACAACAAGAAATTGGATGAGGCGCTGGCCAAGAAGGATGACAAGGCTTATGGCGAGTTTCTCCATCCCAAGTCTTCACGTTTTCAGCCCAAACTGCCGTTTCGCATCGACGGCTCCGGCGAAGTGCTCAAGCGGGTCAAGAGCCAGATGGAGCAGACCATCGGCGCCACCAGCGTCATCCACTCCAGCGCGGAGGTTTACCGCGAAGTCTTGCTGGTGACCTACAATTACATGACCGAGGGAAAACTGGGCGAGAAATTCGTGGAAGGTTCGGGCAAGGTCACCCGCGTGTGGGTGTATGAGAATGGCTGGAAGCTCATTCACGAACACATGAGCGAAAACTGACGGGCCGCAAGCGCCCGGCATGCACGCGTGCGGTTGGCAACTGCAACCGGGCGGGAGAGACGCGAGAGAACAAGCCCGCTGCTTCACGTGTATGAGGCAGCGGGCTTCTTGTTTGGTTCACGTGCGGTGCGCGGAACGGCGGCGTTGCTGACTCTTTTCGCGGCCATGATGGATGTGGCAGCGCGTTTTCGGTTCAGTGCCCGCGCGGAAGATGGCGTAGGTCGTGCTGGGGCATTCTTCGTTGGCAAGCTCCTTGGAAATGGTGCAAATTTCCAGTTTGTAGACGGTCGGCGGCTGGTTGAAATCTTCCACCGGCAGGCCCAGCGTGTCATGCGCGGCTTTCATGAAGGGCGCCCAAATCGGCAGGCAGATCGAAGAGCCGGTGCCGCGTTCAAAGGACATATCCTGGCGGTCGAAGCCCACCCACACGCCGGTGGTGAGTTGCGGGGTAAAGCCGATGAACCAGGTGTCGCGATATTCGTTGGTGGTGCCGGATTTGCCGCCGGCGGGGCGGGTGAAACCGAATTTGCTGCGCGCGCCCACGCCGGTGCCGAAGCGGCCGGGGCCGGCATGAAAATCCAGCACGCCGCGCATCATATCGGTCATGATGGTGGCGGTTTCCTTGCTCAAGACTTCGCTGCCGTGCGGCCGGTTTTCTTCGATGAGGTTGCCATCCTTGTCCTCGACGCGGGTGATGAAAATCGGCTCCATGCGCACGCCCTGATTGGGAAAGGCGGAGTAGGCGGAGGTGATTTCGATCGGAATCACTTCGCCGGCGCCGAGCGCAATCGATTCGTAGGGTGGAATGTTGGTGGTCAACCCCATTTTCTGCGCATATTTCACCACCGTGGCGGGATTGGCAATCTGCTGCACCAGCCGCACCGTCGGCAAATTGAGTGAGCGCGCCAGGGCTTCGCGCAAGGTGACAAAGCCGCCAATCGAGCCGTCGAAATTCTGTGGCCGCCACTCGGTGCCGTCGACTTGTTTCACCACCACCGGCTGATTGAGCACTTCAAAAGTGGGCTGGTAGCCATTGTCGATCACCGTGGCGTAAACGAAGGGTTTGAAGGCCGAGCCGGGCTGGCGCTGCGCCTGGATGACGCGGTTGTACTTGCTTTCGTCAAAATCGCGCCCGCCAATCATGGCCCGGACGTAGCCGGTCTTGGTTTCGATGCAGATGAAGGCAACCTGCACGGCGCGCTGGCTGCTGAGAAAATTGTTGAGCAGGGTGGAATCGGCCACGAACTGCTGCAGCGTGAGGCCCAGGCTGTCGAGCATCGCCGGCGTGATGAGTTTGAGATGTTCGCGTTTGCGGATGAGATTCTTGTTGACCTGGCTTTGCACTTCGCGCAAATGCCGTTGGATAATGCGTTCGGCCAGATACTGGGTGCGGGTGTCCAGCGTGGTGTAAATCTTGAAGCCCTCGGTGAGGAGGTCGCGACCGTATTTCTGCCAGAGCAATTGCCGCACGTGCTCGGTGAAATAGCGCGCGGTGCCGTAATATTCGTTGGCGAGGGTGGCGTGCACGCCCAGTGGCAGGTCCGTGAGGCGCTGCAGGTCGGCGGCGGCAAGCAGGCCGGTGTTGTACATGTTGCGCAAAACGAGATTGCGCCGCGCCTGGCAGCCGGCCGGGTTGCGAATCGGTGAGAGTGGCTCCGGCCGTTGCACCAGCGCGACCAGCGTCGCCGCTTCCTGCAGCTCGAGGTCTTGCACATTCTTGCCAAAATAACGCTGCGCCGCCATTTGCACGCCATAAGCGCCATGCCCGAGATAGACGTGATTCAAATACATCTCGAGGATCTCGTCTTTGGTATAGGTCCGCTCGATCTGAATCGCAGTCATGATCTCCTTGATCTTGCGGGTGATGGTCTTCTCCGGCGTCAAGTACAACAGGCGGGCGAGCTGCTGCGCAATCGTGCTGGCGCCCTGCCGCTTCTCCATGTACACGAGATCGATGGCCAGCGCCTGCACCAGCCGCAGCGTGTTCACGCCCCAGTGGTTGTAGAAATTGCGGTCTTCCGTCGCGAGCAGCGCCTGTTTGAGATGGGCCGGAATCTGGCTGAGCGGCACGAATGCCCGCCGTTCCTCGAAGAATTCCTTGATGAGCTTGCCGTCGCTCGAATAGACTTCCGAACCGAGTTTGGGCTTGTAGCTCTCGAGCTGACTGGGATCCGGCAAGTCGTGGCTGAGATCATTCAGCAGCAGCGCCAATGGCACTCCGACGAGCAGAAACAGGACGCCAAAGACCATCCAGGTGGTTTTCGACTGCAGCGTACTTGAAGAAGATTGCATGTTTGAGCCTCAACTCTGGTGATGTTTCCGACAGCAAGACGAACGACCGGGCAGAAGTGCGGTGCATCAAGGCGGTGAGACCGCCGCTTGCGCGGCAACCGCGGCGGGCTGGCCCGCGTCGCTCCACCGTAACAGCACCGGCCCGCGTTCATCGAGGCGGCAATAGGTGAAATGCGTCATCCAGTCGCCGAGATTGATGAACATCTTGCCGTTGATCTGCTCCACCTTGGGCTGGTGGGTGTGCCCCATCAAGACCACGTCGAACCCCTCGTTGATTTTGCCCGCGGCGTAGGCGCGATACTCGCGCTCCCAGCGGCTGTCACTCTGGACGTAAGTGCGGCTGGTGTGTGACATGCTCTTGGCGAGCGGCACACCAAGGTCGGGCGTGAGCAGGCGGTACAAGAAGATGTTGACCGGATGCTGCATGATGCGTTTGAGCAGGCGGTAGCCCACGTCGCGTTTGGCGGTGCCGTCGCCGTGGGTGATGAAACAGTGATAGCCGCAAAGATTGCGCGCAATGCCGCCGGCGTGCACGGTGACGCCGATTTGGTTGCGAAAGTACTCTCCCAGCCAGAGATCGTGGTTGCCGGCGAGGTAGTCGATGGGTAGTCCGGCTTGGCGCAGCTCGTAAAGTTTGGCCAGCACCGCGAAATGGCGGTTGGGCACGGCATGGCGATATTCGAACCAAAAGTCGAAGAGATCGCCGACGATGAACAGGCCGGCGCCGTGTTGCTTGACATGCTGCAGAAAGGCGACGACTTTTCGCTCCCGTTCTGGGTCATCACTGCGATGGGGGGCACCCAAATGCGCATCGGAAAATAGAAAATAACTCGGCATCACCTCGACGGCGAATTGTGAATCGTCCAGTTGCAGGCAGTAGCAGCCTGATCCACAAGAATTGAATGGAGCGCAATGTAAAGATTCCCGCAGCAACATGCAACAAGTGAGCAAGCCTGCCGCGCCCGGCGGCAAAGGCGCCGGGAGCAAGTTGATTGCAGAGTTTTGTGGCGTTCAGTCAGGCTGCGCTGGCAAAAATGAATTGACAACGTGTCATTTTTTTAGTAGATTTTTCGCGCTTTTTTGCACGACTTACGGCTTTGTCCTGACGAGTCTTAACTCACAAAGGAGTCCAATGTCATGAGCCTTGATGCGCTGGGCATGATCGAAACGCGTGGCCTGGTCGGCGCGATTGAAGCGGCTGACGCCATGGTGAAAGCGGCCAAAGTCACGCTGATCGGCAAAGAGAAGATCGGCGGCGGCTATGTGACCGTGATGGTGCGCGGCGATGTCGGCGCGGTCAAGGCTGCCACGGACGCCGGTGCTGCTGCCGCGGAAAAGGTCGGCGAGTTGGTCTCCGTTCACGTCATTCCGCGGCCGCATGCGGAAGTCGAATTGATTCTGCCCAAACGGGCTGAACTGGCGACGGAATCTTAAGAACGCATGGCGGAACGCGCGCTCGGTCTGGTCGAAACACGCGGCCTGGTTGCCGCCCTGGAAGCCGCGGACGCGATGGTTAAGGCGGCGCAGGTGGTGTTGGCGGGCCGCGAGATTACTGACGCCGCACTCGTCACTGTGAAAGTTGCAGGCGAAGTGGCTGCCGTGCGAGCGGCAGTCGAGGCCGGCCGCTTGGCCGCAGCCAAAGTCGGCGAAGTCGTTGCAACCCATATCATTGCGAATCCGCATCTTGAATCTGAGGCGATCGTATACACGGCAGCAGAGCGAGTCAAGTTGCAATAACCGATCTCTTCCTTGTGCAAGCCCGGCAATTGATCTGCAATTCTTGCATCTTATCAGGCTTCGCCCTCCTTGTGGCCAGCCCATACCAGAAGTCGACCACCTTGCCCTGTGACGGCTTCTGGCTTCTTCCTGCACTCCACCAAAGTTCTCCGCCAACTCGCGGTGCGCATGGCCCGTGCAGCGCTGCGGGCGGACCCCAGTCAGGACGCTGATCAGCAATGAAGGCTTTTTCAGTTCCAGCCTATGCCAAGATCAATGTGGGGCTTCGCATTCTCGGGCGCCGCGAAGATGGTTATCACAACCTCGACACGAATTTTCTGCAGATCAGCCTGCACGATTCCTTGTTTTTTGAACGGACTGCCGCACCGGGTTTCGAGCTGAGCTGCAACTGGCCCGAGCTGGCGGCAGGTGGTGCAAACCTCTGCGAGCGCGCTTATCGTATCCTGGTGGCGGTCAGGGAGCAACCCTTCGGAGTCCGGCTCCACCTTGAGAAGAGGATCCCGACGGGTGCGGGCCTGGGAGGGGGCAGCAGTGATGCGGCAGTCGCCTTGCTGGTGCTCAATCAGCTCTGGCACCTTGATCTGCCCCTCTTCCGGCTGGAAGAGTTGGCGCTGCAACTCGGTTCGGATGTGCCTTTTTTTCTGCATGGCGGATACTGCCGCGGGCAGGGTCGCGGTGAGATTCTATCCACCATCGATCCGTTGCCGGAGTATTGGATTCTAGTCGTCGCTCCGCCGGTGTCTGTCTCGACGTCATGGGCCTATCAAAACGTGAAATTCGGCTTGACAAACGGGCAAAAGAGTAGTACATTCAGCGCTTTCAAATTGAAAAAAAACGAGTTCTCACACTTGGGGGAACGGGTTCACAACGATTTTGAAGCGATAGTCTTCGAACGATACCCGGAGTTGGCGGCGATCAAGCAGCAGTTGCTTTCCGGCAAGGCTCTGGCTGCCAGCATGAGCGGGAGCGGGTCAACCGTTTTCGGCGTTTTTGAGACCCAGGAGGCAGCCCAGCAGACGCAACGACTCTTCCAGGATCAGCATAAAACCTTTTTAGCGCGACCAGTAAAATGGGGAAAAAGGGAACTTGACCAGTATGTGTCGAGTTGCGCCGCAGACTCACAGCCTGGCTTTGGGGCAGGTCTGTGAAATCAATTTTTAAGGAGGGAGGAATGGAGATAACCGAAATCACGGTCAGTATCCGCGAAGAGGACAAACTGAAAGCTTTTGTCAATGTGACCTTCGACGACTGCTTCGTCGTGCGCGGCATGAAAGTGATCAAGGGCGTGACCGGTTATTTCGTCAGCATGCCAAGCCGTAAAATGAATGACGGAACTTTCCGTGATATCGCACATCCCATCACCAATGAATTTCGGGACCGGCTGGAAAAAGCTGTTCTGGAAAAATACCGGCAGGAAGTGCAAAAGGGCGGCAAGCCAACCAATCAGGACGAGTTTTTTTAGGCGGGCATGAGATTCTCTCTGGGGCGTCGCCAAGCTGGCAAGGCACAGGACTTTGGTTCCTGCATACGAAGGTTCGAATCCTTCCGCCCCAGCAAGTCTCTAACCTTGGTTAATGCTTCTGGGATCATTGCTCAAATGGCGAGTCCTCCGCTCAGTTGCTCGTCTGGTAGATGACGCAGGAGGCGGAACGGATCGTCATTTTTTTTGTCGTTTATGAATGCCCTGCTGCAACATCCGCGCTTGTTCTCCGGCAGAGCTCATCCCGAGCTGGCGCAAAAAATTGCCGCCTACCTCAACCTCGAGCTCGGCAAGAGTGAGTTCCGCGAGTTTAGCGACGGTGAAACCTGGGTCAAGTTCTCCGAGAATATTCGCGGCCAGGATGTGTTCATCATCCAGCCGACGAATTCGCCGCCGCGCAACCTGCTCGAGCTGCTGATCATGCTGGATGCCGCCCGCCGCGCCTCCGCCCGGCGGATTACCGCGGTAATTCCCTACTTCGGTTATGCCCGCCAGGACCGCAAGGATCAGCCGCGCGTTTCGATCACCGCCAAGCTGGTCGCCAATCTTCTGACCACGGCGGGCGCGGATCGCATCCTCACGATGGATTTGCATGCGCCGCAACTGCAGGGGTTCTTTGATATTCCGCTCGACCATCTTTATTCGGCCACCGTGTTCGTCGAGTACCTCCAAAAAATAAAAATCCCGAACCTGGTGGTGGTGGCTCCGGATCTCGGCGGCACACACATGGCGCGCGCCTATGCCAAGCGGCTGAACGCGCCCATCGCCATCGTCGATAAGCGCCGCTCCGGACCCAACATGGTTGAGATCATGAACGTCATCGGCAACGTGGAAGGCAAGAATGCCCTGCTGATCGACGACATTTGCGACACGGCCGGCACGCTTACCAACGCCGCCTCCCGCCTGAAAGATATGGGCGCGCAGCACGTCTACGCCGCTTGCACCCATGCCATCCTGTCGGGGCCGGCGGTGACGCGCTTGATGAAATCGCCCATTGACCAGATGATTGTTACCGACACCGTGCAGATTCATCCCAACAAGCTGATCGACAAGATCAAGGTGCTCTCGGTGGCGGAGTTGTTCGGCCGCGCCATCATGCGCACGCATAATGAAGAATCCATCAGTTCGCTGTTTGACTAGCACATTACAAACTAGAATTCATCACCTGAAGCAAAGGTTGCGTTATGAGTTCAACACTTATCAATGTCGAGGTTCGCAAGGATATCGGCAAGCAGGCGGCCAAGCGTCTGCGGCGCGAGGGCCGGGTGCCGGGCGTGTATTACAGCGGCGGCGTCGACCCCGTGGCGTTGAGCGTCGATGCCAGGGAATTGCGCGCTGCGCTCGCGCACAAGTCCAGCATCATGGATGTGCGCCTGGGCCCCGGCGAACCTGTCAAGTGCATTATTCGCGAAGTGCAGTGGCATCCGGTGTACGGCACGCCGGTGCATGTCGATTTCATGGGCGTGAAGCTGACCGAGAAGATTACCATGGAAGTGCCGATCCGCCTGACCGGTACCGCGGCCGGCGTGAAAGATGGCGGCACGCTGCAACAACTACTGCGCAGCCTGGAGATCAAATGTCTGCCGCTCGACATCCCGGACGCGGTGGACATCGACGTCAGCAATCTGAACATTCATGACGCCATCTTCGTGCGTGATTTGCCCGCCGAAAAATTCGAGATCCTGAACGAGCCTGAGCAAATGGTGGTCTCGGTGCTGGCGCCGCGTCTGGAAGAGACGCCGGCCCCGGCTGCCGCGCCGGAAACTGCCGAGCCGGAGGTGATCGGCCACGGCAAGAAGGCTGAAGAAGAAGAAGGCGAAGAATCCCAGAAGTGACGATGACCCGTGGCCAGTTCTGCTGTGGTGCCCGCCAGATATCTGATTACCGGCTTGGGGAACCCCGGCCGGGAATATGCCGGCACCCGGCACAACCTCGGTTTCATGGTCATCGATCATCTCGCCGAACGGCTGGGCATTGCGTTGCATGCGGGCCGAGGAGAATATCGCATCTCCTCCCCCCATCCCCTTCCCGGCACTGACCGGGAAATCGTTCTGCTCAAGCCGCTGACCTTCATGAACAACAGCGGCGTGGCGGTGCGCGAGGTGGTTCATTATTTCAAGTTTGAATTGCCTCATCTGCTCGTGGTGCTGGATGATCTCCAGTTGCCGTTCGGCAAACTCAGACTGCGCTCGAAGGGCAGCGCGGGCGGCCAGAAGGGGCTGCGCTCCATCATTCAGGCGCTCGGCACCGAGGCTTTCCCGCGGCTGCGGCTCGGCATCGGCCAGAGTTCGGAGCAAAGCGCCACCGCGTTCGTGCTCTCGCGGTTTTCCAGGGTGGAACGCGAAGCCCTGCCCGGTTTCATTGCCCAAGCCGCTGATGCGGCACTGGACTTCTGCCGCCATGGAATTGCCCATGCGATGAACCGCTACAATGTGAAAACGAATCCTGAGCAATGATCAAACAGGCGATTGGCGGCGGCGAGGAGGCTGCGGTCAACGCCGGAATTCGCAAGCAGGTCCAAAAGCAGAAAAGAGAATTCTGAAGGAGGCCCATTGTCCGACATCTTGATCCCCGGCATCGCGAGTTTGTTTGCACTCGGCTTCGTTGCCTTCTTGGCGATGGATGTGTTGCGCAAAAGCCCCGGCAACGAAAGAATGGTCCAGATTTCCCGCGCCGTCCAGGAAGGTGCCAAGGCGTTTCTGCGGCGTGAATACCTGTATGTTTCGGCTTTCGTCATTGTGATTGCCGCGCTGATTGCTGCGGCTCCTTTGTTCTCCAAAGTTGACCTCAATTGGCAGACCTCGGTGGCATTCATGGCCGGTGGCCTCGCTTCCGCGATTGCCGGCTACATCGGCATGAGCATCGCCACGCGCGCCAATTCCCGCACCACGCAGGGCGCGGTTGATGGCGGCCTCAAGGGCGCCCTGAGCGTGGCCGTGTCCGGCGGCGCCGTCATGGGGATGAGCGTGGTCGGTGTCTCCCTGCTGGGCTTGTGCCTCGTCTATCTCATTTTCGAAGGCAAGCCCGTCATCATCAACGGCTATGCCATGGGCGCGAGTTTGGTTGCCCTCTTCGCCCGCAGCGGCGGCGGCATCTTCACCAAAGGCGCAGACATGGGCGCCGATCTGGTCGGCAAGGTCGAAGCCAACATTCCCGAAGATGACCCGCGCAACCCTGCTGTGATTGCCGACAATGTCGGTGACAACGTCGGTGACGTCGCTGGCTTGGGTGCGGACTTGCTGGAGTCCTACGTCGAGGCCATCATCGCCGCCATGGCGATTGCCGCGGGTATGACGCTGCTTTCGCCCGAACACAACCACGCCCTGGCCGTGCTGCCGCTCAACATCGCCAGCATCGGCATCTTCTCTTCGATTCTGGGCATCATTTATGTCAAAGCCGCCAGCCGCGGCAATCCCCAAAGCGCTTTGATGGGCGGTCTGTACGTCAGCGCCTTCTTCACCATTGTCGGCACCTACTTTATGGTGAAACAGAGCGGCTTTGTGTTCGAGAACTATGATGCCATGGGGCCGTTTTGGGCCACCATCGCCGGCGTGCTCTCCGGCGTCATCATTGGATTCACCAGCGAATACTACACTTCTTCCAAATACAAGCCGGTCAAGAATCTCGCCGATGAATCGCAAAGCGGGCCGGCGATTACGGTGACCGGCGGTTTGGCGCTGGGCATGGCGTCCACCGCCGTGCCGGTCATTGTGCTGGCGGTTGCTCTGATCGTCTCGCACCAGTTGGCGGGAATTTACGGCGTGGCGATGGCGAGCCTGGGCATGCTGGCAACCACCGGCATGGTGGTGTCGGTTGACAGTTATGGCCCCATTGCCGACAATGCCGGCGGCATTGCCGAAATGTCGCATCTTGATCCCGGCGTCCGCAAAATCACCGACAGCCTGGATTCCGTGGGCAATACCACGGCGGCGATCGGCAAGGGTTTCGCCATCGGCTCCGCGGCGTTCGCGGCCATGGGCCTGATCGTGGCCTACATGCACTCGGTCAAGCTGCAGAGTGCGGACATTCAGCAGCCCAGGGTGCTGGCGGGCGTGATCATCGGCGGCATGCTGCCGTTCTTTTTCTCTTCGATGCTGTTCAAGGCAGTGAGCAAGGCGGCATTCAAGATGATCGCCGAAGTGCGGCGGCAATTCAAGGAGATCCCCGGTTTGCGTGAGGGCAAAGTGATGCCGGATTCGGCGCGCTGCGTGGACATCAGCACCATCGGCGCGATCAACGGCATGCTGCTGCCGGGTGTGCTGGCGCTGTTGGCGCCGGTGTTGACCGGTCTCTTGCTCGGCCCGGCTGCGCTCGCCGGCCTGCTGTTGGGCGCGCTGGTCACCGGCGTGATGCTGGGCATTCAGATGGCCAACAGCGGCGGCGCGATGGACAACGCCAAGAAATTCGTGGAAGAAGGCCACTACGGCGGCAAAGGCTCTGATACGCACAAGGCCACGGTGATTGGCGACACGGTGGGTGATCCGCTCAAGGATACGGTCGGGCCTTCGATCAACATTCTGATCAAGCTGATGGCGGTCATCTCGCTGGTGTTGGCGCCGCTGTTTATGGAATGACAGTTTTCAAATAACTCTTGCGGGGAAGCTCGCCGTCCGCTGGCCGGGTAGAAGATGAGGTGGTTGCGGCAACGTTGACGACCGGCAGGCGGGTTGCGGGCAATGACGGCAAGGTGCGGCCTTCGTTTCCGCTTCTCTCGCAAGAATACCGATCAAACGTTGAACATTGCAATGGAGGTTGAAATTGCAGCTTTACGAAACCACCGTGATTATCGATTCGGCCCTGCGCGCCGAAGACCTGAAAAACCTCGTCGAGCGCATTACCAGCTTCATCTCCAACAACGGCGGTGAAGTCGTCCGGGTCGAAGAGTGGGGCAAGCGCCGCCTGGCCTACGAGGTCAAGAAAAAACAATATGGCTATTACCTTCACTTGCGCTTCCAGGCGCCGCCCGCGCTCACCGCGCTGCTGGAGAAGGAGTATCGCCTGAACGAATCGATCTTGCGCTACCTCACCATCAAGATCGATGCGCGCGCGCTCAAGCGGGAAGAGCGGGAGCGCCAGCGCAAAGCGACAGCGGCTGCGGAGTCGGAAAGACCGGCCGCGGAGACGGATGGCAATTCAATCGAGGCGCCGGTGCTGGAAGAAGCACGCGAGGAAGTCTGATTCCGAACGGACCGGTCTCTCTTCATCCCGGGAGTATGCTCTATGGCAGAATTAAAGATGCCCGATATCAATTCGGTGATGATTGCCGGCAATCTGACCAGTGATCCTTCGTTTCGCAGAACCACGAACGGGACGCCGGTGGCAAATTTCTACATCGCCTCCAATCGTCGCTTTAAGGACAACACGGGCCAATGGCGGGAGAATGTCTGCTATGTCGGCGTGGTGGCGTGGTACAAACTCGCCGAAAGCTGTGCCGAGAACCTTCACAAGAGCAGCGCGGTTCTGGTGGACGGGGAATTACAGAGCCGCATCTGGAAAAATGAGGACGGCACCACGCGCAACGTTGTTGAAATCAAGGCGCGCCGGATTCAATTTCTCAACCGCCGCAGTGAAGCCACGGAAGCCTCCGCGGCGGACGACGAATTCGAGTCGGCCAGCGAGGAACACCAGGAGCCGTCGCGCACCCAGCCCGAATCCTCCGCGCCGCCGGCCCACCCGGGCGCCAAGAGTGAATTCAATTTTGGCTACGATAACCTCAAATTGTGAGTGCCCAAACCATGCTGAAAAAACGCCGTATTTGCCGTTTCTGTGAAGAACGCGAAATCTACATCGACTACAAGGACGAAAAACGCCTGATGCGGTTCACCACCGAGCAGGGCAAGATTATTCCCCGCCGCACCTCCGGCACCTGCGCCGCGCACCAACGCATGCTGGTCACCGCCATCAAGCGTGCGCGCCTGCTGGCGTTGATGCCGTTTGTTTACGATCAAGTGCGCTGAGGCCGGGCCGGCGAACCGGCCGTCCGATCTCATTGTCCCTGTAATCCGATTCAACTGAGGAAGACACGCCATGAAAGTGTTATTGCGCCAGGATTTCCCCACGCTCGGCGAGGCCGGCAAGATCGTCACGGTCAAAGACGGTTATGCGCGCAATTTTCTCATTCCGCGCGGCATCGCTTTCGAAGCCACCGCCGGTAACCTGAAATACCTTGCGGAAGAAAAGAAGCGCAGTGCCGCCCTGCGACTGCGCGAGAAAAAGGCCGCGGAAGCCCTCAAGGCCAGGATGGATGGCGTCTCCATCACCGCGGCCATGCCGGTCGGCGAAGACGACCGCATCTTCGGCTCCGTTACCAATCAAGACATTGCCGATTTGTTGGCCGCCAAGGGCTATGACGTCGACAAGCGCAAGATCTCTCTCGATGAGCCGATTCGCGCGCTGGGCATCTATGAGATTCCCATCAAGCTGCATGCCGAGGTGGAGTGCCGCGTCAAGCTCTGGGTGGTCAAGCAGTAGGCTTTTGCGCTGCATGCCGGCGGTGGAAAGGTGGAGCACGCTCCACTTTTCCTGCCGCGCCACACCGTTGCCGCCCCTTTGCGATTTTCTCCCGCCTGCCCGCCCGCCCATGTGGTTTTCGTTGTTGACTTTTGTGCGCCACAGTCTTAATATTGCGCACTTCCGAGTGACCTGAGGCAGCCTGCCGGGCGGGTCGCCCGGAACGCATCGTCACCTCGTCGTATTCCCGGTGTTCCATGAAACGCGCGGCTTCATGAGCAACTTTGCGATCAGAATGGTCCACCACTGCTGTGCAAAGTCATTTTGACCGAGGATACCCCATGACGAACCTCTGCGAAAAAACGCGGGAGAACATCGAGTGGCGCCTGACGCTGAGTGTGTTGCTCGGTGACCTTGATGAGGCGGTTACCGAGGTTTGGCTGCAGGCCATTCGCAGTCTCGATGACCAGGATCTGGCCGTTTTGATCCGCCAGGCCGCCGTGCTCCCCGAACGCCATGCTTCCGCGCTCACCCTGCGGTTCTTGATGGAGCGCCACTTCCCCTTCCGCGAAATGATCATGTATCAAACGGATGAGACCTTCAAACGCCGCATGGGCCTGGCCGATCGTTTTGACTGAGCCGGTGAGCTGCCCGCGCCGGCACCGGGCGCAGGTGTCGAATCACCTCGAACTTCTTGCGCAAATAGGGCATCAGCCGTCGCTTGCGATCGCGCGCGGATTGGCGTGCGGACGGCGGGTGCCCTATTTCTGTTGTTGGACTGTCGAATTCGCAGCCCCGTCGTGAATCGTGAAAATCAATCTGTTTGAAAACTACCGCGTCAAGATCATCGTCGTGACCATCGCGACGGTGTTTTGGTTTGCCGTGGTCACCGAGAATGTCTATGAGCATGATCTCGAAGTGCCCATTGTGGTGACCAACCTGCCGATTGGCAAGACCCTGGTGGGCGAACGGCCCAGCCAGGCGCGCGTGCGTTTCGAGGGCCGCGGCAAGGCACTCTTCGCGTTGCTGTTTCAGCGTGATGCCAAAGTGGTGATCGATCTGGCTGAGACCGGCGATTCCCGCACCGTGCGGCTGCAACGCGATTTGGTGCAGATCGGGCGGTGGGGATTGCCGGTGGTGGCCAAGCAGATTCTGGCCCCGCCAGAAGTGGAAATCATGCTGGTCAATTTGCTGCACAAACAAGTCGCCATCAAACCGGAGGCGGAGGTGCGCCCCGCGGACGGATACACGATCGTTGGCAAAATCCGCACAACGCCTGACTCGGTGAGAATTGCCGGACCGGAGGCTTATGTCAAAGCCATCAGCCACCTCACCACGGCGCCCTTCAGCGCCCGCAATCTGCGCACGAATCTGAAACAGGAAGTCGCAGTGCAGACCTTTCCTGATTCGCTGCATATTGACGTGCCGGTCAAAACCGTCACGTTGGCGGTGGAAATTCAGAAGCTGATCGAGATCACCCTGCCGGAGATTCCAGTGCAGGTGAAAAATGCGCCGCGCAATCTTATCGTAACCCCGCTGCCGTCCACGCTCTCGCTCACCGTGGAAGGCGGTGAGCAACTCCTGCTCGGCCTGAAGCGGGAAGATATCGTGGCCACCCTGGACTATCAACAAGTCCGCGACGTGCGCCAACCGGAGGGCTATACGCCGATCATCAAAGTGCCGGAAGGCGTGAGCTATCGCAATGTCAAGCCGTCATCTTTTAAACTGATGCTGGAGCGCGGGAATCATGCGGCTGCTCGCAATTGAAACCTCGTGCGACGAGACGGCGGCCGCGGTCATGGAAGACGACCGGCTGCTGTCCAACGTGGTTTCGTCGCAGGAAATTCATCAACTTTATGGCGGCGTCGTGCCGGAGTTGGCCTCGCGCGCGCACCTCAAGCAAATTGCCGTTGTGGTGGGCGCCGCGCTGGAACGCGCCCGGCTTGCGCCGCGCCAGCTCGATGCGCTCGCGGTTACGCGCGGACCGGGTTTGATCGGCTCGCTGTTGGTGGGCCTCAACTTTGCCAAAGGGATGGCGCTCGAGCTGGACGTGCCGCTGCTGGGCATCAATCATCTCGAAGGGCATCTGGTCTCGAACAACATTGCTCCGGATGGGCCGCAACCGCCCTTTCTCGTTTTGATCGTTTCTGGCGGCCACAGCATTCTGAGCCTGGTTGAAGACTGGGGGCAATATCGCATTTTGGGAGAAACGCAAGACGACGCGGCCGGCGAAGCGTTTGACAAGGTTGCCCGCATTCTCGGTCTGCCTTATCCCGGCGGCCCGCAGATCGAGAAGCTCGCGGCTGCGGGAAATCCCCACGCCATCACTTTTCCGGTTGCCCGCCTCAAAGACGCACCGTTTGATTTCAGCTTCAGCGGCCTGAAGACTGCCGTGCTGTATCACGTGCAAAAGCCGGGCGCGGCCCCACGGCTTGACGTTGCCACCGCGGATTTCGCGGCCTCGTTTCAGCATGCCTTGCTCTGCGCTTTGGTGGAAACCACTGACCGGGCCCTCGAGCGGTTTCCCGTGACTGCGATTGCGCTGGCCGGCGGCGTCGCCTGCAACAAGGCCCTGCGTGCAGCGATGGTCGAGCTGGGCCGGCAGCGCGGTGTGCCCGTGTTCTATCCGCCACCCATTTACTGCACCGACAACGCCGCCATGATTGCGCGCGCGGCCATGTTCCATTTGACCAAAGCTGCTCCTCTGCCTGCGGCCGTGCGCGAGCTTGTTCCTGACCCCAGCCTGAAATTGACCTCCACCACGCCGGCCTCCTCTCATGCAAATTGATTTGACCTTCGCCACCGCGGCGGTCTATCCGCTCCTGCTGCTGCTGCTCGCCCTGCTCTTCACGTTCTTCATCTATCGCGCCACCACGCCGGCCGTCGCCACGTGGTTGCGCCGCGCGCTCGCCCTGCTGCGCACACTGGCTCTGGCCGCGGCCTTGCTGCTGTTGTTTGAACCCACCCTCAGTTTGGCCTGGCGCCGTACCGAGAAACCCGCCGTTGCGATTCTCCTGGATCAATCCGCCAGCATGACTCTTTCGGATTCGCTTCAAACGCGCGCCGACGCCGTGCGAAAAACCATGGCGATGCCCTGGCTCGAGCAGTTGCGGGAGCGCGCCAACGTCTTCCTGTTCAGCTTCAGTGACAGCCTGAAGAGTCTGCCGCCTGAATCGCTTGCGACGCTGCGCTACGATGGCGATGGCAGTAATTTGGCGCAGGCGTTGAGCGGGGCCAAACGCCAGCTCGCCAAACACCATTACCAGGCGGCGATTCTGCTGAGTGACGGTGCCTACAATTTGGGCAGCAACCCCAGCCGGCAGGCGGAGAGTTACGGCCTGCCGATTCTCACGGTGCGGCTGGGCACGCCGCAGCTCACGCGCGACGCTTTGATTCAAGAAGTGGTGACCAATGAAGTCGCCTATGCTGAAACCAGACTGCCAGTGGAGGTGACGATCTCGGCCACCGGCCTGGCTGGTCGCAGCGCGCGCTTGCATATCGCAGAAGGCGATCGCGAAGTGGCGGCGCAGGAGATCCGGCTGCCTGCGGATCAAACGCAGGTCACGGTAACGCTGGCCGTGACACCGACCACGGTGGGATTGAATCGCTACACCGCACGGCTGGAGGCGTTGCCGGGCGAATTGACCACGGAAAACAACCGCCGCACCTTTTACGTCAAGGTGCTGAAGAGCAAACTCAAGATCTGGATTTTCGCCGGCGCGCCTTCCGCCGATTATACTTTTCTCCGGCGCGCGGTCAGCAGCGATGGCAATTTTGTGGTGCAGGGTTTTGTTCAGCGGCCGGGGGGCAGTTTCTATGCAACGCCGGAGCAGCCGCTGCCGGCTTTCGAGAGTGAGGAGGCCTGGCAGCCGGTCGATGCGGTCATGCTGATCGATTTTCCGCGGCGCGACAGCAACCGTGCGCTGCTCGAGATGCTGGCCCGGCAGTTGGCAGAAAAAGGCAAACCGTTTTTCTATCTCCATGGCCCGGGCGTGGATTTGAATTTGCTGTGGCGGCTGCGGCCGGCGCTGCCGTTCGCAGCCCTGCCCAACAGCATGAGCGAGCAGGTGATCTCGCTGCAATTCTTTGCCGCAGGTTTGTCGCATCCCGTTACGCGGCCGCTCACCGAGCGTTTTGCACCAGCGGCGGGTGGCGCTGCGGCGGTGCGTGGCAGCGATGAATTGCCGCCGCTTTTCTGCAATCTCTACAACGTAAAACCGGCGGCGGGCGCGGAATTGCTCGCGGGGCTGGGCGCCGGCAGCCGGGCGGAACCGTTGTGGCTGGCGCAGAAAACTGCCGCGCGCAAGACGCTTGTGATTCTGACTTATGGCATTTGGCGATGGAAGAGTCTGCTCACGGCGGTGGGAAAGTCCAGCGACGCTTATGACGCCATGATGACCGGGCTGGTGCGCTGGTTGGTGACACGGGAAGACAGCAAGTTGGTGCGTTTTGAAAGCCACAAGGAAGTCTACCGCGGCGGCGAGCAAATCGAGTTGACCGCCCAGGTCTATCATGAAGACTACCAGCCTTTTGCCGGTGCGCGCGTGCGGGCGCATTTGACCGGACCGCAATTTGACCAGGAAATTGCCCTGCAGGATGTGGGCAGCGGCTTGTATCGCGGCCGGCTGCAGGTGTTGGGTGGGGGAGAATACTTCTACCGCGGCACAGCGGAATTCGGCGAGCGCAAGCTCGGCGAGGACAGCGGCCGCTTCTCGGTCGAGCCTTTCAGTCTGGAGTTTCTCGATACGCGCTTGCACGCGCCGCTCTTGCAGCAAATCGCGCAACTCAGCGGTGGCGCTTATCTGCCGCCCGACAGTCTGGCGGCGTACCTCCAGCGCCTGCCTCTGGAGCCGGCAGTCAAGCGTGAGTCCTACAATTTGGCCCTCTGGGGCCGGCCCTCGGTGTTGATCGTCCTCCTGCTCACCCTCGGCGCGGAATGGTTTATCCGCCGGCGGCAGGGAATGCTGTAAAAAAAGCGGCGCCAACCGCGCGCCGCTTTTTCGGTGAGACACGGACTGGCAAGCTGGCCTCAGTCATCATCAGCAGGCTCGGGCGGATGAGGATCGATACCCTGCGCGTCGGTGGTGCGCACGCGCTTGTAGACTTCGGCGGCCGCCGCGGCACCGGCTGCCACGGCAACGCCGGCGAGCACGGCTTCACCTGCCTCCGAGGTTTGCGCCAATGCCGCCACCCACCCCAGGCTGTCGAGCGCGCCAATCATCTTGGAAGTCAAATGAAACAGCACCCACACGACGTAGGCCACCAACCCGCCCACGAAGGCCGCGAGCGCCACATTTCTGGTCTTGATCTCAGACTCGACGCGCAACAGCTTTCGGTCTGCGATCAGGACGTCGCGTTTGATCAGATCACTCAGGCGCTTTGCCTCTGCGCCTGGAGGATCTCTCCTGCTTTTCGCCATAGCTTTCCCTCAGGTTAATGGTTCTGGGCAATGCTTTCCGGTTGATTTGACGGCATATTGAACTGTACATAGTAGGAATTGCCCACGGCCTGGAATGGCGCCCAAAAATAGGGATGGGGATGGAAGCGCATCACCGGGTCTTTGCGAATGCGCGCAATCTCCTCCCGTTGTGCATTGCGCAGCGCGCCGGCCACGTTGTGCCCGCCGGTTTTCAAGTTCAGATAGAATTTCTCCATGACATTGCCGGCGGTCCGCGCATCGACGGCCCACAGCGTGGTGATGAGGCACGGAGCGCCGGCGCAAAAGAAAGCGCGCGGCAATCCCACGATGCCCTCGCCCATGGCAAACTGACCAAGCGCCGTGTTGCAGGCCGACAGCACGACCAGCCGCGTTTTGCGCAGATTCAAACGAAAGACCTCATACATCCGCAAGTGCTCATTCGCGGCGCCATATTCCGGTTGCCCGGCGGTCCCCCTGGCGGACGAAGCCGCGGCCTCGGGCTGAAGTCCTGAAGCAAGATAGAGCGTGGTGTACAACGGGCTCTTGACATCCACGCTGCAATGACCGGCGAAATGGAGAATGTCATAGGGCTCCTGCAGCGTTTGCAGCAACGCTTCCTTGCGCGCCTGCTCCCGCACCAGCAGCTTGGAGCCGGGGGAGGCAAGCTGCATGATGAATTGCGCGGCCTGATCAGCCCAGGGCAGCGCCTTGAGCCGGCCGGAACGATCTTGCGGGTTTGCGACTGCGAGCACGCGCAGCTTGCCACTGTTTCCCTGTTCCTGTCCGCGTTCCAGGGCATATTTCAAAACCGCCGCGCTCGGCGCGGTGGCCAAAGGCACCGCTTCCACCAAAAAGCGGGTGGAGTCAGGCCCGGGCAGGGTGAGCGCGGCGAAAGGCAGGTAGTGCAGCAGATCATCGGGAATGAAATAGAGGTTCTGGTCCGGTCGAAGATCGTGCCACACCGGCTTGATCAGCAGAGCAGACAGCCGCTGCGCCACGTGCAGGAAATCCTCAAAGGCGGCGTCACGGTCTTGATTCCAGCGGCGGCTGAACGCGGCGAAATCATCCGCGCCTGCGGTCCGGCGAAATTCCCGCACGAGCCGGCGCAACTCCTCGCGGCGAAGGCTGACTTGCGTGCTGGTCACGTGGGCCCGGTCCACCACCCAGATGGCGAGACGGTCGGGCAGCACGCGATACTCGATGATCTTATCGTGCTCTCCCAGCGCAGCCTGAATCTCCTCCACTCGCGGGCTGGCGGAAGCAGACAACGACAAAAGGGTCAAGTTGGGCTGATTGGGATTGAGCGCGTCAATGCGGCTGACAATTTCCAAGCCGCCGTGCAATTGATCCAAGAACGACCGCGCTTTGGCGCGTTCGACGAAGTTGTAGGACTGCACGGCGTCGCGTTGTTCCTGCAAATAGGTGAGAATGGTTTCATCGTAGACGTCCTGTTTTTCGGCAAAATATCCGAGCTTTGAACCTTCCTCATGGAGGTGAGTCAGCGTTGCTTCGATGGTGTCAATCGCGGCTTCGTACTGCTGCAGCGCCTCCGTCACCTGGCCCTGCGCCTTGAGCGCGCGGCCCCTGCCGTAGAATCCCTTCCAAATATGCGCTGTAATTCCGGAGCTGGCGGCCAGCGTGATGGCTTGCTGGAAATCCCGCTCCGCCGCCTGCCAATTCCGGCCGGCCAGGTTGAACTGGCCCAGGCCGAGATGGTTGAGAATGAGATTGGCGGTGTACCCCTTTTCGGCATTGATCTGCAGCGCCTGCTGAAACATCTCTTGCCCGGCCTGCCAATCATGCTGTTTCAGTTTCAAATCGCCGAGCATTTGAAACATCTCGGCGCGTACGGCGGCGTTTTCGGGGCCGGCGATCTGCTGCAGCGCCTCCTGCAGACAGGCATGCGCCTGCGGCAGGCTGTCCAAATACACCAGCGTTTCCCCCAGGTTGGCGAGCGCCGCGGCAATATCCGCCGGCCGGCCATGCCAGGCTTTGAATCTTTCATAGGCCGCGCGATGGTATTTTCTGGCCAGCTCATGCTGGCCCAGGAGGTTGTAAACCAGCCCGATGATGGTGTATTGCGCCGCTTCCTGTTTGGGTTTGGGATGCTGCAATCCCTGCAGCCTGGCCAGCGCGGTGCTTTGCAGCTTCAACGCCTCGGCATAATTGCCCAGGTTGCGCTCCACCAGTCCCATCATGCGCAACACCCGCGCCTGCTCGAATTCTTCCTGGAGCTTGCTGTAAATGGCGAGTGCCTGCTGCAATTGCGCCTGCGCTTCCAACAAGCGGCCGCTTTCGTTGTAGATGCGTCCCAGGCCGCTGCGCGCGTGTGCTTCCAGCTTGCGATACTGCAGGGTTTGGCTCAGGGCAATCACGCGATGAAAGGCCGAATCGCTTTGCGCATAGTCGCGCAAATCGGCATGGACGTTGCCCATGACGAGCAGCGCCCACATCGCCCGAAAGGGATCCGGCAGCGCGTCTGCCAGCGCCAGACTGCGCTGCAGCGCCAGCAGGCTTTCCTTTTTCCGGCCGATGACAGAGTATGAATCTCCCAGGTCAAAACAGGCTTTGGCAAGGCCGGGCTGATCGCCCAGGCGCTCATACAGTTGCAGGGCCTGCTGGTATTTTTTGATCGCCTGCTGTTTGTCGCGCAGCGTGTCGCCCACGAACATCAGGTACTCCGCCGCCAGCTTCTGCAGTTTTTGCGCGGGCGTGAACTGCTTCACGAATTGCAGGCGCTGCCACGGCGCCGGTTCATGATGCACCTCGCGAAATAGCACTGCGAGCTGCTCGGCTTGTGCCAGGCTCAGCGGCAGTTGCGGCCCGGCGTGGTCGACTTCGGCCAGGAGAAACTGGTTGACGATCTCGGTGAGCGCTGAGCGCAGTTTGTCGCGGTTCTGCGCCACGAAGTCTTGCGCCGCGGCCGGGTTTTGCGCAGGCAGGGCGGCAAAATCACGCAGCAGCTTTTGCCTGGCGGCGTCAAGCGGATGCGATTGAAAATGATCGACGAGCGTGCGTCGCGACACCGGCTCGGACTGGCATCCGCACAGGAGAGTGCAGCACAAAAGCAAGAGCACCGCGACGCCGGCCGTTAACATGCGTGGTGGTCTTGATGACACTGACACCTCGTGGCAAAGGATTGAAGCAAAATGGGGAAGTAGACCTGAAATCCGGCCGCCGCCCGTCGCCGTGGGCAGCCGGGTGACTTACTGCAGTTGATTCTCACGATCACTGGCCACCGCCGGCCAGTCCGCATCCTGTTCGCGGCTCGCCAGTTTGCGATAGTTTTCCCATTCGCGCCGCGCCTGCTCGGTTTGGCCCTGCATCTGTAGCAGATTCGCCTTGTTGAATTGCGCCTCGACGAACTCCGGTTTCTGCTGCAGCGCCTGCGTGAACCAGCCCAGGGCTTGCTCATAATCGCCGCGGCACCACGCCAGCACGCCCAGATCGTTGAGCACCGCCGCTTCCGCCGGCGCAAGCGCATGGGCGCGCCGGAAATGCACCTCGGCTTGCGCCGTGTCTTTGAGCACGCGCAGATGATATCTGCCCAGAAGCTGCTCGGCCTGGTGATTTTGGGGATCGGACTGCAGCGCCCGTTGCAGCTTTTCCTGCATTGCCGCCAGCGGCGCCGGTTGCTCCGGTCCCATCACGGTCGTGAATTCATCATATTCGAGATTGCCGGAGAGGCGCAGCTCTTCCCGCGAAGTGATGCGATCCTGCTGATTGAGCACCGCACGGGCCTCCGCCACCATCTGCCGGCTTTGCCACTGGCGATATTGCGGCACGCCCGCGAACAACACCAGCAGCGCGGCGGCAGCAGCGAGCAGCGGCCGCCAATAGCTGAACAGGCGCGGCGTCTGCGGCACAAAAGCCGGGGGCAGGCCGGCGAGTGAATTCGTGGCGGCCGGCGCGGCGGCCAGCTCTTCCGTGGTGGCCGGATGCAGCGTATGATCCAGCACGGTGCTGAACAGTTCAAAACAATCACGGCAGGAGCTCAGATGCGTTTCCACCTGCAGCTTCTCCTGCGGTTTGAGTGTGTCTTCCAGGTAGCCCAGCATCTGGGCCTCGCTGAGACAGCTCGACAACCGGTCCGAGCCCTCGCGCACCGACTCGCCTGGTTTCGTTGCCATGATCAAATTTCCTTCCCAATATAACAGGTGGCTCGTGGTTCAATGGGCTTCCTGGACACCCTGCCAGGGTCTACCCTATTCATCCTGGACTAGAAGACGCAGATTCGCGGGAGTTCTCTCAGGAAATCTGGTCATTTTTACAAATGTTTGCGCAGGCAATCCCGCACTTTTCCCAGCAGGAGTTTGAGCAGGCCGTAGGTCCGTTTGCCGGAAAGGTTGATGGCGGGGAGTTGGGCAATGTGCTCAGCGGAGAAATCTTTGAAGTAGTGCAATTTGAAGACGAGCTTGTCACGGTGGGCGTGCTTCTTGCCGTGCAGGATGCGGTTGAGGCAGAATTCGATCGCGTCTTCCAGCTCGATCAGTTCATGCTGGCGCAGCGCTTCGGGCGAAGGCAGAATTTCGGCCAGGTTTTTGGGACGCTCCGGCGAATCGTCCTGAAGCGGCACACGCCGGCCGGCGGGCGGGCGTTTCTTGGCGCGGTCATGGCGGACGCCGTTCAAGACCACGTTGATGGCGATGATCTTGAGATAATCGAAGATCGAGTTTTCAAAGCGACCGTTGAACTCCTTGATGCGGTGGCTGTCGTTTTCCATGAGCTTCTCATACACTTCCGCGGCAAAGTCATCGACGGTCGCGATGCCGGCGTAGTGCTTGCGCTGGCACACAACGAAGATGATGCGGCGCAGGTGTTGATCATAGCGATGCTTGAATTCCTGCCAGAGAAGATTGTCCCGCGGCTGCAGGGCGAGCTGCTGCATGAGTTGATTGTGCGTCAGTTGGCTCGCCTCCGTGGCCGGGAATGAACGTCGCGCGGTGTCGTTGCCTGGTGGAATGTAGGACATGCAGGGCCTTTTGGGTTCATCACGAGCATTCTGCGCCGGCAAACCGCTGCCAGGGAACGTGCAGCAATGGAATTTGAACAGGACTTCGAGGCGGCGGGCGATTCGACCAGAAGGATCCTGCTGGTGCGGGTTTGTGCCCGGTTGGAGGCGGTGCTGTCCTGGTGGCAGTCATGAACCGGCTGGAGGAAACGCAGTGGCCGCGCAAATTCAATTGGAATTGAAAAATTATACATGTTCACAGCTCAAATGTCAACACAATATTCCACCGGCAAGCGATGGTGTCAGCGCGCTTGCTGTTGCAGAATTGATTCCGGCGTCATCGGCGGCCCGGGCAGATTCACGCGGCGGCACCATTTCTGCGCAGGCCGCCGGCGATGGCGAGAGGGTGCGCAATACCCGTGTGCGAAACTTGTGAAGGAATCGCGCGCCGTCTGGATTTTCCCTTGCATTTGTCCGGCAGAGGATTAAATTCCATGCGTGTGTGAAACGCCTGGGGCCATGCCAGCGGCGCCTGGTGCGCACCGTGGAGGGAAGGAAGCTCATTCGCGTTTGGCGACCTTGTTTGTCGCATGTCCTTTCGAAATGGCTGAGTTCACAAAATTCGCATGATTGAGGAGGCTTCATTGGATACCCCGAAGCAAAAAGCGCTACACATCATATCTCAAATGGAGGAGGGCAGCACGTGGCAAGACCTCATTGACCGGCTCCAGAAAGAAAAAAATGCCCACCCCCTGAACAATGACAACGTCGATTGGGACCGCCTCGTGCGCCACGTCCGCACCGTGCTCTACGACGAATTCCCTGATGCGCAGACGCTGAAGCTCGACATCGACCGTGAGGGCCACAAGGTGACCGGCTATTTTGTCTCGCAAGACTTCGAAGGCATGGAGGATGCAGACCGGCAGGATCGCGTGTGGGACGCCCTGGAAAAAGGGCTCTCCGTGGAAGAGCAAAGCCGGATCCTCAGCGTCATCGCGTTGACCCCCACTGAAGGCGTCGCGCAAGGCGTGGTGTCGTAACCATCCGCCGGGAAATCCGGCC
>JBBIKM010000016.1:37014-59196 GCA_037445455.1 bacterium | reverse complement strand
TTCTTGAAGCAACGGCCCAGCCGTTGCTGGAACACGCTTGTCGGGTATTCGTCGGAAAAGGTTTCACCCTCGGCTGTGCCGAGGGTTTCAAAGCTTCGCGAATAGTCGCAGCGCAGAAGTTCTTGAAGCAACGGCCCAGCCGTTGCTGGAACTTTCACTTTCCTCGCAGGTGCCGGCGGGCGTGCGCCGGTTCAAAGTCGCCGCCATTCTTTGTCAGCCGGAGGCTGCGGGAGACTATCATTTATAGCCGGACAGGCTGCGGCGGGCGGGGCTGTCCGGCACCAACGCCGGAGGAGTCATGTCATGGCCACGATTCTCATCATTGAAGGAGAAAAGGAACGACGCGGCAAGTATCAGGGCGAGCTGCGCAAGGCAGGCTACGACGTTCTGGCGGCCAATGGCATGCGCCAAGCCCTGCGTCTCGCCGGCCGCCATCTCGTTGATCTCGCCGTGTTGGATACGGTTCTCGCTGACGGCGACAGCGTGGAATGCATGCAACGATTGCTTGCCCACCAGCGGGACCTCAAACTCGTGCTCAACACGGCAAATGCCAGCATCTCACACGATTTCAACTTCTGGCTGGCTGATCGCTTCGTGCCGACCTCAGCGGACCTCTCGCCACTCAAAGAGGCGATTGCCGATCTGCTGCAACCCGCGTCGCTGCCTGCCGAATCGCGCCCGGCATGACTGCAGGCCGCCGGCCGTCATGCCGCGGCACGCGCTCGCAGCAGTTGGTCTGGCGCGCCCGACGGGGCTGCATTGCGTCCCCGGCTGAAAGACAAAATCCCACGACAGAATCTCTGGCTCCTATCGTGGGATTGCGATTTCGAGCGTGCGCACTCTTGCGCGCCCACCTGCTCAGATGCCAACCCAGACAAACCGAAAAGCACTACGCCAGCTTTCAGACCAGCCGCAATCTGAAGCCCGCGGGCCGCAACCTACCTGTTGGATTTGGGGAACAAGGCGCCTTTGGCGAAACTTCCATCATTGCGGCAATTTGCCCAACACCCGCCACAGCCAGTGATGAAAACGATGCACCGAGTGCAGCGGCTGGGCAAACATCAGAATACATTCGCCGTGCACGGCACGCAGGCCGTTTTCCTGGCAGAAGCGAAGCGCTGCCTCTGATTCCGCGCCCTGTTGCATCCACACGCGGCGGATGCCAGCGGCCGCCGCTTCCCGCACCACCTTTTCGGTTTCGGCGGGCGGCACCGAAATCACCACGCCCTGCACCGGTTGCGGCAATGATTTCAAGTCAGGGAAACAGCGTTCGCCTTCGAGGGTCTCCGCGTGCCGATGAATGGGCCAGACTTGATAGCCTTTCTCGCGCAACGTTTTCAGCGCCACGTTGCCAAATTTCCTGCCGCTGCGTGACACGCCCACGATCGCCAGCGACCGCTGCGCCATAAAATCTTCGACTGCCGCCTTGCTCGTCATTTCACCAACTCCCTCATTCAAATCAGCGCGATTTGCGCCCGCTCGTCTTCTGGCTGCCCTTCTTCTCCTGGCCCAGCTCGCGCAACCGCTCGGCAAATTGCTGCAGACGTTTTTCCACCTCGTAATTAACGGTACCCTGGGGGAACTTGCCATTCCGCCCGCGCACACCAGCCGGCACACCGGTGAGAATCTCGATGCCCTCCGCCACGGTGGCCACCGACCAGACCGAGAACTTCTTCGCGGCCACCGCCTGCACCACTTCCTCGCGCAGCATCAGATGGCGCACATTGCTCTGCGGGATGATCACGCCCTGCTCGCCGGTCAAGCCCCTGGCCTTGCACACCTCGAAGAATCCTTCGATTTTCTGATTGACGCCGCCGATCGCCTGCACTTCGCCGTATTGGTTCACCGAGCCGGTGACCGCGATCCCCTGCTTGATGGGGATATTGGAGAGCGCCGAAAGCAGCGCATAAAGTTCGGTCGAGGAGGCACTGTCGCCCTCCACGCCTTCATAGCTCTGCTCGAACACCAGCCGGGCGGTGAGCGTGAGCGGCGCGTTTTGCGCGAACTGGCGGGTGAGATAGCCGCTCAAAATCAACACGCCTTTGCTGTGAAGCGGGCCGCCCAGATTGACTTCACGCTCGATATCGATGAGGCCGTCGCGGCCCGGCCCCACACTGGCGGTGATGCGGCTGGGCCGGCCAAACTGATAGTCGCCGGCACTGAGCACCGACAGCCCATTCACCTGCCCGACGCGCTCACCCTCGGTGGCAATGAGCAACGTGCCGGTGTTGATCATTTCCTGCAGGCGTTCCTCCACCAAATTGGAGCGAAAGACTTTGGCCTCCAGTGCCTGCTGCACGTGGGCGGCGCTGATCTGCGCCGCGCCCGCCTGCAACGCCCAGAAGTTGGCTTCGCGAATGATATCCGCCAGCGCCCCGAAATGCGTCGAGAGCTTCTCCTGATCCTCGGCCAACCGTGCGCTGTGCTCCAGCAGCTTCGCCACCGCCGTGGCCTCGAGATGTTTGAGCCCCTCCTTGTTGCAGAAGGTGTGGAGAAACGCAAGAAAGTCGCGGATGTTCTCCGCATTGCCGGCCATGCGCGTGTCGAAATCCGCCTTCACTTTGAACAGCTCGGGAAACTCCTCGTCGTGGGCGTGCAGCAAATAGTAGAGCAGCGGCCGGCCCACCAGCACAACTTTGATGTTGATGGGAATCGGTTGTGGCCGCAGACTCTTGGTGGCGACATAGCCCAGGCGCTCGCTGATTTCTTCGATTTCGATCTCACCGCTGCGCAACGTCCGCTTGGTGCCGTCCCAGCTCAACAGATTCTGCAGCAGATCCTCGACCGGCATCACCAGATAACCGCCGTTGGCGCGGTGAAACGAGCCGGGCCTGATCATGGTGAAGTCCGTGTAGAGCGCGCCGAACTGCACTTCCTTCTCGACGCGGCCAAACAGGTTGTTGTAGCTCGGGTTGAGCTCGAGCACCACCGGCGCGCCTTTTTGCTCGCGATTATCCACCAGCACGTTGACTTGATATTTGCGGAAAGGCAACTCGCGCAACCAGGGCGAATTCGCTGCCGCGGGATCGGCGCCCGGGTTGGGCGCCACGCCGGTTTTGAAGGTCTCGAGATTGTCGAGCATATCCTTCTGCATGGCCTGGAGATGCTCGAGCACGGCGGGCAGGTCGCGGTATTTTTCGTGCAACTCCTCCATCATCCCGCCGATGATGTACAACGCCACCTGCCGGTCGAGCGCCTGCAGCCGCTGCTGCACTGCGCGTTCGAGATCGCGCAGGCGCTTCATCGTGGCCTTAAGCTCCTCTTTCAAGACCTCGTGACGTTGCTGAAACTCCTCGCGCTTCGGCGCTGGCAGCGCCTGAAAATCGGCATCGCTGAGCGGCTGGCCTTCCTGGGTGGGGATGGTGGCTATGCCGAAGGGCGTGGCCTGCAACATGAAACCGGCCTGCCCGGCTTCCTGATTGAGTTTCTCCATGGCCTGCGCCCGCCGCTGTTCCAGCGACTTGAGAATCTCGTCACGGCGGTTGCTGTATTCTTCGCTTTCGAACGCCCGGGGAATCTCGCGGCGCAGGTGTTCGACGAGTGCTTTCAAATCCTGCTGCAATTCATGTCCCCGGCCTGCCGGCAGCCGGCAGCTCTTGGGCTGATAGGGGTCTTCGAAATTGTTGAGATAACACCAATCCGCGGGGGTGTCCTTGCGGCGTGCCAGCTCCATCAAGAAGGATTGCACCGCCGTCATCTTGCCCATGCCCGGCGGTCCGGCGACATAGATGTTGAAGCCGCTCTCCCGGATCTCCAGCCCGAACTGCAGCGCCGAAACCGCCCGCTGCTGGCCGATGATGCTCTCCAGCGTCTTGAGCTCCGCAGTGGTCGCCACGCCCAGGCAACCCGGCTCAAAGGTGCGGCGCAATTGTTGGGGCGATAATTTTTGCATGATTTCGCTCGCAGTCGTCCTTTTCGGAAAGCACAGTGTGACCCCGCCTGACAAGATTGCGCTGGAAAACTCTCCCCCTCACGCAGCAATCTGCGACTCAAGGAAAATCGCCGACGGATGGAAACAACCCGACCGATGCAACAGCATTGCATTGGTTGGGTTGTTTCCCTTCGTTGGAAATGCCTCTTTGCTCTCAAGGCAACAATTTCTCTTCCGACCCCGCCTCCTTCTCCTTCTCAGGAGACGGGAGTTGCCTGCCTTCCCTTGACTCGCTTGCTTCCTTTTCGCTCCAGCGCCGGGGATGGGGGGAATTGAGTCGTCCGTCTGCTATCAGTGAAATTTTTGCAGAAAAAGCAAGGATGATTTCAACGGCGGGAAAAACCGCTGGAGAAGCGGTTCATCAGTTGGGTTCTTCCCTCCGGTGGCAGTTGTCCTCTTGGTTGTGGCTTGCCGGCCCTGGGCATCGACAACTCCAACTTGACCTGCGCCATGCCGTTCCGGCCGGAAATCTCCAGGCAACGCCGCCGGTCAGGCAAGACCGCAGCACGCAAACCAGACAGCAGTCAACGGCTCAGGTGAGATCTCGAATCATCGTCAGCATCATTTTGAAGCGGGTGGCGGCCTGCAGCGCATGCGGCTGGCGCGCCGGCATGATGACCATCTCACCGGCGCGCAGGCGCAGGGTCGCACCGCTGATCGTAACCTCTGCTTCGCCTTCCAAGACCTGAACCAACGCGTCATAGGGCGCGGTGTGTTCGCTCAGGCCCTGGCCCTCATCAAACGCGAACAACGTCACGGTGCCGGCCTTGCCGGACATGATCGTGCGGCTGACCACCGCACCCGGCTGGTAACTCACCAGCTCGGTTAGTCGCGCGGCATGCGCGATCGGCTGTTCCATTGCAATTCTCATCCTTCCGTGCCGGCAAACAACTCCGGCACGTTGAGTGACGGCAGATGCGCCCGGCTGGCCAGATTCACGTAGGTGCGCGCAAGCATGTCTTTGCCGGCGCCCAACACCGTGCTCACCAGAGCCAGCGCTTCCGCGAGCTGCGCCGGCGGCATCTCCTTGATCAGGCGCGTCCAGATCGCCTCTTCCAGCACGTTGAACGCGGTTTGCACTTCGCCCAGATCAAAACCCGCCGCAAAGCGTTCGCCGGCAATCGTCCTGGCCTGCGACCGCATGGGCGTGAGATTCCGGTCATGAATGCACTGCCGCACGAGATCAAACAGCGACTGCAAGCGCTGCCAGGTCTGCTCGCGGCCGATTCTTTCGTAGTTGGCCAGATGCGCCCGGCCAATGGCCTCCCGGGAATCCGCCAGGATGGCCTCAGCCTGGCTCTGCAGAAAGTGTGCGACCGTCAGATGCGCGTCGGTCATGAGATTTCATTCCTCCCTGCATTGCTTGCGTTCTCACCCAGTGCCCCGGCGCGGGCGCTCTACAGAAACGACTCCGCGAACTTTTTCCAGGTGCTGTCATCGGTTTCTTCAAGCTGGCCTTCGACCAGCCGCGCCATTTCCGGCACCTCGAGGGGATGGCCGTTGCCGCCGGCAGGCGTGAGCAGCTCGCGCACCCGTTTGATTTCCTGTTGATACCAGGCCGCGGCCTTGTCGCCGATGCGCAGTTGCTCGATTTCAACGGCAAGCTGGTCGGGCTTGATCGAGCAGATCCAGCCTTTGTCATAGGGTTGCTTCTCGAGCCAGGTCAGGTTTTGCGCCAGCTCATTGTTGAGCAAATGCACCTTGCCGGAAATCGGCGCTTTGAACGCCGCCTTGCGCTCGCCCTGATGGATGTAGAACAGCGGCTCGCCCTTCTTGACCTGCTGGCCCTTGGCGGGAAACTCGATGGCATCGATGCGGCCGATCATCTTGCGCGCAAAGTCGTCCATGCCCACGCGCACCAGGCCGGGCATGGTGACATTGGCCCACACGTGGCCTTCGGAGATGAACACGCCGCCGGGCAGCAGAAACTCGTGCTCGTGCGGCCGCTCGGTGGTCACCACCCGCACCACCGGCTTGATTTGCTTTTCCAGGCGATCCTGCCGGCGAATCAGACATTTCTTGGTAAACTCGACCAGCTCGTCTTCGGTGAACGGCTTCTGCACATAGTCCATGGCGCCGAACTTCATGGCATCGACTGCGGATTCGATGGTGGCATAGCCGGTGATCACCACCACGTCGGTTTCCGGGCTGAAGTGTTTCACGCCTTTCACCACGTCGAGGCCGTCCATCTCCGGCATCTTCAAATCGGTGAAGACGAAGTCATACTTGTTCTTCTGCACCAGGCCGAGCGCCTCGCGCCCGCTCTCCACCGTATCGACGGCGTAGCCGGCCACCACCAGAATCTTGCGGAAGCTGTCCAGCACCACCGCTTCATCATCCACCGCCAGAATGCGGGCCAGCGGGTGGGGCACGTCCACGCGCCGGAGGGATTTGGCCTCATGCGTGAAGTCAAGATTGAGGCCGATATCCAAAGCGGCGAGCCGCTCTTTGCGGGCTTTCGCCTCCTGCAAGCGACGGGTAATCACGCGAACTGCGACGTCAATGACGATGAACGCAAGGATCATCGACACGACCAAAATGGCAACCATTTATGCCTCCTTTCTCGCGCTGCCGGCCGGGCGCACGTGATTCAATTTACGCCACGTGCGCAGCCTGCGGCGCCATGTGATGCTCGGGTTTTGCACTCGCCTTGTCATGCAACGGCAGGAGAATTTTGAACGTCGTCCCTTTGCCGATTTCACTCTCCACTGTGATCTGGCCGTTGTGTTTTTCCACAATGCCCCACACGATGGCCAGCCCCAGACCGTTGCCCTTCTGCCCTTTGGTGGAAAAGAACGGCTCGAAGATTTTCTGCAGATGTTCCGGCGCGATGCCGCAACCGGTGTCACTCACCTGAATTTGCACGTACTCGTGTTGCGCCGGCGCTCCCGGCCGGCCGTCAAGGGTGGCGCGGGAAGTGGTGACCGTGAGCGTGCCGCCTTTTTCCGCCATGGCGTCGTTGGCATTGAGCAGCAGGTTCACCAGCACCTGCTGCATTTGATCCACATCCACCGACACCAACGGCAGGCTGGCATCGAGATTCTGTTCGACCTTGACGTGATGGCGCGTGAACTGGTTTTGCAGAATCCGCACCGACCGTTTCACCACTTCATTGATGTCACTCTGGCGCTTCTCCGGGCGGGACTGGCGCGCAAAGTCCAGCAGCCCCTTGACGATCTCACGGCAGCGCATGGTCTCCCGCACGATCACCTCGAGATCTTCCTTCATTTCGGGATGGGCATCGGCGCGCTTGAGCAAATAACTGCTGTAGGTGAGTACGCCGGTAAGCGGGTTGTTGATTTCATGCGCGACGCCCGCCGCCAGGCGGCCCACCGAAGCCAGCTTGTCGGATTGATAAAGCTGGCGCTGGGTTTCCGCCAGCCGGCGCGTCATGTCATTGAAGGATTTCGCGAGCGTGCCGATTTCATCCGGCTTGTCGATCGCAATGGTGTAATTCAAGTCCCCCGCAGCCACATGCTTGGTGGCGGCCACGATTTGGCTGACCGGCTTGAGCACGATGCGATTCACCAGCAGGTAAATGATCAAACTCACCGAGGCAATCGCGACGACGGCAAACAGCAGCAGGCGCATTTGGCTGGCCTTCAGGCCGGCATCGACTTCGGCCAGTGACATGGTAATGTCGAGCACGCCCAGCACTTTTTGCTGCTCGCTGTGCGCGTGACAGTCCGCCTGCCAGCAGCTCGCCTCGTTGTAAATCGGATTGATGATGCCCAGCGTCCTGCCCTTGTCGGCGGAGGAGAACACCCGTGTGCGCTCGGAAATCGGCAGGCGTTCGAGCGGCTGATCCGCGACGTGGCAACCGTAGCAGGCCTCGGTTTTCTTGTCGACCATCCGGCCGGCGTCCAGGGAATCAGTCGAATAGATGATCACGCCATCCTTGTTGAAGATGCGGACCTTTTCGATGCCCTCCTGCTGTCCGATGGTGTTGATGATGCGATGCACGGATTCGCGCTGGTTCAAGAGCATGTCGTAGCGCGTGCTGCTTTTCACGGTTTCGCTGAGCTGGTGCGCGCTGCGTTCGAGCTCGGCAATGAGCTGGCGCTGATGCGCCTGCAGCAGCAGAGACGCAAAAATGCCAATGATGGCGATGGCCACACCAGCCACCGCCAGGATCAGTTTATTGCTGACGCGTGTCGTCATGACGGTTTTCCATCAAGGAATGCCGGCAGTTTCGTTTTGCGCCTGCCGGCGGGATTTGACTTCGTCGATCGCCTCGATCACCAGCATGAAGTAGCGATCCAGGGCGCAATCGGCTTGCAGCCGCAGCACACAAGTTCCGCCCTCGGCGTTGGCGCAAACAGCACACACGCGCTCGCGCAAGGCGTGAACGTAGTCTTCCAACAGCCAGCTATCGACGGATTCGACCACTTCGATCACGCGGGGCAGATAGAGGTCCACCGGGCAGCGGCGGCCGGCGGGCAGCCCGCAGCGCACAAAAAGGTCACGCTGCATCACCGCATCCAGACACACACTGCACACCCGGCTGCGGATGGCGTCCGCGTATTCTTGCAGAAGCTCGGCCATAGACACCTCGCTGGTTCGCTCGGCAATGCCGCGCCTCCCCGGGCCGGCGGCGCCAGCCGTGCCGCCGGGGAGGCCGCGCATCACCGCATGAATGGCTGTCCGCAACCGGCGGCGCGCGGTGCGGGCGGCTTGGAACAGATCAAAATCAGTTGAGATGCAACTTCAGCTTGCGCTCGAGCAGCACTTCCCGCGACTCTTCATGATCGGGATCCTTGACACAGCAATCCACCGGGCAAACAGAGGCGCATTGCGGCTCTTCGTGAAACCCCTCGCATTCGGTGCATTTTTCCGGCACGATGAAATAGAGGTCATCCGACAACGGATCGAATTTGCGCGTGGCCTCCACCATCTCGCCTTTGTATTCGATTTGCCCGGTGACCGCGGTGCCCTCGGCAAACGACCAGGGCGTGCCACCGGCATAAATCGCATTGTTCGGACATTCCGGCTCGCAGGCACCGCAGTTGATGCATTCGGCAGTGATCATCAATGCCATGAGACTTCTCCTTTCAGGATGCAGGGTGTTATTCCGCCCACGCCATGTGGGGGCTTTCTTCCATCGTCTTGACTTCAGGTTCCGCCGGTGGAAACACCGGTAAATAGCGCGCCGCCAGGGCAAAACCGGTGATGCCCAGCGCCACGATCATCATCGTCACAGAAATCTCCATCCAGGAGGGAAAATAGCCGGCTTTGGCCCAGCCTTCCATGCCGGTGATGCTCACGTTCATGCGATTCAACACGAATCCCAAAACCACCAGCAACGCCGAGCTGAACAAACCGGTGGGATGCAGCCGCACCCTGGGGATCGCCAACAGAATCATCGGCAGCAGCACCCCCAGCGCCATCTCCGCCCAGTACAGAATCGACTCCAGATTGGGGGTGACGACGTAAGCCCAAGCGCGGCGATCGGCCAGATCCTGGAGCTTCATGATGGTGTAGATCATCAGAATGACCACCAACACCCGCCCGAGTTGCGAAAGCAGCGGCATCTCGATCTCGCGTTTGAAAGCGCGGCTGCTCATGAACGATTCAAAAATCACCATCGCGCACCCCACGCCGATGGCCGAGACGAAGAAAAACACCGGCAGCAGCGAGGAGTACCAGAGCGGATGCAGTTTCTCCGGCACGATCAAATAGAGTGACCCCAGGGAGGATTGGTGCAGGGTGGAAAGCAGCACGCCGACGATGACCAGCGGGATGGTGATGGCGCGCACGAACCGCAAGGGCCGCTCCCAGCCCAGCTTCTCGAAGAGGATCGGGCTGAACTCCAGCGCCAGCACGGTGGTGTAGAGCATCACGCACCAGGCGACTTCGAACATCACTGAACTCGGATTCCACATGACAATGGCGTGCCAGATGCGGTCGGGCCGGCCGAGATCGTAAAGCAGGGCGAAGATCACGAGCAGGTAGCCCAGAAACGCGGTCAACACCGCGGGGCGAATGACGGGCTTGAAGGCTTTGATGTTGAAGATGTAGACGATGGCGCACAGGGTGAAGCCGCCCGCCGCCAACCCCACGCCGCAGAGAATGTCAAAGCCGATCCACAAGCCCCAGGGAAACTGGTCGCTGAGATTGGTGGCTGCGCCCAGCCCCTGGGTGAAGCGCACGTAGGTGGCATAAAGGCCGAGGCCGAGCAAGATGACGAGCACGGCGCGCCAGAAGGTCAAATGTCCAAGAAGCTTTTTCATAATAAGCTCACTTCCTTCAATCGGTCAAAATGCGGAATCACGGGTCATGCCGTGGGATATCCGAATGTTGGATTTGGTTTCAGAGGAATCCTGCAAAGGCCTCGACGCCACCGAGGCGGAACCTCTGTCAAACCGGCACTTACTCCTTCAAGCTTGCCGCAGAAGTGATGCTCCGGCAAGGTGGGCGAGAGCGGCTATTCTTTTCTATCCTCCATTTCTTTCAGCTTCGCCTGCAGCCTGCCCACCTCATCGCGGCGATTGATGATCCACCACAAGCCATACAGCGCGGTGCCGCCCACGGCCACGATGTTCGGAATCTTCGAGAGCGCGTTCCAGGTCAGCATCGGCAACGGATGATCGGGCAGATTGTTGGGGAAGCCCAATTGCTCAAACGGAATGGCCGAGAGAAAGAAGACCGAGCTGCCGCCGGCCTCATTGAGGCCGTAGATGTGATTGACGTATTTCTCCGGCTCTTCGCGCAGACGGCGCTGCGCTTCCGCGATCAACTCTTCGCGGTCTCCGAAGATGGTGGCGCCGGTGGGACAGGCTCCGGCGCAGGCCGTCGGCAGGCCCTCCGCCAGGCGCGTGTGGCAGAAGATGCACTTGCGCACGCGCGGCGCGACTTGATCCCAGGTGTAAGTGGGCACTTGATAGGGACACGCTTGCATACAGTAGCGGCAGCCGATGCACTTGGATTCATCGTACAGCACCGGGCCGTCCGCGGTTTTGGTGAAAGCGCCCACCGGGCAAACGGAGACGCAGGTGGGCACCTCACAGTGCATGCACAGCCGCCGCACAAACACATCATTGCCATGATCCTGCACGACGGTGTAGGCGTTGGCGTTGAGTTTGGTTTCTTCGCCGGCGGGCAGCCCATTCTGTTCTTTGCAGGCATCACGGCACAGCCCGCAACCGACACAGAGCGTGATATCAATCAACATTGCCTTGCGCGCCATATTCTCTCCTCACACAAATGAGTGACCAGGGATTGTCATAACAAATCAATCACGGCTGTGGTTCGAGTCCAATCTGGGTTGCAGCTTCTGCCCCGCCTCGGGCATGTTAGGCAAGGACTATGCCCTGCGGCCCTGCTTTGCCCCTGCTGTTTTATTTGCACTTAAACTGCAAGCGTCGGATCTCGATTTCCGAAATTGGGAATCAAGAGCCGGGCTTTTGCAATGTTGCAAATTCGAGAGAACCCTTCAGGTTGTCCGGCTTCGCTGAGCGCAGTCCGTCATCGCGGTCTTGGCCATGGCCGCGCCAAGGCGGAAGGCAAAACGGTGGGGCCGGCTTGTCCAAGGCAGAGCGCTTCAAGCAAGCGGCTCAAAATGGCAGGTAAAATGGCGAAGGAATCTGGGTTGATAGCAGATGCGATAGCCTGGAATTTTGTCGCGCTGACGCCACACGGCCTCCAACACTTCAAGGACGTAGTCAAAATGGCTTTGCGTGTAAACCCGGCGCGGAAAGGCGAGGCGCACCAACTCCAGTGGCGCAGGCAGTTCGCGGCCGGACTTGTCGAAGCGCCCGAACATCACGCTGCCAATCTCGACCGCCCGCACCCCGCCTTCGAGATACAATTCATTGACCAGCCCAATGCCGGGATACTGCAGCGGCGGCACATGCGGCAGCATGGCTTTGGCGTCGAGGAAAACGGCGTGGCCGCCCACCGGTCGCACGTGCGGGATGCCGATCTCTTGCAAGCGGTGGCCCATGTATTCGACGGTGGCGTGACGATAGACTTGATAGTCATAATCGAGTGCTTCCATCAAGCCCACTGCAATCACTTCCAAATCCCGGCCGGCCAGGCCGCCATAGGTCGGAAACCCCTCGCGCAAAATGAGGGCATTGCGAAAGCCCTCGGCCCACTGCTCATCATTGCAAACCAGAAACCCGCCGATGTTGGCGAGGCCGTCTTTCTTGGCGCTCATGGTCGCGGCATCCGCATAGGAAAACATCTCCTGGGCGATTTCCAGCAGGGTCTTGCTGCGGTAGCCCGGCTCGCGCTCGTGAATAAAGTAGGCATTCTCCGCGAAGCGGCAGGCATCGATCACCAGCGGCACGCCGTATCTCTGCAGCAGCCCCTTCACCGCGCGGATGTTGGCCATGGACACCGGCTGGCCGCCGCCGGTGTTGTTGGTCACGGTGATCATGCAAAAGGGGATCTTCGCCCGGCCATGCTCCTCGAGGCATTGCTCCAGCCTGGCCAGATCCATGTCGCCCTTGAACGGGGCTTCGAGAGTCGTGTGAAGTCCTTCCGGGCACAAAAAATCGACGGCCTGCGCGTGCACAAATTCGATGTGGGCGCGGGTGGTGTCGAAGTGGCTGTTGTTGGGAATAATGTCGCCAGGCCGGAGCAGGGTTTGTGCGAGAATGCCTTCTGCGGCGCGGCCCTGATGCGTGGGGAAAACGTGCTTCATGCCGGTGATCTGCCGGACGGTGGCTTCAAATCGCTTCCAGGATTTGCTGCCGGCGTAGCTCTCGTCGCCCAGCATCAAAGCTGCCCACTGCTCGGTGGACATCGCGCCGGTGCCGCTGTCGGTCAGCAAATCGATGGGGCAATCGGCGGCCTCCAACAGAAACACGTTATGATGCGCGTCGGCCAGCTTCTGCACGCGCTGCTCGTGCGAAGGCAGGTGAATGGGCTCGGTCATTTTGATGCGAAAAGGTTCAATGATCGTTCGCATGGCGGGCACCTCCGGCGGGGTTAGGGCTGAAGATTTTCGTCAGCATGTCTTGCCACAGCGCCGGCCTTCTCGCCGGCGAGCGCCATATAAAAAACCTGGCCGCGATGCGTACGCGCCTCCACCTCGCCGGAATCGGTCAGGCCCTTCAGCATGAGTGCGATGATCTCCGGCTTGCAGTTCATGTAGTGGGAAATCTCTTCGAGTGTCATGGGATGGCGGGCGATGAGATTTACGGCTTCGGAGATCAGGCGGCTGTCGAGTGACAGGCGCGGCGCGGTGCGGCGCTCTGCAATCACTTCCGCGGGCGGGCCGAGCCGGGCCTGCACGGCGTACAATTCCTCGTCAGAAAGCGCCTGGGCTTCGTCTTCGGCCGGCGGCCGCACCACGGTGTTGAGATGAACCTTGTCCGGCTGGATCTCGGCGATCGCGCGGCGCAAGAGCGCAATCTCCTCTTCATCATCATTGACGCCTTTCACCAGCATGATCTCCAGCCAGATCTTGCCGGAGAATTCCGCCCGAAACTGGCGGAGGCCGTTGATGATTTCGGCGAGATACAAACGGCCGTGCGGCCGGTTGACGGCATAAAACGTGCGGGGCGAAGCGGCGTCGAGCGAGGGCAAAATCACGTCCGCCTGCGCCAACTCGTGCCGCACTTGCGCGTCGTGCATCAAGGCGCTGCAGGTGAGCACTGCCACCGGGATATTGGTCAGGCGTTTGGCGCGTACGATCATCTCGCCGAGCTTGCGGTGCAAGGTCGGCTCGCCCGAACCGGAAAAAGTCACATAATCGGCGCGGCCGTCATATTCCAGGAAATCCGCCAGCTCGGTCATCACCTCATTGGCCGGCACATATTCTTCCCGCAGAATGGTCTGATGGGTGGTGCGTCCGAGCTGGCAGTAGACGCAATTGAACGTGCAGGTCTTGTTCGGCACGATATCGATGCCGAGCGAGAGGCCCAGGCGCCGGGAGCGCACCGGGCCGAAAAGATAGCGGTACTTTTGCTGGAATGTCATGACTCGCTCCTGAGCAAGGCGCAAAGCGCACCACACGGGCCGCTGCCCGACAAGGCAGAAGATCGCAGTTTGATTTTGATCAATCCACTCCTCCGGCCAGCCGCCACTTCCCTCCCGACTGCAACGCCCGCGCCTCACGCAAGCAGAAGGAAAAATGCCCTGGTCAATCTCATGAGACAGGAGTCGGCGGCGAGACGCGGCCGGCAAACCGGCCGGCCGCTCCGGGACTGACCAGGCACAGGCAAATGCCTGCGCCTGCCGGAAACCCCGGCAGGTGCCGGGGGCGACTCACCTGCTGCGTCCGTCTCAGCCTTCTTTGCCGAGCATTTGGGCGTCCACCACCGCAATCGCGGTCATGTTGACCACATCCGTCTCGCTCATGCTGCCGATTTGCAGAACGTGCACCGGCTTCTTCATGCCCATCAGCACCGGGCCGATGGCTTCCGCGTGGCCGAGGCGCTGCAGCAGCTTATAGGTCACATTGCCGCTGATCAAGTCCGGGAAGATCAGCACGTTGGCGCCGCCCTTGATGCGGCAGAAGGGATAGAATTCTTCGACAATTTCCGGCACGACGGCGGTGTCGGCCTGCATTTCGCCGTCCACCACGAAATCCACCGCCCGGTGGCGCAGAATGGCGAGCGCGTCCTGCACCTTTTGCGCCTGCGGATGCCGCACGCTGCCGAAATTGGAAAACGAGAGCAGGGCCACGCGCGGCTCGATGTTGAACCGCCGCACTTCCTTGGCCGCCAGCATGGCAATCTCGGCCAAATCCTCGGCACTGGGATCGATGTTCACGGTGGCGTCTGCGATGAAATAGACGCCTTCCTTGAAGACCATGGCATACAAGCCCGCGACCTTGGAAACGCCGTCGCGCAGCTTGATGATTTGCAACGCCGGCCGCAGGGTTTCGGGATAGTGTTTGGTAATGCCGGCGACCAGGCCGTCGGCTTCGCCGAGGTGCACCATCATCGGGCCAAAATAGTTGCGATGCCGCATCAGCTCCTCCGCCTCGCGCCGCGTCACGCCCTTGCGTTTGCGCATCTCATAGAAGCGATCCACATAAGGCACCAGTTTGGGGGAAGTGAGCGGGTTGACGATTTCAACGCCGCCGTGCAAATGCAGGTGCATCTCCGCGATGCGGTTCTGAATCACCTGCTCATCACCGAGCAGGATGGGATGCGCCATGCCCTCGTCGAGAATGATTTCGCAAGCCTTCAAAATCGCGGGGAAATCGCCTTCGGGATAGACTATGCGCTTGGGCGCGGATTTGGCCTTGTTGATCATCACCCGCATGAACTTGCGCGAGAAACCCAGCCGGGCTTCCAGCTCTTCGCGGTACTTCTCCAGATCGATCTGCTTTTGCGCCACGCCGCTCTCCATGGCGGCCTTCGCCACCGCGGGCGCCACCCACAGCAGCACGCGTGGATCAAAAGGCTTGGGGATAATGTAATCGCGGCCGAATTTGAGATTCTGCAGGCGATAGGCTTTGATCACCGCATAGGGCACCGGTTCTTTCGCCAGTTCGGCGAGGGCGCGAGTGGCGGCATGCTTCATCTCTTCATTGATGGCGGTGGCGCGCACATCCAGCGCACCGCGGAAGATGAACGGGAAACCCAGCACGTTGTTGACTTGATTGGGATAGTCCGACCGGCCGGTGGCCATGATGAGATCACTGCGCACCGCCATCGCGTCTTCATAGGTGATCTCCGGATCAGGATTGGCCATGGCAAAAATCACCGGATCCTTCGCCATCGACTTCACCATCTCCTGGGTGACCATGTTGGGGCCGGAGAGGCCGACAAAAACGTCCGCGCCCGCCATCGCTTCGGCGAGCGTGCGGGCCTTGGTCTCCGCCGCCAATTTGGCCTTGTAGGGATTCATGTTCTCCTTGCGGCCGGCGTAGACCACGCCCTTGGTGTCGCACAGGATGAGATTTTGCCGTGCCACGCCCAGGCTGAGATAGTAGTTCGCGCAGGCAATGCCGGAAGCGCCGGCGCCGTTGAACACCACCTTCACCTTGCTGATCTCCTTGCCCACCAACTCCAGCGCGTTGAGCAGCGCCGCGCCCGAGATAATGGCGGTGCCGTGCTGGTCGTCATGGAACACCGGGATCTTCATCGTCTGCTTCAGGGTTTCCTCGATGAGAAAACACTCCGGCGCCTTGATGTCTTCGAGATTGATGCCGCCAAAGGTTGGCTCCATGAGCTTAACCGCCTTGATGATCTCCTGCGGATCGTGCGTATCCAGCTCGATGTCGAAGACGTCGACATCCGCGAAGCGCTTGAACAGCACCCCCTTGCCTTCCATGACCGGTTTGCCGGCGGCGGCGCCGATATCACCGAGGCCGAGCACGGCCGTGCCGTTGGAAACCACGGCGACCAGGTTGCCGCGCGAGGTGTATTCCCAGACTTTTTCGCCGTCCCGGTGGATTTCGCGGCAGGGTTCGGCAACCCCCGGCGTGTAGGCCAGCGACAAATCATTTTGCGTGACGCACGGCTTGGTCGAGACCACCTCGATCTTGCCCTTGCGGCCTTCGCTGTGATAGCGAAGGGCTGATTCTTTGGTAACCATTTTTGCTTCCCTCGACCACGGCGGACGTGGAGGGCGCGCCGGCATTTGCCGGCAGTCGGCCGCCGCCACCGTGTGCCAATTAAGAGTTGATCAACGGATAATGCCTACAACCATCTTCTTGTTTTGACAAAAGCCAGCAGTTGCTCGCGGAATTTCGGGTGCGCCACATTGATCCGGGCGCGGCAGCGTTCGCGCACGGTTTTGCCGTGAAGATAAGCCACGCCGTACTCGGTCTCCACGTCGTGCACGTCGCCCCGCGAAGTCACCACGCCCGCGCCCTCCTGCAGGTGCGGCACGATGCGGCTGACGCTGCTGTCCCTGGCAGTCGAGGGCAGGGCGATGATGGGTTTGCCGCCCTTGCTGCGCGCGGCACCGCGGATGAAATCCACCTGGCCGCCGATGCCACTATAGAATTGGTAGCCGATGGAATCGGCGCACACCTGGCCGGTGAGATCGACCTCGAGCGCGGAATTAATGGCCACCTGCTTGTCGTTGCGGCTGATGATAAACGGGTCGTTCGTGTCGCTGCTCGGGTGAAACTCGAACACCGGGTTGTTGTGGATGAAATCGTACAACCGGCGCGTGCCCAGCACGAAGCCGAGAATCACCTTGCCGCGAGGCAGCGTCTTCTTCTCATTGTTGATCACGCCCTGCTCGAGCAATCCCACCACGCCGTCGCTCACCATCCCGGTGTGAATGCCGAGATCCTTCTTGTTGCCGGGATAGTGCAACACGGCGCCGGGAATCTCGCCGATGCCGAGCTGCAGCGTCGCGTCCTCGGGCATCAAGTCCGCGCTGCGCCGGCGCTGAACGCCATCTGAGCGCCTGCTTCATCATAAATCTGATCGGTAATGCCGCAGCCCAATCCGGCGCCGGTCTCCACCACCACCTTCTGTCCGGCCTTGACAAGCGCATAGACGCCGGCGGGAACCAGAGCCACGCGGTGTTCGTCGCGCCAGCTTTCTTTGGGAATACCGATGATCATGACAGCCTTATGTTGGTCGTTGGTCGTCGGTCGTTGGTTGTTGGTTGTTGGTTGTTGGCTGATTGAGCGAACGCGGTTTGCCGGTCTTTCACGCGCTGGACTGGGCGCACCGCCGCGCCCCTCTTGGTGGACAGAGTGCAGACAGCGGACTGCGCGTGCGGCCGGCTCAGGCCGTGGCAGCCGCGCGCGTGGCCGCTTCGATTTTGCCCAGCAGCGCTTCGATCTCCGCCTTCTCCGTTTTCAGATCATCCTTGAAAAGCGAGGAGTCGGTGTGATAAATCTCTTCGCGCAAATTCATGTAATACTGCCGCACGATGCGCTGCAGCAGCTCCAACTCACTCACGGACATCTCGAGTATCATGGCGCACCTCCGCCGAAATGCGTGTGTCGTTGCGCCGGCATGCGCAGCGCCGGTCTCTCCGGCTAGGTCTCGCGCCGCAGGACGCTATTGCGAACAAAACTCTGGCCCGCGGCCAGAGCCTTGGCGTTCAACTCCGCCAGGCCCGGCCGGGACTTGGCCTTCTGGTTGAGCACGGCCAAAACCACCTCCTCGGGCAACAGCTTCGACAGTTCGAGGTAAGCGCCCAGCATCACGACGTTGGCGACTTTGGTATTGCCGATCTCATCCGCAATTTCGGTTGCGGGAATCGCCGCGACCTGCAGATCATCACGCAGGGAAACACCGGAGATCAGCGAGCGATTGTACAGCACCAGCCCGCCCGGCCGAACCTCCGGTTGAAATTTCTCAAGCGAAGGCCGGTTCATCGCGATCAGCACGTCTGTTTCCGAGACCAGCGGCGAGCCGATCCTCTCCCTGGAGATGATGACGTGGCAGTTGGCCGTACCGCCGCGCATCTCCGGGCCGTAACTTGGCAACCAACTCACATGGCGGCCGGTGCGCATGCCGGCCTCAGCGAGCATCACGCCCATGAACAGAATGCCCTGCCCGCCAAAACCCGCGATTTTCATGCGGGGACTCAGCTCCTGGCCGGCCGCGGGCGGCGCCTGCCACTTCGTGTCGCGCTCGGCAGGAATATCGAGCACACGACGCAGATCCGCGGCGGCCTTGAATTCGCCGTTGGTGGGCGGCAGCGAGGCCGGCTTTTCTTTCTTGTCGCGAAACACGCCCAGCGGAAAGACCGGCAGCATGTTTTCCACCAGCCACTTCTTGGCTGCCGTGGGCGTCAAGTTCCAGCCGGTGGGACAGGTGGCGAGCAACTCGACGAGCGAGAAGCCGCGGCCCTCGATTTGATACTGAATTGCCTTGCGAATGGCGCGCCGCGCGGACATTACATTTTTGGCATCGGTGACCGCCACGCGCTCGAGATAGGCCGGCGCTTGCAATGAGGCGAGCAGCTCACATACCCGCAGCGGAAAACCCTCGTTGCCGACCGAGCGGCCATAGGGCGTGGTTGTCGTTTTCATGCCGATCAGCGTGGTGGGCGCCATCTGGCCGCCGGTCATGCCGTAGATGGCGTTGTTCACAAAGATCACGGTGATATTTTCGCCGCGATTGGCCGCGTGCAGGATTTCGTTGCCACCGATGGCCGCCAGGTCGCCGTCGCCTTGATAGCTGATGACGATGCTGTTGGGCAGCGACCGCCGGACGCCGGTCGCCGCGGCCGGCGCGCGGCCGTGCGCCACCTGGATATTGCCGCATTTCATGTAGTAGTAAGCGAACACCGAGCAGCCCACGGGAGAGATGAACACGGTGCGGTCCGCAATGCCGAAATCATCCATTGCTTCGGCGATCAGCTTGTGGATCGTGCCGTGGCCGCAACCGGGACAATAATGGGTGGAGGTTTTGTTGGCGCCGGGCTTCCGGTCGAAAACCTCGTAGAATGATTCCGGCCGGCGCAAAACGGTGGCTTCCATGATTCTCTCTCCAAATAGATTTTTGCAAATTCATTCGTTGCTTTCAGAACACCGGCCTGGCCCCGGCGGCGCAGACTCACTCCTGGAAGTCCGCAGAATCCGGCTGGGCCTGGCCGCCGCCATGCACGAACCGCAGGCAGCGGGCACAGTACATCTTTTCCGCCGTTTTGTCGAAAATCAGATCATGCGTGGTGCCGCAGCGCTCACAGTGAAAATCCAGTTCCCATTCATAGCCGGGCTGCAGTTCTTTTTCATTGGTACTCATGGCATTCTCCTCAGGAAAGAATTAGGAGCATCCGTCAGCTTCAAGTTCGTACGACCATTGGCCGGGCCTGCCGGGCCTGGCATCAAACTCTGCCTGGTTCATATCGTCCCGGCCTCTTGACAGATGCTCCTCACGTTTTGCTTCTTCTTGCCAAAAACGGCTGAAGGCACACCGGTCTCAACCGTCTCCCAAGTCCAGCTCCTTCCAGAAGCGCTCGATTTGTTGTAGCAGCTCTTCGGCCGTCGGCACCATGCCGCCGGAACGGCCGTAAAACTGCACCGGCACGCAGCCATTCACCGCCAGCCGGACATCTTCCACCATCTGGCCCATGCTCAATTCACACACGAGAAAGCCGTAAGTGTGATCGGTCAGCTCATCGATCTTGTTGTTGGGAAAGGGCCAAAGCGTGATCGGCCGCAGCAAACCGACGGGGATACCGCGGCTGCGCGCCAGGTCCACCGCCGTGCGCAGCAGCCGCGCCACGATGCCGTAGCCCACGGTCACGATCTCGGCGTTTTCCAGGCGATAGGCTTCATAGCGTGCTTCGGCGCGGGCAATGGTCTCATACTTCTCGTGCAGGTGGCGCACGTGTGCTTCCAATTCCTCCGGCACCAGTTCGATGGAGGTGATCAGATTGTCGCGCGTCGCCGCCGTGCCCGCCACGGCCCAGGGCTTTTCCGGCAACTGCGTCAGCGGCATGGGAAAATTCACCGGCTCCATCATCTGGCCAATGAAGCCGTCTGCCAGCACCACCACCGGATTGCGATAGCGATCGGCCAGCTCGAAAGCCAGCATGGTGAGATCACACATTTCCTGCGCGCTGTTGGGCGCCAGCACGATCACGCGGTAACTGCCGTGGCCGCCACCCTTGACCACTTGAAAATAGTCCGCCTGCTCGGGCGCGATGTTGCCCAGGCCCGGACCACCGCGCATGATGTCCACAATCACCATGGGCAGCTCTGCGCCGGCAGCGTAGGAGATGCCCTCCTGCATCAAGGAAATGCCGGGACTGGAGGAGGCGGTCATGGCGCGGACGCCGGTGGAGGCGGCGCCGAAGAGCATGTTGATGGAGGCCACTTCACTCTCTGCCTGCAAAAAGACGCCGCCGGCTTTGGGAAAGTATTCCGCGGCGGTTTCCGCGATCTCGCTCGCCGGCGTGATGGGGTAGCCAAAGTAGGCGCGGCACCCGGCGAGCAACGCCGCCTTGACCACGGCCTCATTGCCTTTGATGAGTTGCATACGCGATCCTGATTTCACGATTCTGGTTCTGGCCTGCTGATCCGAAGAGTGAACTTGCCCACACGGGCTATTCTTCGGCCACGGGCGCTTTGGCACTCACCCGTTTGTAGACGGTAATGGCACCGGGCTCCGGACAGACATAGAAGCAAACGCCGCAGCCGGTGCATTCCACGCCGCTGTATTCGGCGGGATGATAGCCCATGCGATTGAGGGCTTCGGAGATTTTCAACACGGAAGGCGGGCACACTTCCACGCACAAGCCGCAGCCCTTGCATTCTTCCGCGTTGATGACAACCATGCCGCGCGCACGACCTTCTTTGCGAATCTCTGCCATGGTGAGCTCTTTTTTGGTTGATGGTTGCTGTGCAGGCCCCTCCTGCGGATTTCGCAGGTGCCACGTTCCCACCTGCTTTCTTTCAAACGCCATGCCGAAAAAAACTCGCCACGCCCGGCCTGGACTTCCGGCCCTAACTGATTTGATTTGTGAGAGATGCTCTACCGGGCTAACCCGCGATTTTGACGCGATTTCTCCCGCGATTCCCAACCCTGCAAAAGCCAGTTATCCCCATTCTCACAATTGGGAATTGCTACTTGATAAATCGAAAGTTGGCGCAGCGTGTCAACGCCGGGGAAGGAAGCGGCGGCGGGCAGCGAGGGCGGAGCAGGTTCGGCAGCCTCGCGATTCTGGTTCACCCCCCAGCGAGCGCTTTGTGGCGTCAAGAGCCCGAATTGCAAGCGAACCGGCCGCAAAGGAAGTCGCCAACAGATGGAAACAATCAAATGGACGAGAACGGCTTGTATCAGTCTGGTCGTTTCAACCTGTTGAAAACGGTTTTTGCTGTCATGCCAGGGATTTCACGTTGGAGGAATTCTACACCACCACCGGTGCCCTGTGAGAAAAAAGAGTAGCAGCACACCAGGTGTTCGTCAGTGGCAGAAAAGCAAATGCAGGCAATAGCGGGATTCCATTGGTAGTCAAATCTTGAACCACAGGGAGTGGCTGGTGGGACAGTGTATTTCCGAAAGTGATGCACCCTCGGCTGAGGCGAGTGTTCCAGAACTTCGAGCGTCGGGGAAAGTCTGAGGAATTCGATGCAACGGCCAAGGCGTTGCTCGGCTGAGCCGAGGGTTCAGTGACTCCAAGGGTTGGGGAGAATCCGAGGATTTCAATGCAACGGCCAAGCCGTTGCGGGATCACTCTCTTTCATGGCTACCTGAAAACGATTCACCCTCGGCTGAGCCGAGGGTTCCAAGACTTTGAGCGTCGGAGAAAATCTGAGGATTTCAATGCAACGGCCAAGCCGTTGCGGGATCACTCTCTTTCATGGCTACCCGAAAACGATTCACCCTCGGCTGAGCCGAGGGTTCAAAAACTCCAAAGGTTGGGGA
>JBBIKM010000016.1:26325-36914 GCA_037445455.1 bacterium | reverse complement strand
CTTTCATGGCTTCCTGAAAACGATTCACCCTCGGCTGAGCCGAGGGTTCAAAAACTCCAAAGGTTGGGGAGAATCTGAAAATTTCAATGCAACGGCCAAGCCGTTGCGGGATCACTCTCTTTCATGGCTTCCTGAAAACGATTCACCCTCGGCTGAGCCGAGGGTTCAAAAACTCCAAAGGTTGGGGAGAATCTGAAAATTTCAATGCAACGGCCAAGCCGTTGCGGGATCACTCTCTTTCATGGCTTCCTGAAAACGATTCACCCTCGGCTGAGCCGAGGGTTCCAAGACTTTGAGCGTCGGAGAAAATCTGAGGATTTCAATGCAACGGCCAAGCCGTTGCCGAAACGTGTCCTCACGAGTCCGCAATTCCAGACGCACACCATTCGTCATTTCTCTGCCGGCAAGTCGATCCACGTCTTGATCACGTGCTCCTCATGATCGAAGCGCACTTGCATGCCGAGTTTCCTGCAAACACGCTGCATCCCATCATTGTCCGGCAGGATATCGGCAGAGACACGACGAATCTTTTCCGCGGCCGCAATCTGCAGCAGCCGGCGCAGCAACTCCGTGCCCAGGCCCTGGCCCTGATACTCGTCACTCACCAGCACGGCAAACTCTGCCTCGCTGGCGCGGTGGGATCGGCTCAGCCGCCCCACGCCAATGATCTCGCGGCCCTCGCCGTCGCCGGTGCGGCGCTCGACCACCAGCGCCATCTCGCGATCATAGTCGATGAAACAAATGCGCGTCAAGCGCTCATGCGCAATGCGCTGCGTCAGCGTGATCAAATGAAAGTAGCGCAAATAAACCGTGCGCTCGGAGAGCTTCTGGTGAAAAGCCACCATCAGCGGCTCGTCTTCCGGCCGGATGGGCCGAATCAACACCGGTGTGCCGTTCTTCAACTGCCAGGGACTCTGGTATTGCCGCGGATACGGCCGGATGGCGGGCGCGGGCAATTGTTCCGGCCGCAACGTGACGTCATGCAGCAGCACACGCGCATCCAGCGCGAGCAGCCGGCCAGCGGAAACAAAAAGAGGATTGGCCTCGATCTCCTTGATCTCGGGATGCTCCACCACCAGCCAGCTCAAGCGCACCAGCATTTGCGTCAGGATTTCCAGATCGAGCGCGTGCTGCTCCACCGCCTGCAACAATGCCTGAAAGATACGCGTGCGTTCCATCATGCGACGCGCCAGCGTGGTGGTAAGCGGCGGCAGCGCCAGGCTGTAGTCCTGCAAGGCCTCCGCCAGCAAACCGCCGGCGCCAAAGAGCAGCACCGGACCAAATTGCGGGTCAACGGTGCTGCCCAGGATCAATTCAATGCCCGGCGGCGGAATCATGGGCTGCACGGTTACGCCTTGAAACGCGCGGCCGCCGGCGTGCTGGGCCGCTGCAATCTCACGAAACGCCCGGCGCACTGCCGCCGCCTCGTGCAGATGCAGCCGCACGCCGCCGCTTGCGGTTTTGTGGGTTACCGCGCTGGACAGCAGCTTGAGCACCACCGGGTAACCGAGTTGCTCCGCCAAACCGACTGCCGCCTCTTCGCTGCGTGCGACGTGGGTGGCCACCACCGGCACGCCGTAAGCAGCAAGAATGCTCTTGGACTCCACCTCGTCGAGCAAAGTCCGGCCGCTTTGCCGGGCGCTCGCGATGATCTCCACGACGTGCTGGCGCTGAATGGCGCCGTTGTCCGCGTGCGCCGGCAGCATGGGTGTTTCATACAAGCCGCGCAAACTCTCCGTGTATTGCCACATGTAGGCAAACATGCGGGCGGCGGTGTCCGGAAAGGGAAAAACCGGAATGCCGGCACGATTGAGAATCGCCTCACCGCTGGCCACTTCGGCGCCGCCCATCCAACTGGCGAGAATGGGCGTGCCAAAGGCGGTCGCGCGGGCCGTGATCAACTCCGCAGTGGTGGTGGGATCGGCCATGGCCTGCGGCGTCAAAATGACCAACAGGCCCTCGCTGGTGGCATCTTGCGCCGCCACTGTGATGGTTTGGGCATACCGTTCGGCGTCGGCATCACTCAAAATGTCGATGGGATTGCCGTGGCTCCAGTGTGCCGGCAGCAGCTCATCGAGGCGGCCGATGGTTTCCGGGGCCAGCGGAGCAAGACGGCCGCCGCTGGCCAGCAGCGCATCCGCGGCCAGCACACCCGGGCCGCCGGCGTTGGTGAGGATGGTCAGCCGTGGACCACGCGGACGCGGCTGCTTGTCCAACACCTCCGCCATGTAAAACAGCTCGGCAATGGTGTTGACGCGCAGCACGCCGCAGCGTCGAAAAGCGGCTTCCACGACGCGATCGCTGCCCGCCAGGCTGCCGGTGTGCGAAGTGGCGGCCCGCGCGGCGGCACTCGTGTGGCCGGCCTTGAGCACGATGATCGGCTTGGTGAAAGCCACTTCACGCGCGGCGGACAGGAAGGCACGCGCGTCTCCGATGGTTTCCATGTAGATGATGATGCTCTTGGTGCGCGGGTCATCGCCGAGATAATCGATCAAATCGCCCCAGCCGATGTCCAGCATGCTGCCGACGGAGATGAACGCGCTGAAACCGGCATTGGCCTGCAGGCTCCAATCCAGAATCGCCGCGCCCAGCGCGCCACTTTGGCTGAGGAAAGCCACGTGGCCGGGCTGCGCCATCGCGCGCGCAAAAGTCGCGTTGAGCTTGAGGTGGGGCTGCATCACGCCAAACGAATTCGGCCCCAGGATGCGCAGCCGGCCGCCGGCCTGAGCATACACGCGTTGCTCCAAAGCCGCGCCTGCCGCACCGCGCTCGCGAAAGCCGGCCGCCAGAATGATGGCGGCGCGCACTCCGGCTTCCGCACATTCTGCCACCAGATCCGGCACGGTCTCCGCCGGCGTTGCCAGGATGGCGAGATCAACCGGACTTGGAAGGGCCGTCACTTGGGGATGGGCCGGCAGACCCAGCACCGTCTTGCGATGGCGATTGACGGGAAAGAGAGCGCCGCCGAATTTGCCGCCCAGCAAATTCGACATCACCGCGCGGCCCACGCTGCCGGGACGCTCGGTGGCGCCGATCACGGCAATGGACTTGGGCTGGAAAATCGCCTCCAGCGACTGGCGTTGATAGCGCAGAATGTCGTGCGTGGTGTCGCGGGCGGCGTCCGTCGGATTGTTCATGGCGCAAGGCTCATCTGCTTGGAATAACCTTCCAGTCACAAGCTCAAGGTAAAGTCTGCGGGCAAAAAGTCAATGGCAGCGGCACGGGCATTTCCCGCTAGTCGGCGGGCGCGAACATGCGCAGGTCGCGCATGACCTGCGCCAGCACCTCAGGCATCGCCTGCGCGACGGCCGCGGTGAGCGGCGCACCGGCAGTAAAGTTTTTGCCTTCGATGCCGTAGACAATCAAATGGCGCGGCAGGCGATTCAAGGCGCGCCCCAGCTCAATCGCTTCGGCCAGGCTGAAGGCGTGGGTGGAATAGTGAAAAAACTGCGTGGGAATGGCCTGCACCGCGGCGTCGAAGCGAAAGATCTTGCCGGCGTGTGCGCCGGATTGCACGGCATCGATCACGATCACCAGCTCCGCTCCCTGCCACGCTTCGAGCAGGGCCGCGCCTTCGCCATTGTGCTCGGCCACTGCAAGCTGCGGCGCCTGTTCCGCCAGACGCCGGCAGAGGAGAATGCCCACCGCGTCATCGCCGCGATACTCATTGCCCACGCCGATCACCAAGGCACGCTTGCCGGTTTGCGGTTCGTTTGCCATCTCTCGTTTCACCCAAAGCGCCGTGGGAAATTGACAGGATCAATCGGTGATAAGCTCTTCGAGCCTGGGAAATGGCTCTCACTTTTTTCCAGCGAAAGAAGAACCCCGCCGATAAAATCTCAACTGTTGGGTTCTCCGCTGGAAAATTTTGAGCCGGCCGAAGGGCCAGGTATTCAGCTTGTCTGAAAACTGGCGTAGTCCCTACAAATGATATCTTTGCAAAAAAAGCAAGGACTTTCCCAATGGATGGCAAACCCGGCAGATAAGGATTTTCGGTTGGGTTCTCTTATCCATTGAACATTAACTTTTTGGTTGCGGCTGGTCGGCGTCAGGAATTACAGGATCGGGGCGCAACGTTGTCCACACGCCGAAGCGGCCGGCCCAGCGCGGCTGAGGTGTTTCACCGTTCTTCTGCGGAGGGTCCCCGCCACAGGAACTTTCCCTCTTGCCTGGAACTCATCCCGTACCCGGAGCGCGCGGGAAGCTGGGCTGAGATGGCACCCATCAAACCAGCCCTTGCTCCTGTTGCAGCGATGCAATCTTGATGAATCCAAAGCCCATCAACAGCAACGCAAAGCGAATCGCCGACAGAGGGAGACAACCCGGCAGATGAAAAGCTCTATCCCGGTTGGGTCTTTGCAATCCGCGGGAGGAATTCGCTGGTTTGCGTCTGCGATTGCCCTCACAGACGAGCATGGCGACAATGGCCCATTGAAGTCAGGGATGATCGATCCTGTCATTCCTGCCAGGCCTGTGCCAAGAACCCGGCTTTCAGTTTGATTCCTCATGCGCGGCGATCACGGCGCGAATGCGCTGCAGCAGCTTCGGCATTGCTGCCAAGATGGTGGGAGACAGTCTTTCTTCATATCCGAATGCCTCGCCGGCAATGGTGCACAAGAGTGCCTTCGGAGCCGAGCCGTAAATCTCGCGCGCGCAGAACATCAAACTCGCCGGGTCGAATCGATGCGAGAACTGATCTGCCATCTCCGGTCCGACCGGCACACAGGAGATGGTGCCGGGTGGCTGGCCCACGCTGGCATCCACAAAGATGACGAGATTCGCCTGGCTGATCGCTTCCGCCAACTCGGGCGTCAATTGGTGGCGGGTCAGGATTTTGAGAGTGGACTGGCCTTGCGCAGCCGCAAGTTGCTCCGCAATGTGCCACGCGACGCCATCATCACCGCGCAGGGGATTACCGTAAGCAATGATCAACACACACGGCTCGGGAGCTTGCCGCGGCCGGGGGCGCATGGTGTCGCGCGCGTCCTCCGGTCTGTCGGCAGCACGCGGGGATTCACGCAGGCAATACGAGCCTGTGGCGCTGCGTGGCAGGGCGGTCGAAAATTTTTGGCCGGACAGTTTCATGGCAACAGTGCGCTAAGCTCTCCGGATTTCGTCAACCACTTTGCCCTGCGGGCTGACAAGTTGAATCCGCAGCGGCATCTGCCCGGCGGCGTGCGTGGAACAGCTCAGGCACGGGTCATAGGCGCGAATCACCGCTTCGACGCGGTTGAGCATGCCCTCGGACAAGCGCTGGCCGTTGACGTAACGTTTGGCGACCTGCAGAACCGCGCGGTTCATCGCAAGATTGTTGTGGCCGGTGGCGATCACCAGGTTGACCCAGGTGATCAAGCCGTTTTCATCGACGCGATAATGATGAATCAGCGTGCCGCGCGGCGCTTCGGCCACACCCACGCCTTCGTTGCTGTTGGGCCGGGCAAAGGCGCGCACGTGCCGGTCGAGAATCTCGGGATCGGTCAGAATTTGCTCCAGCCGCTCGACGGCAAACAAGATCTCGATCAGGCGGGCGTAATGAAAATAGAAGGAGCTGAGCACCGCGGTGCGTTGCAGCTCATGAAATTCCGCCAGTTCCTGATCGGCGCGCGCGGTGCCGCAGCGGTCGGAAATGTTCAGGCGTGCCAGCGGGCCGACGCGATACATGCCCTCGTGATAACCCAGCGGCTTGTAGTAGGGAAATTTGAGATAAGTCCACGGCTCCACCGCCTCGGCAATATGCGCCTGATAAGCGGCGGCCTCCAGTTGGTCGGCAACCACGTTGCCGGCGGCATCCACCACGCGCATTTTGCCCTCATAGAAAGCAATGCGGCCGTCCGGTTTCACCAGGCCCAGGAACAAGCTGGGGAAGTTGCCGAAGCTCTTGATCTCGTCGCGATACTTGTCAAGCAGGCTTTTGAACCAGTGCAGCGTGCGCTCGCCGATGCTGATGCATTCCGGCAGGCCGGCGAGAATTTGATCACGGTGCGCGACGGAGAGCGGCTCGCTCACACCGCCCGGCACCACCCAGGCGGGATGAATGCGCTTGCCGCCCAGCAGTTCGATGACCTGCTGGCCGAATTGCCGCAGGCGAATGCCGTCGCGCGCCAGCTCGGGCCTGGCCCGCATCACGCCAAAGAGATTGCGCCTGGCGGGATCGCTGTCCATGCCGAGCAGAAAATCCGGCGAGGACAGATGAAAGAAGCTGAGCGCGTGCGATTGGATGATCTGGGCGAGGTTCAGAATGCGGCGCAGCTTGTCCGCCGTTTGCGGAATGCGGACAGCGAGCAGCGCATCGCAGGCCTTGGCCGAGGCGATGAGATGGCTCACCGGGCAAATGCCGCAAATGCGCGCCATCAGCGAGGGCATTTCATAGAACGGCCGGCCGACACACAGCTTCTCGAAGCCGCGAAACTGGGTCACATGGAAATAGGCATTGTGTACCACGCCCTGTTCATCCAAATGAATGGTGATTTTGGCGTGGCCTTCGATGCGTGAGATCGGATCAATGACGATTTGCCTGGTCATATCATATCACTCGGAAAAGATTAGCGCGACCGCGACTTTTTTTTCTCAGCCCGGTTTGCCGGCAGCCGGCAGACTGCGCGCCGCAATGGGCCTTTCACAGGCTTCATTTGCCGAAACGGGTCAACGCGCTCAAATCCGGCTGCCGGCCTTCCAACAGCTCGGTGAGCAGATGGTAAATCGCGTCGGCCGGCAGTGGGCAGCCCGGCACGAAGACGTCCACCTTCACCACTTCATGCACCGGCCGCGCCTGCGGCAGCAGCGCCGGCACCACCTGGTTGGGAATCTGGGGCTGACCGGCGACATGCTCGAGATAAACCTCACGCAGCATCCTGTCGACCTCCAGCGCATTGCGCATGGCGGGCACATTGGCCGTGACGGCACAGTCGCCGAGCGACACCAGAATCCGGGTGTGCTGGCGAATGTGTTTGATTTTCTCCAAATCTTCCACGCTGCTGACCGCGCCCTCCACCAGGGTGATGTCCGCCATCTCGGGGAAGTCTTTGCCATCCACCAGCGGGCTGTAAACGACCTCGACTCTTTCCGCCAGGTCGATCAAGCGCTCGTCCATGTCCAAGAACGACATGTGGCAGCCGGAGCAGCCATCCAGCCAGACCGTAGCCAAACAGGGTTTGCTCATCGTTGTTCCTCCCGCATCAAGGTGAGATAGGGCAGAAACTGCCGCTGCTTCATCATCTCGGCGACGGATTTGCCCTTCTCCACCAGCGCGCCGGTCGGGCAGACATTCACACATTTGCCGCAGCCGGTGCAGGATTCCGATTCACCCCAGGGTTGATTGAGATCGGTGATGACGCGCACGCCAATGCCGCGCCCCATCAAGTCCCACGTGTGTGCCCCTTCGATTTCATCGCAAACGCGCACGCAGCGCGTGCACAAAATGCAGCGATTGTGATCGACCACAAAACGATCATGCGAGGCATCGACCGGCAGGCGCGGGTAAAGATAAGGGACGTTGACGTGGGTCATGCCCAGGTTTTGCGCCAGATTCTGCAACTCGCAATGGCCATTGGAGACGCACACGGCACAGACGTGGTTGCGCTCGGAGAACAGCAGTTCCAGGATGCGGCGGCGGTACTTGATCAAACGTTCGGAGTTGGTGGTCAGGTCCATGCCTTCTTCCACGCGCGTGATGCAAGCCGGCAGCAGGCGGGGGCTGTTCTTCATTTCCACCAGGCACATCCGGCAGGCGCCCACTGCCGACAAGCCCTCCAGATGGCAGAGGGCGGGGATGGCGATGCCGTTCTGGCGTGCCACTGCCATGATGGTTTCGTCTTCGCGGGCGCCGATGTCGTGGCCGTCTATTTTGAGGGTTTTGATGCGAACCGTTGTGCTCATGTTCGTTCCTTTCAGGTTTTCATCCGGCAGACACCGGCGGCGCAGGCCTGGTCGTGAATATGACTCAGGTATTCGTCCCGAAAATAGTGCAGCGTGCTGATCACGGGATTGGGTGCGGTCTGGCCCAGGCCGCACAGGCTCGTGCTCTTCACCAGATCACACAACTCCTCGAGCAGGGCGAGTTCGTCGTCACCGGCGGTGCCGGCGGTAATGCGGTTGAGCATATTGTGCATGTGCACGGTGCCGACGCGGCAGGGCACGCATTTGCCACACGATTCCGTCATGCAAAATTCCATGAAATATTTGGCGACGTCCACCATGCAGGAGGTCTCGTCCATCACGATCATGCCGCCCGATCCCATGATCGAACCCAGTTGCGCCAGCGATTCGTAGTCCACCGGCATGTCGAGGTATTGCGCCGGCACGCAGCCGCCGGAAGGCCCGCCGGTTTGCACGGCCTTGAACCGTTTGCCCTCAGGGATGCCGCCGCCAATTTCATAGACGATTTCGCGCAGGGTCATGCCCATGGGAATCTCGATCAGGCCGGTGTTGTTGACGCGGCCCGCCAGCGCGAACACTTTCGTGCCCTTGCTTTTGGCCGTGCCGATGGCGCTGTACCAGTCCGCGCCTTTGCGCAAAATGGCCGGCACGCTCGCCAGCGTCTCGACGTTGTTGATCAACGTGGGCGCCTCCCACAGGCCGGATTCCGCCGGATAGGGCGGCCGTGGCCGCGGGGAGCCGCGCTTGCCTTCGATCGAGGCAATGAGTGCGGTTTCTTCACCGCATACAAACGCGCCGGCGCCGAGGCGCAAATCGATGTGAAAACTGAAGCGGGTGCCGCACAGATTGTTGCCCAGCACGCCCAGGCGTTCGGCCTGGCGAATGGCGGTGCGCAACCGCTTGATGGCCAGCGGATATTCGGCGCGCACGTAGATGTAACCCTGGCTCGCCCCCACGGCATAGCCGGCCAGCGCCATGCCTTCCAGCACCCGGTGCGGGTCGCTTTCCAGCACGCTGCGATCCATGAATGCGCCGGGGTCGCCTTCATCGGCATTGCAGATGACAAACTTGTTGCCGGCGGTGGCCTTGGCCACGGTGGTCCACTTCAAACCGGTGGGATATCCGGCGCCGCCGCGGCCACGCAGGCCGCTGCGGCTCACTTGCTCGATCACGTTTGCCGGCGTCATTTCCGTAAGGGCAGTGAACAGGGCCTCATACCCTCCCACCGCCAAATAGTCTTCCAAGTGTTCGGGATCGATGCGGCCGGAGTTTTCCAACACCACTTTGAGCTGGCGCTGGAAGAAAGGCTGGTTCGTGGGGCAAATCAGCCGAGTCATCGGGCCGTCTGCCAGGGATTGCACGAGGGCGGGCGCGTCTTCCGGCTGCACGCCGCGATAAAGCCATCCGGCCGGCTCCACCGAAACCAGCGGGCCGGCGGAACACAGCCCCATGCAGCCCACGCCTTTCACCTGGCAAGTCTGCTGCAGGCCGCGCTGTTTGACTTCCGCCTGCAAGGAGGCCAGCAGCGCATCGCTCTGGCAGGAAACACAGCCAGCGGCCACGCAGACCTGCAGGCGATGCTGGTACTGCTGCTGCGCTTCCTGTTCTGCGGCCGCGGTTTCTTTGAGTTCATCAAGCAGCATGATCCATGCACCTCCGTATCCGGTCGAGCGATTCCGCGGGAGTGAGTTTGCCGGCGACCGTGCCGTCAAAAACTGCAGCCGGCGCCAAACCGCATGAGCCAAGGCAGCGCGCGGTCAACAGCGAAAGCTCGCCATCGGCAGTGGTTTCGCCCGGCTTCACGTGGTAGTTTTGTTCGAGAGCCGTGAGAATGTGGGGGGCGCCTTTGATGTAGCAGGCGGTGCCGGTGCACACCACGCAGGTATGGCGGCCCTGCGGCTTGAGTGTGAAAAAGTGATAGAACGTCGAAACGCCATACACCTGACTCATGGGCACCCGCAGCGAGCGGGCAATGAATTGCAGCGCTTCTTCATCCAAGTAGCCAAAGGCCTCCTGCAGCGAGTGCAGGGTTTCAATCAAAGCGCGGCGATTGTTGCCGTGGCGCCGCATGGCGGCCTCCACGATGCGCCAGCGCTTGTCATCAGAGGGAGGTGAAATCTTGCCGAATTCCAGATACATAGCCAGTCCTGGTTGTTCTCAATGTCGTTATCGTCGGTCCGAAAACTGGAGGCCTTACGCGCTGCCGTCCGTCCACAATCGCGCCCCTTGGACAGAATGCTCCGGCAACGGCCTGGCCATTGCATTACCATTCTCAGAGTGTCCACGACTCTCGAAGTCTTGCAAAGCGCGGTTCAGCCGAAGCTGAGCCCCTCCCCGGCAGTCACCCATCCGCCACACCGGTGCGCACACCAGTCTGCGGGCGCAGGCCGCCGCCTGCCGGCAAACGCCGGCCTGCGGACCGCCGCAATTTCGTCATGGAGATGAAAAGGCGGGGGCGCTGCCCCACCCGGAGCGGAATGATCGAATTGGAGACGGCCGCGATCCGGCCGGGAAGCTACTCGCGCACCACCTCCAATTTCAGGAAATGCGTGGCGCACGAAATACAAGGATCGTAGTTGCGAATGGCCTGCTCACATTGCCAGGTCAATTGCTCGTGTGAAAGGTCGAGATGAGCCGCCACGAACCGTCGCAGATCGCTTTCAATCGTCTTTTGATTTTGCGAGGTGGGCGGCACGATCTTCGCGTCATGAATC
>JBBIKM010000016.1:16222-26249 GCA_037445455.1 bacterium | reverse complement strand
ATGCCGGCGCGGGCATGCAGATTCACTGCAGGGTGGGCGGGCTTTTCGTACTCGGCGATCAGGCGCAGGGCTTCTTCACAGGCATACAGCGTTTCCACGCTGCGCACGATGATGCTCTTGAAGGGATTGCGGCACTCCCGGCCGAGGCCGGCGCCCAACGCCGCTTCCTGGGCGAGCGGGGTGAGGCGGTCGAAATTGAGATTGTAGCGCGCCAGCGGTCCGACAAAATAGGCGCCGCGCGCGCGCACCAGGGAATGCAGCGCATTGGAATGCTGCATGTGTTCTTCGACAAAGTGGTTTTCGTAATCGCGCACCGCGATATCCAGGCCCTTGTTGGAAACCAGCCGGCCTTCATTGAAGGGATATTCCTCAGGATGGCGCAGGGCCACGAACTCATAGTCCTGCTCAAAGTCAGGATAGTCCAGGGTGGCGGTCCATTCGATGGTGGCCAGTGCGGCGTCGCGGGCCCATTTCAACTTTTCGGCGAGCTTCTCCAACTCCGCGCGTTCCGGCGCCTTGTAGAAGCCGCCGACGCGCACATTGATGGGATGAATCTCGCGGCCGCCGAGCAGGGTGACGAGATCGTTGCCAATTTTTTTCAACTGCAAGCCGCGCTGCACCGCCGCAGGATGGTCTTTCGCCATCTGAATGGCGTCGGCATAGCCGAGAAAATCCGGGGCATGCAGCAGGTAGACGTGCAGGGCGTGGCTTTCGATCCATTCGCCGCAATACAACAGCCGGCGCAGCGCGCGCAAGCCGCCGTTCACCGTCACCCCGAAGGCGTCTTCCATCGCGTGCACCGAACTCATCTGATAGGCGATCGGGCAAATGCCGCAAATGCGCGCGGTGATGTCCGGCGCTTCCGAATAATGCCGGCCGCGGAGAAAGGCTTCAAAAAAGCGCGGCGGCTCGAAGATTCTAAACTTGACTTCGGAGACGGCATTATCCTTGATCTTCACAAACAGCGCGCCCTCGCCCTCCACGCGCGCGAGATAGTCTACTTTGATCGTTTTCGTCTTCATCGCCATGGCAGTTCCATTCCTGTGGTATGCATCGGCCTGTTCATCACATGGCATCGCGAAGCGGCAGCGCCGGCCTCACGCGCCGGCCAGCCGGCCCTCATGCGCCTCACTCTCCTTGCGAAAAGCTTCGGCATAGGCATTGAATCCGCGAAACGCACGCACCAGCCCGGTTTGCGAAACACCCATCTGCGCCCATCTCGTGCTCAACGACTCGGTGTTCGGCGTTTCCTTGGGGCCGAAGCAGGCATAGCAGCCGCGATCGTATGCCGGGCAGAGCGCGCCGCAACCCGCCTGGGTCACCGGCCCCAGGCAGGGAACGCCCTGCGCCACCATCACACAAACCGTGGCGCGGCGCTTGCATTCCAGGCACACGCTGTAGCGCGGCACGTTGGGCTTGCGGTGATTGAGAATGGCGCTGATCACCTCGACCAGTTGCAGCTTGTTGATCGGGCAGCCGCGCAGCTCGAAATCAACGAATACATGATCGGCAATGGGCGTGGACTTGTTGAGCGTCTCGATGTAGCTCGGAGTGGCATAGACCACCGTGATGAATTCGCGCACGTCCTTGAAATTGCGCAACGCCTGAATGCCGCCGGCGGTGGCGCACGCGCCAATGGTGACGAGATGTTTGGAAACGCGGCGGACCTGATGAATCCGCTCGGCGTCATGCGGCGTGGTGATCGAGCCTTCCACCAGCGAAAGATCATAAGGCCCCTTCACCACCGCGCGCGAGGCTTCGGGAAAATTGGCAATGTCGACTGCGCCGGCCACCGCCAGCAACTCGTCCTCGCAGTCCAGCAGACTCAACTGACAACCGTCACAGGAGGAGAATTTCCACACGGCGAGTTTGGGTTTGCTCCGCGCGATGGAGGCTTGTTTCTTGGTGATTGCATCCGCCATTTCAAATCTCCCACTTGGTCATCAAATCCTTCACCGCGGTGTAGGGGAAAACCGGGCCGTCTTTGCAGACGAAGCTCGGGCCGAACTGACAGTGGCCGCACAAGCCGATGCCGCACTTCATGTTGCGCTCCATCGAGACGAAGATTTGCTGGGAGAGCACGCCGCGTTTCTCCAGCTCGGCGACGGTGAAGCGCATCATCACTTCCGGACCGCAGACGAACGCCACCGTGTTGCGTGGATCAAACGGCGCTTTGGGAATCAACTTGGTGACCACGCCGACGTTGCCCCGCCACGTGCCGGTGGCACGATCGACGCTGACGTACACTTCCAAATCGAACTGCGCCCGCCACTGCTCGAGCTGGCGGCGGAAGAGAATGTCACTGGGGGTGCGCGCGCCGTAGAGCAGCACGACTTTGCCGAATTTCTCGCGCTCCGCGAGAATACGGTACATTGCCGGCCGCAGGGGCGCCAGGCCGATGCCGCCGGCCACGATGACGACATCCTGCCCCTCTGCCTCTTCCACCGGCCAGTGCGTGCCGAACGGGCCGCGCACGCCCAGCGCCTGGCCGCGCTTAAGCTCGCGCATGGCGTTGGTCACAACGCCGACCGCGCGGGTGGTGTGCACCAGCGGCAGGGGCTGGGTCGGATCCCCGCTGATCGAGATTGGAATCTCGCCCACGCCAAAGATGTAAAGCATGTTGAATTGCCCGGGCGCGAAGGCCTGGCTGGGGTAGCCGTTGCCGGGATCGAGCTCGAGCGTAAAGGTATCGGGCGTTTCCTTGCGTACCTGTCGAATCGAATAAGGATGCGACAGCATGGGATTGGAGATTGCCTCAGACATAGAATTCCTCACTCTGACCCGCCGCGCGCGCCGGCGCACTCATGGGCGGCGCGCTACCGTTGCCCCGCCTGCAAAGCGGCCGGGGCCAGCGACGGCAGGGCCCGAACTGGCAGCCGTGTCAACTGCCGTAGAGATCCAAAAGCTGCAACCGCGTGGCCTGCAGCCGCTGCTCGATGAGATTCGCGAAACGCTTCAACAATTCATAGCCCAAATCGTGGTCACTCTCGCATTTGGTGCGCAGGCACTTGCCGTCCAGCGCAATGGCGCGCGTCAGCTCGAGCGCACGCGCGTTGAAATGCCAGTGATACGGCGGCAGCAACCAGGACCACCCCAGCACTTCATCATCGGCCAGGGTGTCGATGATGATCGAGCCGCGCTGCGGGGTCACGATCTCCAGCGCCACTTTGCCCTGGCGCACAATGTAGAACTGATTGGCCTCCTCACCCTCCCGAAAGATGTACTGGCCCGGATCGAAGCGTACGTTGGAGGCGCAGCCGACCAGCAAATGCAACTGCTCCGGGGTCATGCCCTTCAAGAAGGGATGTTCCGCAAGAATCGGTTCGAGTGTTTCCATGGTTCTCCCTCGTCGTATCGTTAATCCGTACCCGCAGGATCGGTTGCCGGTCACCCCTCGCCGGCAGCGTTTCCGGCGGCGGCACCAGTTCGAGGCCGGGCCGGTTCACTCAGGTTGTCTCACTTTCGCGTATCGCCCGCGCCTCGGCGGTGAGGTCGATTCCCACCGGGCACCAGGTGATGCAACGGCCGCAGCCGACGCAGCCGGAGGTGCCGAACTGGTCGATCCAACTGGCCAGTTTGTGAGTCAGCCATTGGCGGTAGCGCGCCTTGGAGGAGGGCCGCACGCTGCCGCCGTGGATATAGGAAAAATCCATCGTGAAGCAGGAATCCCATTTGCGCCAGCGCTCAGCGTGTTCGCCCTGCAAGTCAGTTACGTCTTCCACGGTGGTGCAGAAACAAGTGGGACAGACCATCGTGCAGTTGGCGCAGGTCAGGCAGCGGTTGGCGACGACCTCCCACCGCGGGTTTTCGGTGTTGCGATAGAGCAGTTCTTTGAGCCCCTCGGTTTCGAGCTGCCGCCCCATTTGCCGGCCGGCGCGCGCCACCTGTTCATCGGCGAGGCGCCGTTCTTCATCGCTCGCCTCCTGATGGGGAATTTCATTGAGCACCTCCACGCCGGCGGCGGTGCCGGTTTCGACGACAAAATAATGGCGCGCGCCGTCGATCACTTCCGTCAGCGCCAAATCGAACCCTGCGGTGGCTTTGGGGCCGGTGTGCATCGAGGCGCAAAAGCAGGTGCCGCCGGCCTGGCCGCAATTGACGGCCACGATGAACAGCTTCCCGCGCCGCTCCCGGTAATCGGGGTCGACATAGGCGCCCTGCAGGAATATGCGGTCCTGAATTGCCAGGGCGTGCAGTTCACAAGCGCGCACGCCCAGGAAGGCCAAGCGCGGCACTTCGGCTGCACCGGCTTCGACGAGGAAACTGTCAGCGCTGCGCCGGGCCTGCCACAGTTTCAGCGCCGACGGATAGAGGAACTTTTTCAAGGAATGCGGGCCGATAGTGTAGCCGAAGAGCGCCTGGTCGGCGCGCGGTTTCAACCGGTAGCTGCCCCCCTCCTGCTCGTCGGTGAGCCCGACGGGCAGATCGGCGGCGGTCTGGAGCTGGTCATACACGATCGCGCCGTCGCGCACACGCGGCCCGAGGATGTCGTCAAAGCCGTGGCGCCGCAAGGCCGCGATCAAATGGTCGATGCCGTCTCGCTCAATCGTTTTCATACGGTCTCTCATTCTCAACAACCATCTCACCCGGCGCCGCTCCCGGCCGAGCGCTGCGGGCGTCGCAATGCCGGCAAGCGGAAGCGTGCGCGGGTTCACCGCAGGCGCAAATAGCCACTCTTGGAATGACGCTTGGGGTCCCGCAGGAACGCCGTCTTGCAATCCGGACATTCGAAGTAGTAGGTCTTGTCGCCGTGCTGCGCCCACAGGTTGTTGCGGAAAGCCACCGCGGTGTTGAGCGGGGCGCCGCAAATCGGGCAAACGCCGTCCAGGCTTTCGAGATTGACCGGCGTGTTGACCTTGCCGTGCAGCGAGGCGATGTACTGGGTCACCGCGCTGACCTCCTCCGGCGTCAGGGGAATGGGCGGCATGCGGGTGGAATCTTCCAGGCTCTGCAAGTGCTTCTTGACATACAAGGTGTCCATGGCCAGCATCAAAACGGACAGCTCACCGCCCTGAAATTCTTCATTGCCGTGCCCCAACCGGTGGCAACTGCCGCAGTCCTCGCGCAAAAAGACTTTTTCTCCGAGCGCAATCTGTTGCACGAGATTCGCCGGCAGCGGCACGGGATCTTGCTTGCAACCCGCTCCCAGCAACACCAACGCCATCCAACCCAGCGGTAAAGCCAGCTTGAGCAACCGCATGACAGACTCCTTTCTCCCAAGAGGTGAAACAGAAACTACCGAATCAGCGATTTCCCGAACGCCTTGACGGTCAACACCGGGCAGGGCGCACGGCGCACGACTTTTTCGGTGACGCTGCCGAGCAACAGGTGTTTGAACCCGGTGAGACCGTGGGTCGCAATCACGATGAGATCGATGGCTTGCTGCTCCGCAAAGTGCACGATGTCATGCGCGGCATACCCCTCCAGCAAATGGGTGGTCACCGGCACCTGTGCCGCCGGCAACTCCTCGCCAAGCTGTTGCAGCGCCTTTTCCACCCGCGCTTTGAGATCGGGAGTGGAATCGTAGCCGGAGAGGTTGAGGCCGATATAGAAAGGGGGCACTGCGGTGGTCTCGATCACATGCAGCAAATGCAAATGCGCGCCATAGAACTGGGCAAGTTGCTGGGCGTAGAGCAGCGCATCCCGGGCGTGTTCAGAGAAATCGATCGGTACGAGGATTTGACGAATGGCTTCCACCGGGCGGGGCTCCTTGCGCTCGCGAATGGTGAGCACCGGGCAGGGCGCCTCGCGCACGATTTCTTCGGCGACGCTGCCCAGAAAGAGATGGCCCAACCCGCGCCGGCCGTGGGTGCCCATGACGATGAGATCGACGTCCTGTTCCTCGACATACTCCAAAATCGTCGGGGCAATGGAGATGCCCTGGCGTTGCACCGGCGTGAGCTGCAGGCCGTCCACCGCCCGCGCGGCCAGCGCGGCACTCATCCGGTCGGAAGCGATCTGCTGCAGCCGCGCCGCCAGCGCCGCCATATCGGGAAAGTGATGGCTGGGGTTGTTGGCATCATACTCCAGCGGCACGATGGCATGCAGCAGGTGCAGTTCGGCGCCATATTGCCGGGCAAGATACAGGGCGTGATTGAGCGCCTGATCGGCGCAGCGCGAAAAATCCGTGGGGAACAAGATTCGCTTGATCGCCAGCATGGCTTGGCTCCTTCCCTTAAGTTTCCTCCCGCGTTCGCGGAATTCCAGGGCCCGCCGCGCCGATGCGAACAGGGCACTGCGCTTGACCGGTTTGGTGAGGTAATCGAAGGCGCCGGCGGCGAGGGCATCACGGTAGGTGATGGCGTCGCTGCAGGCAGTGACCACGATCACTTTGGATTCCGGGCTGGCTTGGCGAATGTCGCGCAACAAATCGAGTCCGGAGCGTTCCGGCAGCTTGAGATCCAGCACGATGACCGGATAATTGTGCTTGCTGAGCAGGGCACCGGCCTGGCCTCCGGTGGAGGCCGTACTCACCAAGAAGCCTTCCTTTTGAAAGATCTTGGTCAGCGACCGGCGGAACTCACGATCATCGTCGATGATCAAGATGCGTTGCTGTTCGCTGGCTGGCACGCGGGTCTCCTGAACTCTATCTGCCTCCTTAATTTCAAAAAGCATACCGCCCGGGTCATACAAAAAGAAAAGCCGTTTGTAATGGCACAAACGGCTGTAAAAGAAAGCGATGAAGGATTTGTGTGCGGCCGCAGTTCACACCGGCAAAGACCGCGTTTTTCTTAGGGTCGGTAAAATGAGTTCAGCAGATTCCCATTTTTGAGAAGCGACAAGCATGGCAGGTCGCAATGTTAAGTGATTGTGTTCTTGCGATAAGCCCGGAGGCGCAACAGCCGCCTCATTCCTTGCTGGGAATGCCCAGCTCCGCCATCTTGCGATAAAGCGTGGAGAGGCTCATGCCCAGCAGACCGGCGGCCTTGCTCTTGTCCTGCCCGGCCGCCTGCAGCGCCTTGAAAATGGCATCGCGCTCGAATTTCCGTACCGAGCCTTTCAAACCGCCTTCGACCTCCTCGGAAGGGCCTTTGACCAGAAACATCGGCGGAAAGTGGGAAAGCTGCAGCAGGTCACTGTCGCACATGATCATGGCGCGTTCGACGACATTTTCCAGCTCGCGGACGTTGCCCTTCCACTCATAGGTTTTAAAAGCATTCAACACCGCCTCGTCGGCGCCGCGGATCTGTTTGCTCAATTGCGCATTGTAGACCTTGATGAAATGATTGACCAGCTCCGGGATGTCGTCCAGGCGTTCGCGCAAGGGCGGGATGTTGATGCCGACGACGTTCAGGCGGTAGTACAGATCCTCCCGGAAGTTGCCCTGCGCCACTTCCTCCGCCAGATCCTTGTTGGTGGCGGCAATGATGCGCACGTCGATGATCTCCGGCCGCGTGCTGCCCACCGGAAGGATTTCCTTCTGCTCGATGGCGCGCAGCAGCTTGACCTGCAGGTTGAGCGGCACACTCGAAATCTCGTCGAGAAAAAGCGTGCCGCCGTCCGCCACTTTGAACAGGCCCTGCTTGTCGCGCATCGCGCCGGTGAACGCGCCCTTGACGTGGCCGAACAGCTCGCTTTCGATGAGGTTTTCAGGGATGGCCGCGCTGTTGACCGGAATGAAGCGATTCTTGGCACGCGGGCTTTTGCGGTGAATGGCGCGTGCGATCAGCTCCTTGCCGGTGCCGCTTTCCCCGGTGATCAACACGGTGGAAATCAGCGGCGCGACGCGCTCGACCATCTGCATGACCAGGTTAAAGGGCTGGCTCTTGCCAATGATTTCTTCAAAGAATTCGCCGCGGCCCAGTTGCGCCTTGAGGTACTTGTTCTCCTGGGAGAGATTCTGGCGCTCGATGGCACGCTCCACCGTGCTCAGGATCACCGCTTTTTTCGGCGGCTTGGTGATAAAATCGTAGGCGCCCTCCTTGATCGCCTCCACCGCCGTCTCGATGGTGCCGTAGCCGGTGAGCACGATGACTTCGACGTCCGGGTATTTCTTCCGGAGGCTCTTGAGCAGGCTGATGCCGTCGCCGTCCGGCATGCGCAAATCGGTCAGGACGAGGTCGGCGGCGGCGTCAGCCATGAGCGACAGCGCCTCCTCGCCGGAGCCGGCGCTGCGCGTGTAGTAGCCCGCCTTGCGCAGCACGCGCTCGAGCGAGTCTCTCACGCTTTCTTCGTCGTCCACAATGAGAATGGATTTTTCCTGCACGTCTTCGCCCTCACTCGGTTTCGTCCAATGGAAGGATAATGGAAAACGAAGTGCCGTGGCCGACCTTGCTGGTACAGAGAATCTGGCCGCCATGGTCATTGATAATCTGCTGGACAATCGCCAGGCCCAAGCCGGTGCCGACTTCCTTGGTGGTGAAAAACGGCTCGAAAATCTTGCCGATCACTTCCTGGGGAATGCCAATGCCGGTGTCTTCGATGTGAATGATGACGCTTTCGCCCCGCTGTTCCACCCGCAGGCGGAGCTTGCCGCCGCGGGGCATGGCTTCCGCCGCGTTACGAATGAGATTCAAGAGCGCGCGCCGCATCTGCACGCGGTCGAATCGCACCTCCCCCACCTCCTCCTGCAAATGCATTTCCACCTCCACCCGCTTCTGCCGCAACTCGTGCCGCAAAAATTCCACCGTCTCTTCAATCATGCGCACAAGATTGCCGCGCACCAGCCGCGACTCCGGCAGCCGGGAAAACTGCAGGTATTCCTCGGTCAGTGCGGTCATGCGGTCGATCTCCGAGATGATGGCGCGCAGCAGCGCACGCGCCTCCTCAACGTCCACCGACTCGTAGCCGCTGATTTCATCCTGCAGCATCTCGGCATTCAAGCTGATGGAGGAAAGCGGGTTGCGAATCTCATGCGCCACCTTGGCCGCCATCTTGCCGATGGTCGCCAGCCGCTCGGTCTGCAGCACCTGCTTCTCCAGCCGCTTCTGATCGGTAATGTCAATGCCGATCGCCAGCACGCCGGACACCGCCTGGCGTTCATCGCGAATGACGGTGTTGGACCAGGAAATCAGGCGCTCATCCCCGCGCCGGGTCATGATGTAATTCTCATATTGCGAGGGCAGCTCCCCTCGCACCACGGCATCGAACACCTCGGAGACATCCGGGCGCAAATGCTCGAGCAGAAAGATCTCAAACCAGTTCTTGCCCAGCACTTCGTGACGGGAGTAGCCGGTCACCTCTTCGGATTTGCGGTTGAACAAAGTGATCTCCCCCGCGAGATTGAGGCAAACAATCAGGCAGTTGGCAGTTTCGATGAGGGATCCGGAGAATTCCCGCTCCCGCTGGAGCTGCGTCTCCATTCGTTTTTTTTCGGTGAGATCGATCTCCACGCCCATGTAGCCGATCTTTTCGCCGTCCTGAAAAATCGGGGTGATGGAAAGCAGCACCGGAATCTCATGGCCATCCTTGTGGCGATTGACGATCTCGCCCACCCAACTGCCCCGGGTGATGACGGACTGCCACATGCGGCGGTAGAAGTCATCGCTCGTTGCCGGCGCGCGCAGGATGCGGGTGCTCTGCCCCACCGCCTCTTCGCGCGTCCAGCCGAAAAGATTCGTGAACGCCTGGTTGGCCTCGATGATATTGCCCTGCAGATCCGTGAGGATGATGGCATCCGTGGAATACTGAAAGGCACTCAGGAAGAGATTGAAGCGGCGCTCGAGGCTCGACTTGTCCTTGCTGATCATCCGCATAAATTCACAGGAACTTGCGAAAAGTGAGGGCGCTCTCTCGAATCCAGGTTGCCGTAAGATTAATAACCACGAAGGCAAATCTCAAGAGATATTTCGGCAGTCACTCTTTCAGACCGGCCGCCATGATGCCGCTGATATAGTATTTCTGCAACGCGATGAAAACGAGCATGACTGGCAGCACGGTGATCACCGCGCCTGCCATCATCAATTCGGTGTCCTGCACGTGCTCGCCGGTGAGGTTGGCAAGCGCCACCGGCAGCGTGTACATCGCGTCGTCCGTCAAGACGATGAGCGGCCAGAGGAAGTCGTTCCAGGTCCCCATAAAGGTGAAA
>JBBIKM010000016.1:6197-16212 GCA_037445455.1 bacterium | reverse complement strand
GCGAGGGTAATGAGAATGGGTTTGCAGAGAGGCAGGATGACGGACCAATAAATGCGAAAATCGCTCGACCCGTCCATGCGCGCCGCTTCGATGAAACTGTCGGGGATGGCAAGCGCGAACTGGCGGATGAGGAAAATGCCGTAGATGGTGGCCATGCCCGCCACCATCACGCCAAAGTAGGTGTTGATCAGCCCCATTTTGTTCAACATGAGAAACAGCGGCAGGGTGGTGACCTGCGCCGGGATCACCATTTCCGCCACCAGAAAGCGGAACAAGCGGTCGCGGCCGGGAAAACGGTATTTCGCAAACGCATAACCCGCCATGGAATTGAAGAACAGCGAGATCAGCGTAATGCTCACGCTCAGAATCAGGCTGTTGCCGAAATAGCGCAGCAGCCGCAGCCGCGTAAACAGGGTGACATAATGCTCGAGCGTGGGATCACCGGGCAGCAGCCGCGGCGGAAAAGTGCTGGCCTCGCCCGCTGCCATGAAGGAGGCCGAGACCATCCACAAGGCCGGCGCCAGCGTAGCCGCCGCGACCACAATGGCGAGGGTGAGAATCAGAATTTTGCCGAGCCGTTGCATCAGGCCTCCCTGCGTTTCTGCAGCCACGTTTGCAACAATGAACCGGCGAGAATGATGCCAAACAACACAAAGGCGATCGCCGCGGAATATCCCAGATTCCACCAGCGAAAACCCTGCTGGTACATCAACAAGACCAGGCTGAGCGTGCTGTTGACCGGTCCGCCCTGTGTCATCACGTAGGGCTCGGTGAACAACTGGAAGTTGCCGATCATCGCAATGATGCTCACGAAGACGGTCGTGGGCATCAGCAGCGGCAGGGTGATGCTGGTGAACTGCTGCCAGGCATTGGCGCCGTCCATGCGCGCGGCTTCGTAGAGCTGCTCGGGAATGCTTTGCAGCCCGGCGATGAAGATGATCATGTTGTAGCCGAAGTTCTTCCACATCGACATGAGAATGATCGCGGGCATGGCCCAGTTCGGATCGCCGAGCCAGTCGATCGGATCGATCCCGAAAAAGCCGAGCACGTAATTCAACAGGCCAAAGCGGGGATGATAGAGAAACCGCCACACCACGGCCACCGCCACCAGCGTGGTAACCACCGGCGCAAAATAAACCGTGCGGAAAAAGCCCTTGAAGCGGATGACCCTGGAATGGAGCAGCAGCGCGGTTCCCAGGGAGGCGGCAATGGCAAGCGGCCCGCCGACCAACACATAATAGAAGGTGTTGGCCGTGGCCTTCCAAAACAGCGGGTCCTGCAGAAGCTGGAAATAGTTCTTCAAGCCCACGAAGCGCACATACTGAAAATTGCCGAGCGCGTAGATGTCGAAATCGGTGAAACTCAGCAGGAACGCGGCGAGCGCCGGCACGAAGAAGAACAGAAAAATCGGAAGCAGCGCGGGCGCGAGAAAGAAGTAGGCCGCGCGCCGCAGGCTCTTGATTTCCACCTGCAGCGTGCGCGGCCGGCGGGCATCAGTCATGGGATTTCAACTCCAGCAGCCACCGCCGTTTTTCCAAAATCAAATCGATGTCCCGGTCGAGCGCCGCCAACACCTCCGTGAGCGGCCGGCGCTGCAAGGAGGCGATTTCAGCGTATTGCTGCACCTTCATCGCAATCTGCTCCCACTCGGGAATTTTCGGCGTGGGCACGACGTATTCGAGCTGGCGATAAAACGCCTGCACGTGGAGATTGTTGGCAAGCGAAGTGTCCTGCCAGGCCGCGCGCACCGCGGGCAAATCGCCGGTGATCCTGTAGAATTCGAGCTGTTGCCGGGCTTCGGAGAGATAGGCGATCAGCTTCCACACCTGCGGCTTGTGGCGCGAGCTTTTGAACATCACCAGACTCGAGCCGCCGGCGAGCGAGACACCGGGCGTGTGTTCATCGGGGCCGGGCAGCGGCGCGGTCATCCAATCATCCTGCAAGTCCGCGGGCATGCGCTTGCGAAACTCGCCGATGTTCCACGGCCCGGTAAGATACATCGCGAAAAAGCCCTCCGCCATGCCCTGATAGATGTTGGTCACCTGCGTGATGCCGACCGGCGCCAGCTTGTCGCGATAGAACTGCATGAGAAACTCGAAGGCGCGGGTGAAGGCTGCGCCGCTGAAATCACCATAGCGATTGCCGTCGCGCAGCAGGCGCGAGCCGGCCTGCAGGCCGGTGATGACGAAGGGCGCCCATTCATTGGTTGGCAGCAGGATGGCGTAGTTGTTTTCCCCGCCCGGCAGTTGTTTGATGCGACGCGAGACTTCGAGCCATTCCTGCCAGGTGCGCGGCGCGTGGGCATAGCCGGCCCGCTGCAAAATGTCTTTGCGATAGAACAGCAGGCGCGTATCGACATACCAGGGAATGCCGAAAGCCGCGCCCTCCAGCACGTTGGTGTCCCAGATGCCGGGGAAGTAATGCTCCGGCTTGACGGTTGTCGAGCTGTCGAGCCAGCCGTTCAAATTCTCCAGCGCCGCGAGCAGCGCAAACTCGGGAATCCAGGTGTTGCCAAGCTGGCACATGTCGGGCAGGGAATTGCCGGCATAGGCCGTGAGCAGTTTCTCATGCGCGGCTGTCCACGGGATGCTTTGAATCTTGACTTCGATCTCGGGGTGGCGGCGGTGGAATTCCGGCATGAGACGTTGCACCGACTCGCCTTCCGCGCCCATCGCCCAGAACTTGATGACGGTTCTCTCTTCACGGCCGGATTGGCAGGCAACATGCGCGAGAAGGCAAAACAGCACGACGACACTTTTGCGCCGGCTTATGTCCCACGCTCTCGCTGCCCAGCACCCAGGCGCCGGGCGTGGCTGCGTCCTTGCTTTCCGCCACTTGAAAAATATAGCCGGACAAAGTCGCGTGGCCGCACGCCGGGGCTGAGGTGGCACAGCCGAGCCGGTCTCATTCCACCAACTCAAAACGCGCCTCCAATCCTTCGACGGAGTTCGTGCCGGTGAAGACTTTGAACGTTCCCGGCTCCGGCGCCCATTTCATGTCGAGATTGTAGAACGCCAGTTGCGCGGGATGCAGCACGAATTCCACGGTCCTGCTCTCGCCGGCGGCCAACGTGAGGCGGCGGAAATCTTTCAGCTCTTTCACCGGCCGGGTCACGCTGCCGAACTCGTCACGCACGTAGAGCTGCACGATCTCCGCGCCGGTGCGGCTGCCGGTGTTCTTGACCTCGACCGAAACGCGCAGGGAATCCTGCCGGCGGATTTTGTCCGCGCTCAAGCGCAGGTTGCTGTAAGTGAAAGTGGTATAGCTCAGGCCGAAGCCGAAGGGAAAGAGCGGCGTGCCGGCGAGGTCGAGATATTTCGAAGTGAATTTGTCCGGCGCGGCCGGCCGTCCGGTTTGTTTAAAATTGTAATACAGCGGAATCTGTCCTTCGCTGCGTGGAAAGGTGACCGGCAGTTTGCCGCTGGGATTGACCGCGCCAAACAGCACATCCGCGACGGCATGGCCGTGTTGAATGCCGAGGAACCAGGACTCCACCAGCGCGGGAACATGTTCCGCGATCCACGGCAATGCCAGCGGCCGGCCATTCATCAACACGACGATCACCGGCTTGCCGGTGGCGTGAATCATCCGCACAAAGTCTTCCTGCACGCCCGGCAGTCCCAGATACGCGCGGCTGGCCGCCTCACCGCTCATGTGTTCATTTTCACCGACCACGAGAATCACGGCCTCGGCTTGCAGCGCCAGGCGGCGGGCTTCGGCAAAGCCGGTGGTGTCGTTGCTGTCCACGGTGCAGCCTCGCGCATGCAGCACTTTGGTGCCCGGCGCAACAGCGGCCTTGATCCCCTGCAAAACGGTGACCACGTCCTCGGGTTTGCCGTCGCAATGCCACGGCCCCAGCGGCGCGGAGCGATTGTCGGCCAGCGGTCCCAACACCGCCAGCGTGCCCATCTCCCTGCGCAACGGCAGGAGATTCTTGTCATTTTTCAGCAACACGATGGCTTTTTGCGCCAGCTCGCGCGCAAACGCAAGGTGCTGGGGATGCAGCAGCGTGGCTTGCTCACGGTCTTTGCCGCTGCGGCGGAAAGGATCGTCGAACAATCCCAGCCTCTGCTTGGCCTGCAGCACGCGGCGAACTGCCTGATTGACGAGCGCTTCGGGAATTTGCCCCTGCCGCACCAGCGGCGCCAGGTCCTGCAGGTAGATGCGGCTTTCCATGTCCATGTCCACCCCGGCCTGCAGGGCCAGCGCACCCGCCGCGGCGCGATGGGCGGCAACACCGTGCGGCTGCAACTCGCCGATCGCATTCCAATCGCTCACGACAAAACCATTGAAGTTCCATTCCTGGCGCAGGACTTGGGTGAGCAGCCAATGATTGGCCGTGCTGGGCACGCCGCCAATTTCATTGAAGGAAGACATCAGCGTGCCGGCGCCGGCAGCCACCGCGGCTTGAAACGGCCGCAAATAGACTTCGCGCAGCGTGCGCTCGGACAGGTCGACGGTGTTGTAGTCGCGCCCGCCTTCGGCGCCGCCATACGCGGCAAAATGCTTGGCGCAAGCCAGCAGCGCGTCCGGCGCTCGCAAGTCGGGACCTTGAAAGCCGCGCACACGCGCCACGGCCATGACCGCGCCGAGATGAGGATCTTCGCCGGAGCCTTCGGCGATGCGGCCCCAGCGCGGGTCACGCGCGATGTCCACCATGGGCGCAAAAGTCCAATGAATGCCCGCGGCTGTGGCTTCAACCGCGCTCAGGCGGGCAGCGCGCTCGACCGCGGCCACGTCCCAGGTGCTGGCTTCCGCCAGCGGAATCGGAAAAGTGGTGCGAAAGCCGTGAATGACATCCAAACCGAAGAGGAGCGGAATGCGCAGCCGCGATTCTTTCGTGGCGATCTCCTGCGCCCGGCGCGTGGCCTCCGCGCCGACGACATTCAGCAGCGAGCCGAGTTCACCGTTCTTGATCATCGCCTTGTGTTCGGCGGTCAGCTCGTTGCGCCACGGGCCGGAGAGTTGATTCAGTTGTCCGAGCTTTTCCTCAAGGGTCATGGCCGCCAGCAACGACTCAACTTGGCCGTCGGCGGCGGGCGGTACCATCTGCTGCGCCCAGGCCCGTTCGCTGCAACTCAAAACGAGCGCCAGGGCTGCAATCAACCAGCGGAACCGGATTGAATTTGACATGAACCATCCCTAGGCATAACGGTTGAGAAACGAAGACTATGAACCAGACTTGCTTTGGGCATAACGCAAGATCAACCGCGCTGGAAAGGTGTGCAGGAAAATCCGCCTGGAGGTGAAGGACTCGAGCTTCCTGCCGTTGACCTGCACGCCTTCAAGCTCGGCCGCCAGCGGCGAGCGCACCACCAGCCTGCCCGGCGGCATGCGGAGATCGCCGGTCAAATCGACGATCACCCGGCCGTCCTGCATCTGCATGCGGTAATTCAATGTGCCGTAATGCGTCGGCAGATTTTTCACTTCCACACCGGCGGGGTCACGCACCCATTGCTCGCGAATCCCCTCACCGATCACCAGCGCTTCATCCTGCTCGCGCTCGAAGACAAACAGGCTGCGCAGCGAACGCATGAAATCCGAGCCGACCCAGGTGTGCGGCATGTCGCCGATCATTTTGGGCGTGGCCGGATCGCGCCACACGACCTCCGCCCAATGATTCCAGCCCGGCGGCCGGCGGTCGGCCATGAAAAAATCGAGCAGGGCGTGCGCCCGCTCGCGATCATACAGGTGAATGAAGGTGCCGGTCAGGCGGTGCTCGTAGGGCGTGTAGTTGCTCCACTCGATTTCGTTGCCGCGCCGCTGCTCGAAGAACTGGAAATACTTGTCGAAAGTCTGGCGCAATTGCGGCTCGGGAATGTTGCCCAGCTCGTTCACCAGCGACACGCCGATGGTCGTCGAGGTGGCGTCGAAATCGCCCAGCTCGACACAGCCGGGAATATAGTCGATCTTCTTGTTCGCCATGGCCAGCCGCATCGAATTGTAGAGACAGGTGCGGAAATCGTCACGCTCGGCGGCAAATTCCCGCGCCAGCTCCTGTTCTCCGAGCACAGCAGCCATGGCGGCGGCATCTTTCAGGCCGCGCAGCACAAAGAAATCATCCCAGTAGGAATGCATGGGTTTGGCGGAATAGCCTTCGTGACTGATCGATTCCGGCACCAGTCCGAAACAGGCGCGCTGTTCCGGCGTGCCGCTGCGATAAGGCTCGGTCATGCGCGCGCGGCGCAGTTCCTGAATGTAGCGCACCGCCTTGATCACGTGCGGGAATTTGCCGCGCAGCCACTCGCGATCGTGCGTGAAGCGATAGTATTCCATCACCGCATAGATCAACTGGCCGTGGCTGTCGTGCTCGGGCACGGGATCGGCGCCGCGGCTGTCGACCACGCACGGCACTTTGCCGGAGGGATATTGATGGGGCGCATACCAGTCGAGATATTCGCGCACTTCGGCGGCATGGCTGGTTTGCAGCAGCGCCGTCGAAGTGAGCGAGCCGTCGCGAATCCAGGCGCGCTCGTAAGTGCGCGAGCCTGGTTGAATCGCAGGGCCGTCGCGATTGATCAGAATGTAGGCGATTTGCGATTTGAACGTGTTGACGAGTTCCTGCGCCGCGCCCGGCAATCGAATCGTGAGGTTGTCAAGCCTGGCCTGCCAGAATTCCCTGGTCTGCTGCAGCAGCTCCTCGATTTTCCAATTCTCAGAAGCCACGCCGTCATGGAACGGCACCACGAGCGCAACCTCCTTCCCCTCGCCGGGCGCGAGAGTGAAATCATACTGCAGCGCGCCGGAGGCAAAACCGGTGTGATCCCCGATCGCCGAGCTTGCCGGCAGGACTCCGTCCTGCAAATATTCGGTGATGTCGCCCTGGTCGAACTCGGCAGCGCCAAAGCCGGTGGGCGGCGGCAGCGGAAACACCTGCTTGCGCGGCCGGACGTGAACGACGCCGCCGGCATAGCGCAGGCTGTCGAGGCGCGCAACACCGCCGACGAGATTCAACTCCTGCCAGGGCGGCAACACCTGAAACGGCCGCAGCGCGATGAACAGTTTGCCCGGCACCGCCGCGCTGCTTTTGTTGTGAAGATGATAGCGCGCCACCAACAGCGCCCCGCCGGCCTCGCCGGCGGCAAAAGCCGTAATCGTGAGACGCAGCTTCTCACCCTCCCAGTGCACCGAGGGGATGGGCAGATAGTTCTGCTCGAGCGTCTGGCTGCGCGCCATCTCGTTCCATGTGTGCAGACGGCCATCGACATACAAGAACGGTTCGAGCGAGAAGCCGGCTTTGTCCACCTCCAGGCTGCCGGTTTCACTGAGCAGCGCCTCTTTGGTATCGCCGCTGGCGCCGACGATGGTCCAGTAGGTTTGTTCCTGCAGAAAAATTCTGGGGAAGTAGCCGCGCGGCATATCCGGCGCCGTGGCAATCGCGGTGAAAAAGGCATTGGGCGAGGCGGAGAACTCCGCGCCTTTGACCTCCAGCCGGAGCAGGCCATAGCCGCGGCCGTCATTGCTTTTCTTGAGTTGCAAGCGCAGCAGTCTGGCCTCGGTTTCGGGCAGGTAGAGATAGTCCTTCTTTCCCGTGCCGTTGCGCACGGCGTAGGCCGTGGTCCATTCCTTCCCATCATCGGACAACTCGACGTCGTAGGCCGTGGCAAACCTGGAGGAATCCCAATAAATCACCACGCCGCCGATCTCCCTTACCTTCTGAAAATCGACCGTGAGCTGCTCGTGCTCACGCGCGCCCGCGCTGATCCAATCGTGGATAACATTGCCGTCGGCAGTAATCTGTGGCGGACTGGAAGAGAGGGAGGACGAGGCGCGCACGCGCGGCGGGCCGGCGGGCTGGGCGGCGTCATCGATTGGCTCGAATTTGAAATCATCGACCAGGATGCGGCCCTTGCCGCCGGTGCCGGCTGAAACTACGAACTCGACGCGGTCGATGCGCCGCGGCATGCCGCCGCCGGCAGGCCCCCAGGCAAAGGTAATGTGGCGCTTCTTGATCGTGCGCTTTTTCCAGTCGCGCGGATAGTCGAGATTGAGCTGTTTGATCCAATAAACGTTGTCGAGGGAATCGAGCAGCTTGAATTCGAAATTGTTGACCGGCGTTTCGCCGCGCAAAGAGAAGGTGAATTTGTAGTTCTCCGGCAGGGTGAGCGGCATGCGTTTCTGCGCAATGGCATAGCCGGAGCCCGCCTGAAACTCGAAATCGAGCGCCAGCGCCCTGCCGGAATGGCCCGGAACGCTGAGGATCTTGCCGGCGACGCCGTCGGAAACGATCAACTGCCAGCCCGCCAGGTCTTCGAAATCATCCAGGAGCCGGGGCTGAGCCTGGCTGGGTTCCGCCATCGCCAGCACCGCGAGCATGAGCACGCCAATCTGCCGCTTCATATGCTTCTCTCATCTTTTCACATTGCGTTGCAGCCGCGCCTCGCTGATCACGATGGTTTCCGCGATGCGGTCGTGCACCGTCTGCTTGTTGGGGTGAATGAAATATTGCAGAAACCCAAAGCCCAGTTCGAGCGCCGAAGCGCCATAGCCCAGGGCGCGCTCGACGGCATGCCACAGCGAAAGGTGCGCATGCGTCAGCGAGACGACCCGGATGCGCAGCAGCCATTTGCCCGGCGTTTGGCCCTGCCCCCAGTAGGTGCACAGGCCGAAGTACAAAACCACAAACAGGATGCTGTACCAGTGCTGCAGATCGAACTTGAGATTGATATTCGACTGCGGATGAAACAGGCCAAGCCGCGTCAGCAGCTTGCTGCCGTAAATCAGCACCGCGAGAAACAGCAGAAAGGCGAGGAGAAAATCAATCACAAAAGCCGTGGCCCGGGCAGTGAAGGAAGCCAGGGGCATTCCGGTGAGGTGATCAAGCCGGGCGGTGTGCGAGGGCGCGAAGGTCGGCATGGTTGTCCGTTGCAGTTGACTGTCAGTTCATGGCGGCGGCGAGAAACGGCCCGAGGTGAAGCCGCGGCTGCTGGCAACGCGATGTTGAGGCGCGGGGGTTGTGCGGCCGGGGGCTTAGTGCGGCCACAACCAGCCAAACACGCCGGCCGTCAACAGCGCGTAAAGCAAGCCGTCAACCGTTGCCTTGAAGGTCGTGACCCAGGAGCGTCTGTACCAAATCGACATCTGCCAGAGCGCGACGGCGTAGCCGATGAAGGCCGTGGTGCCGACGAAACGGAAGACGTGCAGGTACGCCGTGCCGGCAGGCAGGGCGCGTCCCGCGACGTAGGCCGCCAGCAAGCTGACGATGAGGGAGTAGACAAACCACTGCACGAGACTCGCTCCCATCGCCATCTGCCCGCTCGGCAGAACGGTGAACACCATCACCGGGCCTTTCTTCAGCTTGTCGGCAAACTCTGGGGTGCGCATTTCATTCATGCTGGTGGCGCGTGGCATCATGTAATCGCCCGGGGGCAGGGCGAATGGACGCAGCGCCTCCATCACCCTGGCCTCGTTCGGCACCGAGCGGTAATCGTTCTTGTGCCACGGCAACGCCATGTGGATGATGGAACTCACCACGAAGACGAGCACGCCTGACAGCAGAATGGGAAGCCAGAGCGCGGTTAGTTCGGTCATGACATCTCCTCCGGTTAGTGTGAGTGAAGCATGGGCCGCAGCCTTGCGGCATGTTAAGGAAGAAACCGCCCGGGCGGTGGCGCTTTGCAACAACCCTAATTCGCCTGCAGCAGCCAGCCGCCGGCAAACCCGGCCCGCCGCAAACCGGTCACAATGTACTTGTTCTTCTTCATGACCTTCCACACGAATTCATGGCGCAGATTCTCGATCATGATCGCGATCGGGCCCTGATCGATTCCGAGATGATCCTTGTCGAACCAGCCGTTGGGCGTTTTCGGCGTGATAAAGGAGGGATTGAAGGAATCGCGGAAGCCGTAGTCGGTCCACAAGGCGGCGGCATATTTTGTCCGCATCGTTTTCAGGGCGGGAATGCAGATCTCCGGCGCGAACGCGACAGACCCGCCGGCAGCAGTGGGCGCGATGGTGCCGTCATCTTCAACCCAGTCAAACGAAACGCCGCGGGCGCGATATGACCAGAATTGGC
>JBBIKM010000016.1:0-6158 GCA_037445455.1 bacterium | reverse complement strand
TCAACCACAAACGAGGTGTCCAGCGGGCCGTCACACGCGGTGAAGCCCCAGATGTTCTCTGAATAATCGCGATAGCCGTTGGGATTCTCGCGGGCATAGGCCTGCTGTGTGTAGGTCGCGCGCCGCGAGTTTTCGAAATAATCGCTGCCTTTCGCGCGCATGTACTCATCTTGAATGCCGCGAAAGTCGATCCAGCAATGCGAGTACTGATGGCCGAACAACGGTCCGAAGCTGACGAACTCCAAGCCATAATACTCCGCCCACACGTAGGGCTTCGTCCAAGTTTGCCAGACACGCTCCGGCAGCGGATGCGTGGGCGACCCCAGGGCGAGCAGGTAGAGAATCATGGCCTCGTCGTAACCGTCCCAAATGTGCTCGCCAAAGCCGCGCTCCGGGTGCCAGGCGGTCTTGAGGCCGGTGGTGTCCGCCATGAACCAGTTCCAGTCAACGCGCAGATAAAGCGAATCCGCGAGACTGCGAATGGACTGTTCAACGGGATCGGGTTGATCAAAATACGATTGGCAAAACAGGGCGCCGGCCAGCAGCAGCGCGGTGTCGATGGTTGACAATTCGCATTTCCACTCGCGCAAGCCGCTGGGCACTTTCAAAAAATGGTAGAAGAAGCCCTGGTAGCCGCTGGTGCTGTCCGGCCGGTCGTTTTGCGGAAGTTGAAACAGGAAGCGCAGGGTGTTGTGGGTGCGCTGCGCGGCTTCGGCGCGCGAGATGAGCCGGCGCTCGGCGGCAATGGGGTAGCAAGTCAAACCGAAACCGATGGCCGCAATGCTGGCCGGACTGGGCGAGGGCCAGCGATCCCAACACAGGCCGGTCTGCACGTCGGTGGTTTCCAGGAAGAACTGCAGCGTGTGCACCTGCAGCGTGTCCAGGAAGGGATCCCAGGCAGCGCCGGCAGCAGGCAATTTTCCTGGCGCAGGCGTTTCACACCCAATGGTGGCGGCGGCAGCAACAGCGAGCAAGATTATGCCGAGTGGCGTCAGAGTTTTTTTCATCATGCGTGAATCGCTGTCAGGTTGGGGCTTCAGCCGGGGCGGAATTTACACACCGCCGGAGATTATCTCACCAAAACCGCCTTGCGCGTTTGTTTGAATTCTCCCACCTCCAGGGCATAGAAATATACCCCGCTCGCCAGATCCCGCCCGTCAAAGACAAACTCATGGGCCCCGCCTGCCAGGGGCCCCTGCACCAACGTGGTCACCACCCGGCCGGCAAGGTCGAAAACGCGCAACGTCACCCGGCTGGGTTGCGGCAGTGAGAAACGAATCAGCGTCGAGGGGTTAAAGGGATTGGGAAAGTTTTGTGCCAGCTCGAAACCGACGGGCGCGCCGTGATTTTTTCCCTCCACGGCGGTCACAGGCAGAAAACCGGCGCGCTGCAAGCCGCGTTGTATGTCGGCATTTTGCATGAAGCGCTGCCAGACGCTGCCGTTCCGGTAATTTTCGATCATCAACACAATCGGGCCTTCGTCGATGCCGATCACGTCCGGGCCCCACCAATTCTGGGTGAGATTGAAGGCGTCGCGAAAACCGTAGCGCATCCACAGGCTCGCGCCATAGGTCTCGTACATGTAGCGCAGCGCCGGCAGACAGACTTCCGGTGCGAAGGGCATGGAACCGCCGGCGGCAGTCGGCGCGATGGTGCCGTCATCATTTTCGGCCGGGGGCGCGCCGCGCGCGCGATAGCCGTTGGGGCCGTCGCAGGCGGTCAAGCCCCAGACATTCTCGCCGTAACCGCGCCACTTCCCGGGATTGGCGATGGCGTAAGCGCGCGCCGCCAGGGTGGCCCGCCGCGAATTCTCGAAATAGGTCATGCCCCTGCCGCGCATGTAGGCATCCTGAATGTTGCGGAAATCGATCCAGCAATGCGAGTATTGATGGCCAAACAGCGGCGGGAAATTCACATACGCATAGCCATAGTGTGTCTGCCACTTGTAGCCACTGGTCCACGCCGGCCAGATGGTGGAAGGCAGCGGATGCGTCGGCGAGCCCAGGCCGAGAATGTTCATGATCATGGCTTCATTGTAGCCGCCCCACCACCAGTTGAGGAACCCGGTTTCCGGAAACCAGCCGCCGGTGACATTGGGCTGGAAGTTGCGCATCCAATTCCAATCGACGCGGTGGTAAATCGAATCCGCCAGGTTGCGGATTTGTACTTCAGCCGGATCGTCGGTGGTGAAATACTGCTTCATGTCCAGGATGCCGGCGAGCAGCAGCGCGGTGTCGATCGAGGACAGCTCGGAATTCCACGCGCGCAGCGCGGTGTTCATGTCGAGGAAATGATAGAAGAACCCCCTGTAGCCGATGTTGCCCTGGGCCTCACGGCCCTGCGGCTTTTCCCAAAACGTCTTGAGCGCCGCCAGCACGCGCTCGCGGCCGGCAGCGCGCGTAATCCAGCCGTGGTCAATCGCAATGGCAATCGCCGTCAGTCCAAAGCCGACCGAGGCAATGCTGCAGACCGCGCCGCTGGCGCTGCGATCCTTGATCAAGCCGTTGCCGGGATTGGCTTCCTGCCAGAAGAATTCGAAGGAAGCGCGTTGCACCATCTCGAGGAAGGCACTGTCAGTCAGGGCCAGTTGCTGCACGCGCGCCGCCACCACGCGGTCGAACAAAATCTGGTGCGCCGCATCATTCAAGTGAATGCCGTCGCCGCTGTCATAACTCGGATTGACGGTGCCGTCGGCATTGGCAATCCCGCTCCAGAAATCGATGGCCCGGCTGCCGTAGCGGGCGAAGGTGGAATCGCGCATCGCCATGAGATTCTGCCGCTGCGCGGCGCTGAGATTGCGCGGCTGCGTGGTGGTGATCCACACCGGCACGCCCTGACTCCTGGCGCGCGCCAGCACGGTCTCATAGTTCGCCAGTTGCTCCGTCACGCTGTAACCGCTGGCAGCGTCATTGCTCGGCAAATTGATGATGATGCCGTCGGGCTTGAGGGACAAGGCTTTGGTGATGTTGCGCTCGCGATCGGGCGCCGGCCGGCCCGCCGGCGGCGTCGCGCCATCGGGGAGGATGTGATAGGTGGTATACCCGCCGCGGGCAAGATTGGAAACCTGGTTGCCCGCATTGAGAGTCTGCACATAGGCACGAAAACGATTCACCCAGGCATTGTTTCGGTCCCTCGGACCGACACCTTCGGCGGTGGAAGAGCCGAGCACGACTATGTGCCGCGGCACAGGATTCGTCTGGCCGGCCGCCAGCACCGGCACGAGCAGCAACCAGCCGCAGAGCAGCAGTTGAGATTTTTTCATGAGGGCGATCACTCGAAGTCAGAAACCAACGTGAATAAACCGCTAGGCAAGGAAAATCGCCAACGCAAAGAAACCAACCAGCCGATGAAAAAGCACATTCGCTGGTGGGTTGTTTCCATCCCCCGGACAAAATCATTGCTGTTGGACATACGATCTCACTCTGAGGTGACGCGTTCTGCCTGCGCGTGTGCGCCCAGGGTGACGATGATTTTGTGCGTCGTGCCAGGCGCAAACACGGGCAACAACACGCCGGTGGCGGTTCTGCCGCCAGGATAGCTTTCGCTATCGATCAATACTTGCTGCACGCCGCCGTTCAACCGCTCGGGGTTGCGCACTTCGATATGATAAACAGCATCACGGAACTGGCGCACAACCGTGAAGCTTTGCCAGCCGGCGGGAATGCAGGGGTCGAGCAGCAGTCCATCGAGCGTCGGCCGCACGCCGAGAATCCATTCCCAACCCACTTTGAAGAGCCAGGCGGCGGAGCCGGTGTACCAAGTCCAGCCGCCGCGGCCGTAGAATTTGGAATCAGGCCCTTCGATGTTGCCGGGGGTGACATAGGGCTCGGCAAAGTATTCCTCCGGCTGCATGCCGCGGTTGATCGGGTTGAGCTTGGTGAACATGCGAAAGGCGTGCTCGCCGCGGCCGAGCAGCGCTTCGGCAATCACCGCCCAGGTGGCGGCATGGGTGTACACGCCGCCGTTCTCGCGCATGCCGGCGGCGTAGCGTGAGAGATAGCCGATGAACTGGTCCGGCGTGTCATAGCCGGGATAAAGCAACAGCGGCCCGGCCTTGTATTCCAAATGCTGCTCGACCATGTTCATGACTTGTTCGGCGCGGTCGCGCTCGGCGACACCGGCGATCACCGCCCAGGTTTGCGCATTGAGATAAATGCGGCCCTGGGCATTTTCGCGGCTGCCGATCTTCTCACCGCTGTCTTTGGTGGCGCGATAGTACCACTCGCCGTCCCAGGCCTGCGCGTTCAAGACTGCGCGCAGCCGCTGCGCGCGTTCGCGATAGCTCTGCGCCCGCTGCGTCTCTCCAACGCGTTCCGCAATCGCCGCAAAATCCCGCAGAATCAGATGCAGGAAATGCCCCAGCCAAACCGACTCGCCTTTGCCCTCCAGGCCGACCGCGCTCAAGCCGTCATTCCAATCGCCGGCGCCGATCAACGGCAGCCCGCGCTCACTCGAGCGCGCGAGCGCCTTGTCGATGGCGCGCACGCAATGCTCGAAGAGCGACACCGGCTGGGGATCGTCGACGAACGGTTCGAGAGTCTGCAACAGCGCGAAATCACCGGTTTCCTGCAAATAGCTGTTGACCACGAACGGCAACCACAGCAGGTTGTCGGAAATTTGGTTGTGCAAGCCAATCTCGGAAATCGGATGCCACCAATGATACACCGTGCCGTCCTGGAATTGATGGCGCGCATGCAGCAGAATCTGCCGGGCGGTGCGCGCCGCGGTGATCGGCAGGAAAATGTGACTGTCCTGCAGTTGATCGCGAAAACCGAACGCGCCGCCGGTTTGGTAGTAAGCCGTGCGGCCCCACAAGCGGCCGGAGATGGCTTGATACTTCAGCCAGGTGTTGAGCATGAGATTCATCGCCGCGTCCGGCGTGTCGCAGGTAACAGTGCTCAGCAAATCGTGCCAGCGTTGCTGTACGGCCGCCAGCGCGGAGGCGACCTGGTCAGGTGCGCGATACTTGTCGATCAGATCGACGGCGGCCTCCACGGTTGGCGTGGCGCCGAGCGTGAAGCATACGGTCTTTTGCTCGCCCGGCTGCAGCGTGAGTTTGAGTTGCAGGCTGGCAATCGGATCGAGCCAATTACCGCTCCGCTTTTTGAGCCTGCCGGTCTGCACCGCTTCGGGCAGGCGCTGCTGGCCGTAGCGGCCGAGAAACGTTTCCTTGTCCGTGTCAAAGGCGACGGGCTTCACGCTGGCGGCATGGAACGCGACATAACCCCAGTCGGCATTCCAGTGGCCGCGCGCGGTGGGAATTTCCCACAGCCGCTTGGTGGCAAAGATGGCATTGGACGAGGCATCATAGGCGGTTTCAATGAAGGACTTGTGAAACTCGCGGTGCCAGTCCGGCGCCTGGCCCAAACACCATTCAAAGAAAGAAAACACGCTGAGCTGCCTGGGCTTGCGCGAGGTGTTGCACAGCGTGAGCTGCCACAGCTCCAGCGGTTCCTCGTTCGGCACGAACACCAGCAAGGTGGAGGCAATGCCGAAATTCAGGGATTCGATCACGCTGTAGCCCAAGCCGTGACGGCAGAGGTAGCGCTCCGGCTCGTGGCAAACCGGTTTCCAGCCGGCGGACCACACGTTGCCCTTTTCATCGCGCAGATAGAGATACTTGCCCCATTCGTCCTTGATGAGATCCTGCTCCCAGCGCGTCAGACGATTGAGCTGGGCATGCGTGTGCCAACTGTAACCGCTGCCGGTTTGTGAAATGGTGAGGCCGTAGTCGCCATTGCTGATCACATTGATCCACGGCCGCGGCGTGCGCGGGGTGGTGATGACATACTCTTTGCCGTCTTTGGAAAAATAACCGTACTTCGTTTTGAAGCTTTTCAAGGGTTCCTTCCTCTTCTCGTAAGCGGGGAAGTCGGACTTGCGCAAGACGGCTTTCAAGGTTACCAAGCTTGTTTATGCGCAAGTCCGACTTCGCTCGTGCTCATAAACGTTTTCTTCACCGATCTTTTCAAGCAAGCCTGGTTGCTGCATGCCGTGAATGGCCGGGTGTGAATATCGAAAAGATAAAGCCGGTTCCACATTTTGGAGTTTCTGAACCGCGGCTTGGGCCTACAAATCATTCCCCGAATACGACTGGTTGAAGGATTTATTGCATAGCGGAAAATCCGGCACGATGTTTTTGAGCAGGGCAAACGACA
>JBBIKM010000015.1:0-59212 GCA_037445455.1 bacterium | reverse complement strand
GGAAGGAGTGAACCAGCAACGTGTAGTCCGGCTCGGTGGGGCTGTCGGTCAGGAAGAGGTTGATGCGGATGTCATTCCCTGCCGGTGCGGCGCCGTTGTTGATCACGGTGCCGGTAACGTCGATCGGATCGCCGGGCCGGAAGGTGTTGGGACTGTAGGCCAGCGCTGTGGCGGTGAGATTTGGCAGCCCGCCCACTGTGCAGCCACTGACCACGACATTGTCAAAAAATCCCGAATCATTGAAAGAACCGACGCCGATTTGGCCCTGGCCGAAGAAGCCATCATTGCCGCTCATGATCAGGGCGCCGTCGAAAAAGGCCAGGATTTGCGTGCCCCGGCGCTCGATACGCAGTTGGTGGTAGTTGCCGTCGGTAAACGTGGGCGCGTTGTAAGTCGCCAGCGTGACGCGCGGGCCACCGTCGTGAATGCGGTGCATCTCGGTGAAGCCGGGCTCGCGGTTGAAGTTCACATAATAGTAGCTGTCGAAATCCTGATAGCCAAACACCACCGACAAATCTGCGCCGGAGTTGCCCAACGCGGCATCGGCGCTTTTGGCGTCGCACTCGAACACGAAATCGCCCCAGGCATTGCCGGCGATCAGCGAAAGCTCGCCCAGGCGTTTGTCATCCGGCGAGTTGTAGTTCGACGTGTTGAGAAAGTAACGCGGGCTGGCGGCGTCAGTGCTCACCTGCCAGCGGCTGGCCGTGAGCGGCTGCCAGCCGTCGGCATTGCCATCGTTGAAATTGTCGCTGAAGGAAGTGCCGCCGGACGTAAGCGCCACGTCATCGAAGCAGGCTGTGCTCTTGAAGGAGCCGAAACCAATGTAGCCGGAGAGAAAGGTGGTCTCGTTGAGGTCGAGCAACAACACACCGTCGCCATAGGCCTTGAGATTTGGGCCGCTGCGCTGGATGTTGATGTGGTGAAAGGCATTGTCACTCGCAAAATCCAGCGGATGAAAGGCGATTTCGGTGCCGGTGTTGGCAACGATGCGATAGAGACGGACGCCGAGCACGCCGAACTGCAGGTAGTAGGCGTCGCGCTTGGGCGCACTGAGATCTTGCACGCCAAACAGGATGAAGAAGTTCTTGTTGTCACCCGTCGTGGTCTTGCCGCTCAGCGTCAGCGAGAAATCGCTGACGCGATTACCCGGCAGCACGGAAAACTCATCGCTGACCGCGTCGGCAAGATACAGGCAGTAGGCCGGATCACCCTCGACGTTGGCGACGATCCACTGTGACGGTGTGTCCGGCTGCCAGCCAATGGCATTGCCGTCGTTGAAGTCATCGGTGAACGTCACGCACGGCGATTCCGGTGAGATCAAATGTGGACCGTGAACGCTGGCGACGCCATGATTATCCACCGCCCGAAGGTAGTATTGCAGGCCGTCATTCGTCATTTCCGCGCCGGGAATGGTGGCGGCATAGGTGTTGCCGCCGGTGGGATTCATCACCGCGCTCTGGTAGAGCAGAGTGCCAAAGCGGCGATAATAAAGCGTGACACTGCTCAGAAAGTTGGTGTTGTCGGTGACTTGCGCGGAGATCGCGATACTCTGTCCAAGGGGTGCGGTGGCGACCGGCGTGTGCACGATCTGCGGCGGCTGATTGGGCAGAACCGCGATCTGATAGGGCACGGAGGCGGGATCCACCGCGGGATCGGAGGTGGTCACCTGGCCGTCCGTGGCGGTGATGTAATAGTCGATTCCCGGCGTTTGTACCGAGCTGCCGAAGATGACAGCGGAATAGATGTTGCCACTGGTGAGCGTCATGGGCTTTGAGGTGTACGTCGCCGTGCCGGTTTTGCGATAGTAGAGCGTTGCGCTTTGCACAAACGGGGCAGCGGCATCCGTAATCTCCGCGGCAATGGTCAGATTGATGCCCGCCACCTGGGCAGTGTTGCTGAGATTGACGGTGGCAGGGGTGCGAACGATTTGGGGCGCCGCGCCCGGCGTGTAGTAGCCGATCACGAAGTCGGACTGGCCAAAGGCGTTGACGGTAATGCGAACCTCGCGCTGGACGCCATCATAGACAGGATTGTCCGTGCGATAGCGCACGATATAGGCGTTGCTGATCAGATCAGTCAGGCGGCTGAGAATGTCACGATATGGGCCGATCACATTGAACAACAGGCCATTGGTGGCGCCGCGGATGCTGGTGGCGTTGCAGTAATCGCCGTCTGAGGTCAGCCAACCACAGTCCACCGCGGTGTGCACCGTGACGTCGTTGTTGAGGCATGCGGCAATCGCCTGCGCCAGCGTGCCGCCGCCATTGTTTTCTTCGTCGGTAATCAACAGAAAGTGGCGCTGGCTGCCGGTTCTGAAGCTGTATTGCGTGGCGGCCCTTTCCACCGCCAGCAACCCCGGCTCGATGCCGCCGTCCGTGGTCATTTGATCCAACCACGATTTGAACAGTGCCACGTTGTCGGTCATCACACCGTTGTTGACCAGAATCGGCTGGCCGCTGCCGGCAGCTTGTCCAAAGCGAACCAGCCCCAGGCGCAAGTCGATGTTGCGCGCTACCAGGCTGTCGACGAATGCCTTGACGTTATCCTTGACCTGTTGCTGCTCCGGGCCCATGCTGCCACTATTGTCGATGAGAAAAATGAAGTCCAGGATGCCCCCTTGTTGCGGTGCCGTCACGTCAAAGAAGTCGGTTTGCAGGCGGCCGTCTTCGTGTGCGGTGAAGTAGGCCGTGGTCAAACCGCCGACTGGCTGGCCGCCGGTATCAACAGCCACGGTGGTGTAGATGAATGGGAAATTGTTGCTGGCGAGAGACCGCAGGGTGACATTGAGGTTCGGGACTGCAGCGGCGGCCGCAACCGCAGCTTGTTGTTGCGCCTGCGCCATCCGCCAGCGGCTTGCGGCTCCCAACCAGTCAGTCGTTGGCGAGGTGGCGAGCGTTTGCTGCAAATCATCCACCGCGGTAATTGAAATGTGGTAATCGCGTTCAGAATCTATTCCGTCCAGGATGAACTGGCGCTGGTCGGAAACCGCAATGTCCTTCACCTTGCCGCTGCCGTTCTCCCGGCAGTGAATCACAAAGTGCCGGAGTGTTGCAGGCCCATACCAGGTCAAGGTGAGACTTCCGCGTTCTCCCGGTGTCTCTTTGACCACGAGATCAATCACGATCCCATCCGTGGCAATGGCGGCTGCCGGCTGTGCCGCGCTTGTTCCTGCCAGAATGATGCAGAAAAGCAGGCCCAGCAGGCTGGCCAAAAGTCTGTCCTGTTTCATCATGATACCCCTCCATGAAGGATGTGAGTGTGGAAGAATGGATTGGTGGTCCTCGCTTCGGGTTGTCTGAAAGACAATGCGGCCCTGGTCCAGCCAAGGTTGGAAGGAATTCACCGGAAAAAAATGACGAAATTGGAGGTCAGGCTTGTGTTTTCCAGCGCCGCAGGACGGTAATTGCCTGCCACGGGCGTTGGAGGCCCGCCCAAAAAATGCCGCCCAAGGTGGCAAGGCAGACGCGCGCAAGCAACATGAGTGGCGCACTCAGCCATCGCCCACGCGAAAAAGTGGGCGGTCGGTTGAACCACTCCGGCAAGTTGGCATGCCAGCCCCAAAACGTTGCCCAGGAGCAATAGCCGCCGATCAAGCCGGCGATTGGCACGCGTCCGGCGTGTTGTGCCGGCGCCGGGAGCAGCCACATTGCAAGCAAAAGGCCGAGCAGCGCAAAGTTCATTGCTGTGCGCAGCCGGCGTTTGGCAACGGCAGCGCCACAACCCAAGCAGAGCAGTTCACTCTCCCGCCCGGCTTCGAATGCGGCACAGAGGCGGCAGAAGATGGATCTGCAGCTTGCGCAAATGCCTGTGATTTTCTCAGAGGGGTGGTTGGGACAAGTCATGGGTGCAGCCAGAGTCTGTGCAGGAACCCCCGCCAACGCCTCGGCAACTCCTGCCCGAATGTTTGCTATCCGGCGTCCTTGTCGCCGCCGAGGCCTGAGCCGATCACAGCCAGCCGATGCGGCCGGCAAGACTTGCCTGGAAGTGGAGCCGGGCGGCAGTCGCGCACGGACGGCTTTCGAGATTGCATCATCCTGAAGTTGTGAACTGTCAAACTGCAGGGAAAGTCACCGAGCCGTCCCCCTGGCGGCTCGGTGAGAGGGCGGCTATTCCCCGCGGCGCCGATGGGCTGGAACATCTCACCGGCGACGAACCAAGGTAAGTCAGTTTGTGATTTTTTCGCCAGCTCGACAACGTTGTCAAAACCTTGCCCCGGCCGCTAAAGACCTACTGGCCCTTCGCCGGCGGCCGTGATTCCGAATGAGTGTTGCGTTCAATCGCGTTCAGCCGCTTGATGATATAGCCAAGCAGAATCAACAGCAGGCCGAGCGGCGCCAGCGCAAAACCGCCGACCAGCAAAAAGGCCAGGTTCATGGGATCGGAAAAGCCCAGCACCAGCAGTATGACGCCCGTGAAACTTGAGGCCCCTCCCGCCACGATGACCCACCAATCAACCGGGCGCCGGTGTGTGTGATCAGCCGCCATGAGACCTGGCCTTGGTTGCGAGATGATGCGACAGCAATCGTTCGGACGGAGACCGATTGAACGGTCTTCTGGATTCGTGCACCGGCCCGAATTACATTTCCCAATCCTTCAGCCCTGGGGTGAGTTGCGTCAGCGTCTCACAAAACGCATGCCATGGCTCAGCATGCGTGCCAGTGAAATCGTGCAATGAAAAATTGGAAGTTGCAGCAAGTGGATCTAAAGGCAGAGAAGGGGAGAGGCAATATCGTGTTGCCTGCAGGCAACAGGGCTTCGTACAGGAGGCGAGGGATCCCCATGAAATCAAAAAGCTTTGCCTTGTTGCATCCGTGCGCCGGAAAGAATTCCAATCCTGTGGTGCGGCCGCCACGCGATCATTGCGATTGCCCGGTTCGCTTCAAGGAATCGCGCCGCCAGAAGCAATCAATGTCCGTCCAAAAGCTCCACCGCCCGGGCGTTTGGTCACAAGCAAGAGCGAGTTCCATTCGACTTGGGCACGCTTCGCGGCCAAGCGCGCGGGCGGTTTTATCATTTCTGGACAGACACCGGTTGGTCTCGGTCTGAGAATGTTCCAACCTCGGCTCAGCCGAGGATTGCAAAAACTTCGCGGGTTTTGGGAACTCTGAGGATTCTGAGGCAGCGGCCAAGGCGTTGCGGGAACATTCTCTCGAAAGCGTTCCCAAGCATGAAGCCGACGAACGGCCGCTGAAATTCACGCCTCGCCCGGTGCGCCCAGGATGCGATAGACGGTGGCCCGGTTGACCCCGGCTTCCTCCGCGGCGCGGGAGTAGTTGCCCTGGTGCCGTGCCAGCTTCTCACGAAAGTAGGTGTATTGAAATTGCTCCAACAGCCGCTCTTTCGCCTGCTCATAGGGCAGCTCGAAGAGCGGCAGGAACAAATCTGGCGGCCGATTCGAAGTGGGGGAGAGACAGCGTAAACGGGAACGCTCTATCCGGCCCTCCCGGCTGAACAAGACCACGCTCTCGATTTCACTGGTTAACTCACGGACGTTTCCGGGCCAGTCGTATTCCTGCCAGGCCTGCATCACCTCCGCAGGAATCTCCGGGACGGCGCGGTGCAACGCCTGGCTGTAATAGTCGAGATAGTACCTCACCAGCAGCGGAATGTCTGAGCGGCGCTGGCGCAGCGTCGGCACGTGCAGATGCAGGCGGTGGATGCGATAGAATAAATCCGCCCGCAGGCGGCCGGCGGCAACGTCTTCTTCCAGGTTGTGATTGGTGGCCGCGATGAGGCGCACGTCAGCGCGCTGCTCCTGGCTGCGCCCCAGGCGGCTGAAGGTTCCATGCTCGAGTGCCCGCAGGATCTTGGGCTGGGATTCCAGCGGCAGGTCGCCGACCTCGTCCAGGAACAGCGTGGCGTGGTTCGCCTCTTCGAACAGTCCGCGCTGCGTCCGGTCGGCACTGGTGAAGGCCCCGCGTTCATGCCCGAAAAACTCGCTCTCGAACAGCGTGGCGGGCAGGTTGCTGCAATTGACCACCAGCAGCGGCCGCTCCGCCCGCAGGCTCCTGCGGTGAATCTCTCGCGCCACCAGTTCCTTGCCGGTGCCGGATTCGCCGGTGATCAACACCAGCCGGTCGGTGGGCGCGATCACCTCAATTTCCTCCCGGAGCTTGCGCATGGCGGGACTGTCGCCGATGAGCGCGGGATATTGGCGGCGCAGCTCGTCGCGGTAAGCGCGGCGCCAGGCCAGGTTCTGCAGATGTTGCTTGAGATGCGCGCGCAGCTCTTTGAGATTGGGCGCCTTGCTGCAATAATCCAGCGCGCCGAGCTGGCCGGCTCGATGCGCGGTTTCCCAGGAAGCGTGCTCGGTGACGATGATCACTGCCACATCGGGATCGAGGCGTTTGAGGCGGCGCAGGGTTTCGATGCCGTCGATGCCGCGGCCGAGCTTGAGATCCACCAGCACCAGATCGACCGCGAGCTCTTGAAACCGGCGCAGACCTTCTTCGCCGCTGGCGGCGTCCACCACGTGAAACTCGTCGCCCATAAGCAGGCGAAAATCCTCGGCGAATTGCGGCTGGTCGTCGATGATGAGAAGGGTGTGTGTTTCCGAAGAGGCGTGCATGGCAGACCCCAAAGAGTGAATTTTCTACCACGGGAACCGCGGAGTCGCAGCGAACGCGATGAGAGCCTCCTGCGGTGGCAACGCAGCGATTTCCGCCTCTCCGCGGTTCCCGTGTTTGCTTGGTGTTGAAAATGAGGTTCGAGGTTTGATTCGGCAATCCGCCTGCGTCAAGGCGCCGCGCCTTGCTCGCGAACGCGCAACAACGCTGCCACGAGATAGACTTTCCCGGGATGATGTTGCGGCAGACTCCGGTGAATAAGCGCGCTATCGAATTCTCTGTGCTTGCGGAGGAACGTCTCGATTTCAGCGAATTCGCGTGCCGGAATGATCTGGTCCAGCCGCTTGAATTCTCCCGCCAGCGCCAGCTCCCGCAGATGCCCCCAGACGGTGCTTTCCTGCAAATTGCGCTCTGCCGCGATCTCTGCAACCGTCAATCCTTGCTGCACGAGCTGCAGGGTGCGCGCCGGACTTCTGCCCTTCGCTTTGAATCTGCGAAGGGTCCTGGTCATGGGCTTGGTTGGCTCGGGCAGTGCAGCCTCGCGCTGGCCGCGCAACACCTCCCAACCGCTGGCTGTCACCTGCAAAACCGGATACTCACCGGTGTCGCGCTGGAGATAGCCTGCCGCCACCAACCGGTGAATGTCCGCGATGATCTGTTGCAGGGGCTGGTCGCGCAGCAAGCCGAAGGTCGACAAGTGTGCGAAGCTGCGGCTGCGTTCCGTCTCCTTCCCCTGCAGCACCTCCGCGACCGCGGCGGCGCCGAATCGTTCTTTCATGCGCACCACGCAGCTCAGAATCTTCTGTGCCAGCACCGTCGCGGCGCGGGAAGACAACCAGATGACTTCGCAATTGTCGCAGTTGTTGCACTGGCGCGCGGCGTGATTTTCTCCGAAGTAGTCGAGGAGGAAGTGGCGCCGGCAGGTGGCGCGTTCACAATAGCGTTGCATCTGGCGCAGCTTGGCCAGCGCCTCGGCGCGGCGCTCGATGAGAATGCGGGCATCGAAGCGCAGCGCCTTCTTTCTGTCGCTGAGCAGAATGCCACGCCGCAGAAACGGCCCGGCGACCTGCAACAGGCCGGCCTCGACCAGCGCCTGCAGTTCCAGCTTGAGTTGCGCGGTGCCTTGGTGCAAGGCATTCTCCGCTTCGCGCAGATTGAGCCTTTGCCAGCCGCGCTGGCCTTCGCACAGCTCCGCGAGGTAGATCCACAACTCGCTGGCCGGCGGCGGGGCCTTGCGCGGCGGGTTCTTCAGGTAAACCACGTCCGGCGAGGGCGTGACCAGTGTGAGGTACTGGATTTCAGCGAGAAACAGCAGTGCCGCGTTGGCCACCGAGCCGGGCAGTTTGAGGCCGAGCAGGCGCACGATCTCGTCGCTCTGCAACTGAATGATTTCGCCGGCAGCAATATCGACCTGACACAACAGGTCATAGACTTCCTCCACCACTTGCGGCTCGGGGTTGTCGCAATCGATGAAGAATTGCTGCAGATACAGATCTTGCGGGGAATAGAAGAGGATGCAGTCCGCCGGTTGGCCGTCGCGGCCGGCGCGCCCGGCTTCCTGATAGTAGGCTTCCAGCGCGCCCGGCATGTCGGCATGCAGCACGAAGCGCACGTTGCGCTTGTCGATGCCCATGCCAAAAGCATTGGTGGCGACGATGCAACGGACTTTTTCCTGCACGAACATCTCCTGCGCGCGTTTGCGCGCCGCCAGGTCCATGCCGGCGTGATAGCCCACGGCTTTGATCTTTTCCTGTTGCAGGATGGCGGTCAGGCCTTCGACCCCCTTGCGTGTGCCGGCGTAGACAATGCCCATGCCGTGGGCGCGGCGCAGATACTCGCAAAGCGGGCCGGTCTTGTCGCTGGTCTGCTGCACCGCCAGGCGCAGGTTGGGCCGGTCGAAGCCGGCAACGAAAACTTTGGGCTTTTCCAGCTTGAGCTGGGTGATGATGTCGCCGCACACACGCTCGGTGGCCGTGGCGGTGAGCGCGAGAATGCGCTGCGCCGCCAGCGTGTCGATGGCGCGGCGCAACTGCAAGTAGGAAGGCCGGAAATCGTGACCCCATTGCGAGATGCAATGCGCTTCATCGACGGCAAACAGGGAGACCTCCAGGCCCTGCAAGTGCTCGATGAAATAGCCGGAGTGGAAGCGCTCGGGCGCGACATACAGCAGCTTGATCTCGCCGGCACGCACGGCGCGCAGCCGCTGGCGGATCTCCTCCACGGGCAGCGTCGAGTTGATGAAACTGGCAGGGTAGCGGCGGCGCTGCAATTGGTCGACCTGGTCTTTCATCAGCGCGATCAGCGGCGAGACCACCAGCGTAATGCCCTCGAACAACAGCGCCGGCAGTTGATAGCACAGCGATTTGCCGCCGCCGGTGGGCATGATGGCGAGCACGGGATCGCCCTGCAATACCGCTGACAGAATCTCTGCCTGGCCCGGCCGGAATTGCTGGTGCGCAAAGACCGTGTGCAAAAGCTTCCCGGCTTGCTGGAGAAGTTGCTGGTGATCGTTCATGGTGTGTGCCCCGTCGCGCATTTCCGCCAATGATGTCAAAAGCGCGGATGAATTGCAAGTCGAATTTGCCGCGGCGGAAAAGGTCCCGCATTCTCGCAGGCTGGTCGACTGCCTGCCGTGTCATGCCGTGCCGGAGGTCGCCCAACTATTTGACTGGCGCCGGCCAAATCCCTTGCACAATCGCCAAATTCTTCTAGCTTGCCCACAAGGTTTAACCAAACACGTTCGAATTGCAGAAAGGAGGCTGGACGCCATGGCGCGTATGGTAAACATGAGCGGCAAAGTCGTCGAATTGCCGCGCTTTGAGGGCCGATGGCTGCGTTTGATCGCGATCGGCGCGGTTGTCGCGTGGTTTTTGCTCTCGTCATTCTACACTGTTGATGCCGATGAAGTTGGCGTGATTCAGCGCTTCGGCAAGTATGTTGAGACGATGCAGCCCGGGCTGCACATGAAGATCCCGTTTGGCATTGAAACGGTGAAAAAGGTGAAAGTGCAGCGGGTGCTCAAAGAGGAATTCGGTTATCGCACCCAGGCGCCGGGCGTGCGCACGACTTATGAAGAAGCCGATTACAGTTCCGAATCGCTGATGTTGACCGGCGACCTGAGCTGCGCGCTGGTGGAGTGGATCGTGCAGTATCGCATCAAGGATCCCAAGGCCTATCTCTTTCACGTGCGTGACATCACCGGCACCATCCGCGACCTGACGCAGTCAGCGATGCGGCAGGTGGTGGGCGATCACAGCGTCGATGAAGTCATCATCACCAACCGCCAGGAGATTTCGCTGGAGGTTCGCGATCTGCTGCAGGAATTGCTCGATCACACCGAAACCGGGGTCGACATCGTGACCGTCAATCTGCAGGATGTCAATCCGCCCGGCCCGGTGCAGCCGGCATTCAATGCCGTCAATGAAGCCAAGCAGGAACGCGAACGCATCATCAATGAGGCGCTGGAAGCCTACAACAAGGTGATTCCGCAAGCCCAGGGCGAAGCCGAGCAACTGCGGCGGCAGGCGGAGGGGTACAGCGTCAATCGCGTCAACCGTGCCCGCGGCGACGCCGACAAGTTTCTCGCGATTTGGCAGGAATACAGCCGCGCCCGCGATGTCACCCGGCGCCGCATGTACCTGGAAACAATGCTCGACGTCATGCCGCGCGTCAAGGAAGTCTACATCATCGATGACAAGCAAAGCAATTTGATTCCCCTGTTGCAGATGCGCGGCCTGGAGAAAGGAGGCCAGCCATGAACTTCCGTCGCATATTTCTGTTGCTGGCAGTGTTCGTGCTGGTGCTGGTGGCCGGCGCTTCCTTTTACACCCTGGATGAAACGCAGCAGGCCATCATCACCCAGTTCGGTGAACCGGTCGACCAGCCGATTCGCGAGGCCGGCCTGCATATGAAGGTGCCCTTCATCCAGAAAGTCACGATTTTTGACAAGCGCATCCTCGAATGGGACGGCGCGCCCAATCAAATTCCGACGGAGGACAAGAAGTACATCTGGGTCAACACCTTCGCGCGCTGGCGCATCGTTGATCCGCTGAAATTCTATCAATCCGTCAACAACGAAACCGCCGCGCAAAGCCGGCTGGACGACATCATCGACGGCGTCACCCGCGACATCATCACACAAAGCCCGCTGATCGAAATCGTGCGCAACAGCAACCGCGAGATGACCACCATCGTCGAGGGCGACTCCGGCACGGTCGAGCCTGCGGTGGAATCGCAGGAAATCGAGACCATCACCAGCGGCCGCAGCCAGATCATGGACCGCATTCTCGCCAAGGTGAGCGAGATGGTGCCGCAATACGGCATCGAAGTCATCGATATCCGCATCAAACACATCAACTATATCGATGACGTGCTGCGCAAGGTCTACGATCGCATGATTGCCGAACGCAATCGCATTGCCGAGAAATACCGCTCGGAAGGCCAGGGCGAGCGCGCCAAGATCGACGGCCAGCGCGAGAAGGATTTGCAGACCATTACCTCGCAAGCCTACAAACAGGCGCAGCAGATCAAAGGCGAGGCCGATGCCCGCGCCGCCAGGATCTATGCCGACGCCTACAATCGCGATCCGGAGTTCTATTCCTTTCTGCAGACGCTGGATTCGTATCGCACGACGCTCAACCAAAACAGCACGCTGTTCTTGAAAACCGATTCGGATTTTCTCAAGTATCTCAAGAGCACTGCGCCGCGCTGACGGACACGGGACTGCGCTGGCGGCAGCACACGGCGGTTGCCGCCGGCGGTTCCGGCGCGCAGAGGATTTTCCACTCGCGGCCGTTTAAGCGAAAATCATCCAGGCAGGGAGATCCTGGAGCAAAGGGCCTCAGAAGAGGGAAGAGATGTGCGCAGGCTGAGGGACGGTCCGTGTCAGTTCGAAGAGGTTTCACCCTCGGCTGCGCCGAGGTTTCTGAGACTTTGAGCGTTGCCAGACCTCAGAGAATTTCGATGCAACGGCCAGGCCGTTGCAGGAGCATGCTGCCTCAACGGGAATCTTCTCCCCTCGGCTGCGTTGAGGCCTGTGAGATTTGGAGTGCGGCGGGAGTTCTGAGAATTTTGGATGCAACGGCCAGGCCGTGGCAGGAGCATGTGATGCCGGCGCGGTGCGTTTCGCCGGCCGGCATCAGCCCGCCAAGTTCGCCGAAACTTTTCCGTCCTTACGGCTTGACCAACTCGCCCGCCATCGCCGTGAAGCCATCGGGGTTGGTGAAAGCCACCTCATGTTTGCGACCCTGGGGATGGGCAATCGCGGCACAGCCCACTTCGCCTTTCTTGTTCACCGCCACGAATTTGTCATAAAAATCGATGGGCGTGCCAAGCTTCTTGTTGATCTCGATAATGCGCCGGCACGCTTCCACGCACGCCTGCGTCGGCGACAGGCCCTGCCGCATCAACGACACCACATAGAAACTCCCGCACGTGCGAATCACTTCCTCGCCGCGGCCGGTGGCACCGGCGGCACCGACTTCATTGTCGACATACAATCCTGCGCCGATGATGGGTGAATCGCCAACCCGGCCGGAGATCTTGTAAGCAAGCCCGCTGGTGGTGGTAATGCCGGCGATGTTCCCGCTGGCATCGACGCCCAGCACGTTGATCGTGCCGAACGTGCGGCCCGTGCGATCGCGATAGATGCCGTCGGCCGGCGGCAGCCAATCGTCTTGATCGCTGTGGGTCTCCTTCCACTTCAGCCAGATTAGGCGCGCCTGTTCGGTGAGCAGGTTTTCAACCTGAAAGCCGTGCATGATGGCAAAGCGCTGCGCGCCGGGTCCCACGAGCATCATGTGATCGGTGCGTTCCATCACCAGGCGCGCCACACTGCTCGGCGTCTTGATGCCCTCCAGCGCGGCCACGCAGCCGGCCTTGTAGCTCGGGCCGTACATGCAGGAGGCATCGAGTTGCACGATGCCGTCCTCGTTCGGCAGGCCGCCGTAGCCCACGCTGGTATCCTCGGGATCAAGTTCGGTGACGTTTGCGGCTTTCTCGACCGCATCGAGCACGTTGCCGCCCTGGCTCAGAATTTCCCACCCCGGGCCGTTGGTTTTCCGGCCCCAATCCTCACCGCGGCTGCAGACTAGCACGGGGAGCTTGCCGCCGGGCCGCACGAGGCTTCTGGTTTTGCTTGTGACAATCGTGGGAAAACTTGCCACCGCGGCGATTGCCGCGCCCGCGCCGGTGGCGGTTTTGATGAAGTCGCGTCGTGACAGCTTGTTGCTCATGTCTGGCTCCTTGGAATTGATGAATGATGCGAAGCCGCGGGCGCACGGAACGCGCCCCGCCGGGTTTTGCGGCAGCCAGGCGGCTTCTGCCTCATGATTGGGATCGTCGCATAAGCACCACGTTGGCCGACTGACTGCTGAATCCCCACTTTTCATAAAAGGGAACCAACTCCGGCAGGCAGTACAACTCGAGATGTCTCACCTGCTGCAGGTTGGGATGCTGCACGATGGCCTCGAGCAGGGCGCGGCCCGTCCCCGATTGGCGGTAGGGTGCCGCCACGATGACATCAAAGAGGAAGGCCTTGTAGACGAAATCGGTAAGCACTCGACTGAAGGCCGCCAACTTTCTGCTTTCGGGTTCGCAGAAAGCGACAATCAAGTCGCACTGCTTGAGCATGCGGCGCGTCTCTTCCAAAGTCCGGCCTTTGGTCCACCACTCTGCCTGAAAGAGCTGATGCAGTTCCGCGCTTTGCGCCTCATCAAGTTGATCGATCTGTTGGAGTTCTGTCTTCATTCCGCCAGCTTCTCGAATTGGCCCGTTTGCGCCATCAGAGCTTCAATGTCAGCCACGCTCCGCGGCGCGCCGGCCGAGAGATTTTCATAACCATTCTCGGTTACCAAAATATCATCCTCGATGCGCACGCCGAGATTGGCGTAGCCCTCCGGCAGGCCATGCTTCCTGGCGGTGGCGGCCGAGATGTAAATGCCCGGCTCGATGGTGAAGACCGTGCCGGCCTGCAGCGGACCGTACGTGCCGACGTCGTGCACATCGAGGCCGAGATAGTGGCCCAGACCATGCGGGAAGAAATCGCGGTAAGTTCCGGCTTGCACGTTCTCCTCGACGGTGCCTTTGAGAATGTCGAGTTTGATCAAACCGGCGACAATCACGCGCACGGCGGCGGTGGACAAGTCATGGAAGCGGACCCCGGGCTTGACCAGCGCCATGGCCGCCTCTTGCGCCGCCAGGACGAGATTGTAGATCTCTGCCTGCTCTTTGGTGAATTTGCCGCTGATCGGAATCGTGCGCGTGACGTCCGCCGTGTACATGCCGTATTCCGCGCCGATGTCGATCACCACCAGGTCGCCGGCCTGCGCCGGGCGGTCGCCGGCGCGATAGTGCAGGATGCAGGAGTTGGGCCCGGAGCCGACGATGGAAGGAAAACCCAAACGCGGGCTGCCGTTCTTGATGAAGACATACTCGAGCATTGCCCGCAGTTCATATTCGCGCATGCCGGGTTGCGCGGAGGCCATGACTTCGCGCTGCGCCGCGCAAGTGATGGCAATGGCGCGACGCAACAGGGCAATTTCCGCGGGTGATTTGACTTCCCGCAAACGGTTGAGCACCCTGCCGGGATTCTGCAGCTTGACGCCCAGCAGCGTCTCCAGCGCGCTGTGCGTGGAATCCGCCGCCGGTGAAGTGCGGCGGTGTTGTTCTGTGCGGCTGGTTTCCAAATACAAGGTATCGGCGGCAGCCAGCGCGGCGCGATAGATCCGGTCGAACTCTGCCGTGCTCAAGACCACGCGGAAGCCCAACTCGCTTTGCGCGCCTGCGACACCCAGGCGCGGGCCATCCCACATTTCGGCATGAGGATTCCGCGGCCGCACGAACAGGATCTCAGTCGCCGGCTGGGCGTGTTCCGGCACGAGCAGGCCGGCCGGCACCAGCAGCAGTTTCGATTCTGGTTCAGTGCATCCGGTGAGGTAGTAGAAATTGCTGTCCTGGCGGTAATCGTGTTCCACATCGCCGTTGCGAATGACTTCCTCACTCGCTTTGAACAGGGCAATGCTCCTGGCGCTGAGATGCCGCATGAACGCGGTGCGGTGCGCCTGCCAGTCCTGTGGCGACTGCGCCGGGAGGGAGGAGGAAATGAGAAGAACTGAAAGAAACGCTGCGGTGTGCTGCCAATTCATGAACGCGATCCTCTGAGATTAAACAGTCATCCGATTTTGATCATGCAAGGCAGACATGCCGCAGCGCAGACTTTCCCCGGCAGGCCGCCAGCGGGTCTGCGCTGCGTTGTCAACCCGATGCAGATTGCCTCAAGGCACCGCCGGCCCGCTGGTGGCGCCTTTCACGTATTTCTCAAACCACTCGAGATTGCGCTTGATGGAAAAGAGCTGATGGTTGGCTTCGCGAAAGCCGTGCGCGGCGCGCGGGTAAATGTCGAATTCCACGGTTTTGCCCAGCATCTTGAGGGCGGTGTAAATCTCCCAGCCCTGGGTGATTGGCACGCGATCATCCCTGTCCCCGTGCGAGATGAGCAGGGCCGTCGATGACTTCTGCACATGCGCCATGGGCGAGGCCAGCCACGCCTTTTCCATGTTTTCCCACACCGGCAGATTCCAGTGCACCATCGAGTTTTCGTAGGGAATGTCGGAAGTTCCCGTGAACGAAATCCAGTTGGCGATGCCCGCGCCCATGGAGGCGGCCTTGAAATGTTCGCTGTAGCGCGTCGCCGCCAAGCCGGAGAAATACCCGCCGTAGGAAAAACCGCCCATGCCGACGCGGTTCAAATCGATGAGGCCCTGCCGATCAAGATGCGCCAGACCATCGAGCACGTCCTCGAATTCGCGGCCGCCAAGGTCTTGGTGATCGGCCTTGGCATAGGCCACGCCGCGGCCGGTGCTGCCGCGATAATTCGGACTGAACACCACAAAACCATTCGCCGCCAGCAGCTCGCCCCATTGCACGTAGTTGGTGCTCCAGCCGTCCAGGTAGGCGCTTTCCGGACCGCCGTGAATCTGCACGATGCAGGGATAGCGCCTGCCCTTTTCGTAGTTCAACGGCAGCATCAGCAGTCCGGTGATTTCTAGGCCGTCGCGCGCGGTCCAGGAGATTTCCTGGCTGCCGGAGAGTTGCACATTGGCCAGTTCGGGATTGCTGTTGGTCAAACGGGTGAGCTTGCCGGTTGCCAGGCTGCCGCTGAAAGCCTCATTGGGGTGATTGTCGGTGTTGGCCACCAGGGCAAACGATTTGCCGTCTCTCGCCAGCGAAGCCGCACTGAACGTGAACCCGCTGGTGATCACGGCCGTCATCCTGCCGCCTTGCGCCGGCATGGTTTTCAGGACAGTGTGGCTGCGCTCAACCGCGGTGAAAGCCAGCGTCGTGGCATTGAGCCAGTCGACCCAGGTTACCGTGCCTTCGTAGTTTTCGGTGAGGTTGGTCGCGGTGCCACCGGTGGCGGGGACGACAAAGATGCTGCCATGGGCGGGATCGCTTTCGTCCACGCCTGCAAGAAAAGCCAATCGCTGGCCGTCCGGAGACCAGCTCATGCCACCGAGCTTGCCTTTGGTCTCGGTCAGCAGTTTCAGTTCACCGCCCGTGCGATTCACAACATAGATCTTCTTGAACATGTAGGAATCATCGGTCTTGGGCGTCGCGCTGGCCTGCAGGACAAGCCTGCCGGCATCCGGTGACCACGCGAAACTCCACACTGCGATTTCGCCGGTCAGCGCCCGGGCCTCGCCGCCAGCCGCCGGTTGCACGTAAAGGCGCGGGAATTTGAAATTCTTGTCGACGGTGCGAACGTCCTTGCCAACCCTGGCATTCTGCTTGTCCGCTGCGGTTTGGACGTCGGTCATGAGGTAGGCGAGCCACTGGCCGTCGGGGGACAGGAGATAACTGGTGATGTCGTTCGCGGCCTTGGCGACCAACTGGGCTTCACCGCCGTCAAGCGCGATGCGATAGACTGCGTTGCGCTCACTCTGCTCCTTGCGCAGCGCCGAGAAATAGAGCCACTTGCCCTCCGGCGACCATTGCGGCGCGGCGACACCCTGTGGTTTGTAGGTGAATTGCCGGGCGGCGCCGCCCGAGACCGGCGTGACGAACAACTCGCTGTAGCGGCCACCCGTTTCTTCCTCGGCGGAACGGGCGCTGGTGAGCACATAGGCAACGTTCCTGCCAGTTGGATCAATCTCCGCAGCACTCACGGTTTTGAGATTCACCACCATCTCCGGCGTGAGGCGGTTCTGCGCGAACAGCATGGTTGCGCTCAACAGAACCAAAAGGGAGAGCACAGGCACTTTCTTGCTCAACAACATGGAAATCCTCCTCTACGATGATGAATAGTCATTGACATCACGTCGCAATGGCTGAAGTTGTTCGTGCAAGCCAGCCGGAAAAACGTCCGGAAAGCTTCGCGGCGCCCACGTTTGCGCCTGCAAATTGGCATTCCAAACAACGCTGCAAGCTCAGGAGAAGGGAACGCCGTTATGGATGACTTAACGCTTTTTGGTTGTGGAAAAGAATAACGAGCGCCACGCCGCCTCTTGCCCCGGGCTGCAGGCCTGTCATGCGCAAGGTGACACGCCGGGGGAAGCCATTGCAATCATCAAGCATGCTGTTGCGCTTCCTCTGCAGGATGGCATTGAGAATGGCGATGCAATCCCGAGATCGGAGGCCGTGAGGGCGAGTTGCTCCGTGGCAAGAACTGAGGCAATCATCTCCCACCCGGCAAGGATTGTCCCGCCTCCTGCCGATAGATTTTCCCCTCCTTCATCACAAAAACCACCTGACGCAGATTGCGAATATCCGCCAACGGGTCGCCCTTGATTGCAATGATGTCGGCGAGCTTGCCGGGCGCCAGTTCGCCGATTTGATCCGCCATACCGAGCAGGTGTGCGGCGTTGATGGTCGCGGCCTGCAGCGCCGCTTGCGGCGACATGCCGTATTGCACCATGAGTTCGATTTCCCAGGCGTTCTCGCCGTGCGCGAACACACCCACGTCGCTGCCGCACACGATATTCACGCCGAGGCGCAAAGCACGCTTGAACATCTCCTTTTGCGCAGCAACGCGGCGCTGGCGTTCCGCGCGTTCGTGCGGTTGCGCATAGCTCGCAATCGCCTCCACCGCGGCCAGCGTCGGACAAAGGGCGACCTTGTATTCGAGCATGAGCTTCAAGCTCTTCTCGTCGGCCTGGCTGCCGTGTTCGATGCTTTTCACGCCGGCCAGCACGGCGCGGCGAATGCCCTCCGGCGTGTTGGCATGCGCCACCACCGCATGTCCGGTCGCGGCCGCTTCATCCACCGCCGCTTTTAACTCGTCAAGCGTGAACGTCGGCGCGTTCACGCCGCCGTGGCGGTAATCCGCATAGACTTTGATCCAATCCGCGCCATGGCCGATTTGCCGGCGCACGCCGCGGCGCACGCCGTCAACGCCATCCGCGATTTCCGCGCCCTGCGGCACCTCCCAGCGCGGATCGAATCCCGCCGGGCCGTAGCCGCCGGTGATCACGATTGCAGCCGTTGCCACCAGCAGGCGCGGTCCGGGAATGATGCCCTGCATGATGGCCTCACGAAGGCCGACATCGGCATAAGCCGCGCCCTCGGTGCCGAGATCGCGCAAGGTCGTAAAACCAGCCAGCAGAGTTTTTTCTGCGTGAACCACGGCACGCGCGGTGCGCAGGGCCAGCGATTCCTGCAAGACTTGATCATTCCACGCCGCTTCGTTGTAGGGATGGAGGAACAAATGGCTGTGTGCGTCGATCAGGCCGGGCAGGAGGGTGGCCTCGCCCAGGTCGAGACGCACGGCGTTCGCCGGCAGCGCTGCCGCCTGGTCTTGCACCGCGAGAATGCGATCACCCTGCACCAGCACCACGCGCTGCGGCAATACCCTTCCGGTTGGCGCCTCGAAGAACCGCGCCGCAGTGAGCGCGAGTATTGGCGCGGGTTCCTGCGCCAGAACCTCAGCGCCGCACAGACTGAACAGCAAGACGATCGTTGCCAGACGCATTGCGGCCTCCGTGGGAAGAATCGGATTGCTCTAAAACCGCGTGACCAGCGTTGCCTCCACGCCTTTCAGCTCGGGCTTGATCACGCACACGCCGCCAACGCAGATTTTGCCCTTGCGCCGCGCGCCGGCAACCAGCGACAGATCAAAGTTCTTCCAGAAATTCACATCCAGTTGCACGGCGGCCCAGAGCTTTTGGCTCAGGTCCTGCTCGGTGGTGCGCTCGGTGAGCAGCGCAACGGTCCAATTGGGCGCGTGACTGAGCCCCAGCGTCACCGCCTGGCTGTAGAATTGTTGATCGTTCAACAACCGGCGCGTGTGTTGATGCTCGATAATGGCCTTCACCGCGTAGAAGTCCGTAACCTCCACGGCTGCGCTGCCGACGAGATTGAGATAGCGCGCTGAAGCATCCTGCTGCCGGCTGACGGCGCCGAACAATTCCCAGTCGAAGGGCGTGTTCCACTCGAACTGGCTGTAGAATTCTTCGTAAAGTTTTTCCTGTTGATGATTCTCGGTCAGGCTGTAGTGCGCGGTGAGCACGCCGTCTTTGATCACCGGATAGGCGGCCTCAACGGCATAGCCGGTTTCATCGTTGGCGTTTTGCACGAGTTGATGGCGGTTGAGCAGCATGTAGAGATGTTCGCGCGCAACCAGCGGCGGATTGTTGAAATAAACGCCCTGGAATTGTTCGAAGCGATCGTAGTCTTTGAATTCCGCGGTCAAGCTGAAGGCGCCCAGCAAGGCATTGGCGTTGAGATAGCGCGCCTTGCCGGATTTCGTTTCATTGGGATTGTCTGCGCGGGCATATTCGAAATAAAGGCTGCCGCGCGTGAGATTGATTTCGGAAAACAGCGAGCCCCAGCTCACGCGCTGCTTGCCGTCGGGATGCGTGGTCACCGCGGTCGCGCCGGCATGAACTTGTTTGAGCGGCTTCAGGCGCCATTCTCCGCCGTGAAAGAGCTTCTGCCGTTCGTTCTCGCGGTTGATCGGCTGGCCGGAGAGCAGGGTGAGATCGAAGTTCGCGTGGCGATAGGCGACCGTGAGGCCATCGAGGCGGGTGTCGTAACGCAGTTGCCGGTTTTCGAAGAAGCGCAGCGTCAAGCCACGGCCCAGCAAGGCATAGTTGTGGCCGGCGCGCACGTTGAGCGTGCCGCTGTCATACTCCAGAAAGCGCTGGCCGAATTCCGCCTTGCGAATGGATTGATCAGGCGCATAGATTTGCGGGGCGTTGTGCATTTCCAGCCGCATGCCGAGACGAAACTGGCGATAGCGCAGGTTGCCTTCCGTCCAGTTCTCGAAGAAATCGCGGCGGGCCGGTGATTGCAGCTTGACGTCGGCGCTGGCATTGCGGGCATATTCCAGTTGATTGTTGCCGGAAACTTGAACCTGCGCCCGCACCGCAACGACGGGCAGGAGGGAGAGCAGAATCAGACAGGTGGTGGTCAAGTGCACGGTTCACTCCGGTGGCAGCAGCCGGACAATCTGCTCCGCCAGTTTTTTTTCATCACCTTTGCGATAGCCGGTGTGCGTGTAGACAATGTCCCCGGCCTTGTTCAGCAAGACCGACAGCGGCGGATTCGAGCCTTGATAGAGCTTGAACACCTTGTTGTCGGTGTCCAACAAGAATTGAAACGGGTAGCGATTGGTGTTCACAAAGCTTTTGACTTTGCCGACAGTTTTGGGATCATCGATTGAAATGGAAAGAATCACCAGGCCGCGGCTGGCATATTGCTCGTGAATCTCTTTCAGCTTCCTCATCTCGGCGTGGCAGGGCACACACCACGTCGCCCAGAAATTGATCAGGATCGGGCCTTTCCCGAGATGCTCGGAGAGCTTGTAGTTGCCGCCGGCGAGATCCGGCAAAACAAAATCGGGGCCGCGTTCGGGCCGCCCAAAGCCGAACAGCGCCAGGCTGAACATCAGCACGATTCGTGCGGGCTTCATGGAAATTCTTGTCTCCGAATTGGTTCGTGGTTTAATGACCGGCGGACCAATGCGCCTGCAACACCTCGCCGGTCAAACTGTTTTGCACAAAGGCCACCACCTGCAAATCGCCGGTCCAATCTGCCTTGCGCGCAAACGCGAAGGCAAAGACGGCGCTCCCGCCCGGCGCCATGGCCAGGGCTCTGCCTTCGGCACTGGGATAAAGCGCGCGCATGACATCAAAGAAACGCTTCTGGCCGTTGGAGCCGGGCGCCACCGGATAGACGATCTCGCGCTCAATCAGAGCGAGCTGCAAGACCGCGTTTTGACCCGCCAGATCAGTGAGCGCATCGACACGCACTTTGCCGGTAAGGGCACGCGTGGATTGCATCACCTCCGCGAATTCCTCAAAATCCAAAACCACCGTGGCCTGCCGGCCGCTGCGGCCAGCCAGCGCGCTGCGAAAGCGCGCTTCGAGATTGGCGGTGCCCGCCAGCCGCCGGAGGCCGTCAACCACCGCGAAAGGCAGGGGCGGCCGGCCGTAGAAACCATAGCGGCTGAGATTTTCCGTTTGCGCCGCCAGAAAAAACGGATCCTGCCGTCCGGGAAAATCGGGGTGATAGGAGATGACCGCCGCTGAATCAACCCCCTTTTCGACCAGCACGGCCTCGATGAGGCGGTCGGCCTCCGGGCAGGGCGGGCAATCAGTGTTGGAGAAATGCTCGACCAACGTCAATGCCGGCCGCAGCGCCAACGTTGGCTCAAGTTCAGTGGTTTGATTGGTGCGAATGCGAAAGGACTGGCGCACGGGTTCAAAGCCGCCTTTGTGCAGCGTCAGCTCATGATCGCCGCTGGCCAAACCGGCGATGGTCAAAGGCGTGCGGCCGAGCGGCAGGCGGTTGACTCGCACGAGCGCGCCCGCCGGCGTGGAATTCACCTGCACATTGCCAACGCTCGAACTCTGCCGCAGCTCGAATTCCACCTGCGTCTCGGCACCGGCGCTGAGGGAAATCACCTGCGAATCCGGAATGACATGGTGCCCGGCGAGAAAGAGATGCACGACGTGCCGGCCCGGAGGCAAGTCAGCGATCAACGCGGGCGCCTCCTTGCCGGTGTCGCGATAATCGATGAAAATGCGGCCGCGGCCGAGGCTCGTCTGCACCACCAAACCGCCGGCACCGGGCTCGAACGAAACCAGGTCGCCGTCTTTGGTGGTGCAGGAGAGCAAGCAGCAGCACAACAGCAAGGCGAATCGAATGGATTTCTTCATGCGCGAATTCGGTTGAGACTCAGGGCAGCACGAACGGCTCAATGCAACAGGATCATCTTGCGCGTGTCCTGAGCTGTGCCATGGCGCAGCCGGTAGAAATAAACGCCGCTGCGCACCGGCCGGCCCTGGTCATCGTGGCCGTCCCACGTCACTTCGTGGCGGCCGCTGCTTTGTTCTTGCTTGACCAGCGTGCGCACCGTTTGGCCCAGTTGGTTGATCACCACCAACGAGGCTTGCTGCCGGGGACCGGTGGGCAGCGTGTAAACAATGCGCGTTTCCGGATTGAAAGGATTGGGATAATTCGCCGCCAACTCGAAACGGTCGACAGGGCCGGGTTCCGCCGGCGCCGCAAGGCTGGTGGGAATCGCCAGCCAGTTGGCGATGTTGCCGAGCAGCAGCTTCTTGTCTTCCGCGCCGTCGATGGTCTCGAAGCCGAAGGTGGTGAAGACCACGCGGCCATTGCCGTGCGTGCCGTAGTGCACCGCGCGAATTCCGGCGAGGGCGTTGGGCGATTGGAAGAAGTTGAAAATCGCGTTGCTGTAAGGCCCTGCCGGCGCAATTTGATTGGCGAATCTGCCTTCCGCCGGATTGACCGTGCTCGCCCCCGTGCCGCCGGTGAGGAAGAGCAGCGGCAGGCTCTCCGAGATCGGATCACCGGCAATGCCCTCCACCACCGCCGGCGTGTCGTTCCGTTTCACGAAAGAAGCATGCAAATACTTGGTGAGGAATTCCAGGCTGCCCGCCGAGTAATACGGGCTGGTTGGATCACCGAGTTGATAGGCGAGATCAAGGCCGTTCAAATACAAGCGGCCGCCGTGATCAAGATAGGCTCTGAGCAGCTCCTGTTCCGCCGGCGTCAGCCCGGGCTGCGAGAGTGCCGTCATCCACAGAATGCTCTTGAAGCTGTAGAGATCATCTCCTGCCGGCGGCAGCGAGCGGCTGGAGATGGCGCCGTAGTTCTGGCCGGATTGGTCGAGCACGGGCAGTACGAAAGATTCGTATTCATTTTCTTCATCATCCACCAGCAACAGATCCAGGCCGTAGGTGGTGAGGCGGAAGTCCAATTGCTCCGCAGTCACATGCGAAGAGGAGAATCGCAGCCGCGCGAGGCCTGTGCCGTTGACGGAATTGGCATTGATGTTCACCATGAGCGTGGCGGTTTCTCCCGATTGCAGCGTCAGCGTCTCAGATTGCCCGGGCGTGAAGGTACCGTTTCTGGTGGTGAATGAGGCTGACCAGCCCGCCGCGCCGGCAAATTCGAGATTGAGGGTGTAGGTGTCGGCGAGCAGGCCGCTGTTGGTCAGAAGCGCCGGGAAACTCGCCGGCTCGGTGCTGCGGCCCATCGCCTCTCTGGTCGTGGCGGTGAATTTGGCCTCGTAATCCGAGAGCAACGGCCAGCGTTGCGCCTGCTGAATCTCGCTATTGGCCGCGAGCGAGGAGCCGACCTTGTAGACTTTCACGACAACGCTGCAATTCTCCGGCACGATGGCCGGGGCAGCGGCAGGCACGAGGTACTCGAAGGTTTGCGAAATCGTTTGATTCTGATTCCACGCGCCGTTGACGATTTGCTGGCCGAGCGCGCCGTTCATCATCGCACGCACCGTCCACTCGTGCACGTAATTCGGCAGGGTGGTGCGGCCCGGCGTACAGGTGTTGTTGGAAGTCTGGGTGTGGACCTGGCCGTCTTCGACCAGAATCGCGTTCCAGCGGTATTCGCCGTTCAAATTCTGCAGCGCAGTGAAATCGACCGTGGCAGTGAATTTGCGCGTGGCGCGATCGTATTTTCTCTTCATCGCCATGCTCACGGTCGCAGGCAATGCGGCCCGGTTGCTGATTTGCTGCGGCCAGAGATTGCGGCTGATGATGCCGGTGACGCGATCGACAATGCCGGTGGGGTAGGCATTGAAGCCGAGAGAGTTGATGATCGAGTTGCCGGTGAAATTGGCGAAGGGATCGCCGGCACCGGTGGGCCCGTGATAGGCCAGCACAATGGTGTTGGGATTGCTGGCCAGGATGCTGTGCACGACATCATCGCCGCACGGACACCACTGGCACCAGGTGCCCGTGCAAAACTCGAGCACCGGGTTGCGCTGCGTCTGACTTGCCAGCGGAAGCGGAATCGCAAAATCGAGCACGAAGGCAGAAAAGAATGTCACCGCGCTGAAGGCGACGCGAAACCGTTTGATGCGCTTCATAGAGTGCCCTCCATTGAAGGATTCCAACAGTGGCCTGATCTGGCAGGCCATCAGAGGTTATTGGAGCAACAGCATTGCTCGCGTTTGTTTGAATGCTCCCACGCGCAACTGGTAAAAGTAGAGGCCGCGAGGGGCAGGTCTGCCGGCGTGATCGCGTCCATTCCACGTCACTTCGCGGCGGCCGGGTGCCGCCGGCCCGTGCCACACGCGCGCCACTTCCCGGCCGAGCAGGTTGTAAATCAACAATTCCACCGGCAATGACCGGCCCCCGCCGATTTCAAAGGGAATCGTGGTTGCCGCGCTGAAGGGGTTGGGAAAATTCGCCAGCAGTTGGAAATCCGCGGGTCCGCCCCGCGAAATCTCTGTCACGGCAGCCGGCTGCGTGCTGGCCGTAAAGGTCAACTCGGAGAATTCGGCGGCGTTGTTCAGGTTTTCGACCCGAATCGGCACCGCGGCAATGCCGGTTTGGGTCGGATCAGTGGTGAAGTTCAAATGAAAGTCCGAGGTTTCGCCCGGAGCCAGCGCCGGAATGCCGAGAGCAGTATCGGGAATAGTATAGAAGTTCAGGAACGGCGGGAAACACAAATCTCCGCTGCACAGTGAAGTGCTCCAGCCCGCGGGCAGGTCGTTTTGCATGCGGATGACGCGAATCTGCAATTCCTGTGCGCTGAGGTTCTTGATGCGGGCGTCGAGGATGATCAACTCCCCGGGATTGCCGCGGCGGGCCAGCGTGTCAGCGGTGAAGGAAAAACTTTGTGGCAGCGCGGCGGCCGGCAACAACACCAGCGCCGCCGCGAACAGGCAGATTTTCTTCATGAACACCTCCTCACTGCAGGGATCAGCGCGCGGTGGGCTACCGCGAGGGTGATCCGCCTCACGGCGTGGTCTTGCCTTCCACACGATAATTGAACTCGAAGGACAGGCTGTTGCTCCAGTCCTCATCGAGAATGGTTTTGTAGCGGGTGCCGTCGCTGGGGCCCACCGGCTTGCCGTAGGAATAGAACCAATTCACCACCGGCGTGCCGCTGAAGCCCAGGGCAATCCAATAGCGGCCGGGCGCCAGCTTCACGTTCTTTTGCGTGAAATCGAAAGCTTGCCAATAGTAACCCGGACGGTTGGAAAGATCCGTCATCGCCAGCAGCGGGCTGGTGGCAATGTTCTCGCCCGGTTTGGAGTTTTGATCTTTCAAAATTTCCACCCACAGGAAGCCCTCACCGCCGAACTTCTGCAGCGCCAATGCGATCTTTTCCACGCTCACCGGCTGATCGAGCACGAACATCTGGGCATATTGCGCCGAGCGCGTGACGTATTCCGCGGTTTCCACCAAGAAGTTTTTGCGCAGCTCCTGCGCGCCGCCGGCGCCGGTTGCCAGTTCGCGGGTGAATGCGAAATTCACGCCCTCGGGAAATTCGAGATTTCCGAACACAAACGGCTTGGTGTAGGCCGCCTTGCCCGGTTCAGCGGGAACCGGTTTCGGCGGCGGGGGCGGAGGCGTTGCGGCTGCGACATAGGGCACAAACGTCGCTTTGACATCCGGCGAGAGCAACAGATTTTTCGGGCCGTAGGCCTGGCGCTTGGCCGTGATCATGGTTTTGTCTTCGGGGAATTCGGCGTTGATGGTCTCTTCGAATTCCGGTTGCGCCTTGGTGCCGCGCGCCACGGTCCAGCGCACCAAACCATCCTGTGTGGTTTCTTCATTGTCGAGACCGACTTCGATGCGCACGTAGCGGTTGCTGGTGAAGAGCTGGCTCTGTTGCGGATCGAACGGCACCCAGCCGAGATCGGGAAAATAGACATCGATCCAGGAATGACGGCCCTGCGCCATCCCCAGCGTGAGGCGGCCCTCGCCGGTGGTGGCATCATAGGAACGATTGAGGGTGACGCCGTTGACGATGCGCGCCGGAATGCCGACCGCGCGCAGCAACGCGGCCGCGAGATGGGAGTAGTTCTGGCAATTGCCCTTGCCGGTGTTGAACGAGTAAATCGCATCATAGCTGGGCGGCGTCAGGACATAATCGACATGATCGACGACCCAGGAGAGAATGCGTTGCACCGCATCGAATTCAGTCGTGACGCCGCGCGTCAGTTCTTTGGCTTTGGCCGCAATCAAGGGATTGTCCGCCGCCACTTGCCTGGTCGCAGCCAGATAAGCGGCTTCCGGCCCGGTGAGCGCCGCAAGCGGAAAGGGCGCCGTGGTGTTGATGGTGGCCAGCTTCACCCAGTTCGAGGCGGTCAGGGAAACCGAGGCCACGATGGTTGCCGCGGGTTGCCGCCAGGTGGCGGTCACCACTTTGTTGCCGCGCGCGTCGAGCTTCTCTTCACGGTCGTTGGGCGGCGGATTGAACTGCAGGTTGAGATTCGTGATTTCCTGGTTGTAAGTCGGCGAGCTGAAGGAGGCGGGAATCACCGTGCTGACGATGAGCAAATTGATGCCCGGCGCAGGCACCAGCCGCTGCGAGAGCGTATAGTTGATGCGGGAAACCTGGCTGCCGTTGAGTGTATAGTTTTCTTTGCCGGCCAGTGAGGTGGTCACTGCCAGCAACAGCAGAGTGAGAAAAGCATTTCCGCGGCGCATAAGACTGTTCTCCTGAAGTGTCGAAAAAGTTGATCCAGTTAAAGTCGTTCCCAAGTTTCCCGATCAAATTCCGCAGCCGACGAGCCGGAATCGAAAAGAAAAGAGTCCCACCCCGTTGCCAGGACGCAAAGAAGAAGCGAAGTTGGTTGCGGAGAGCTGAGGTCTCATGCGCAAACCCGCGGCATTCTTCCCGCGTTTTGGCGCTGGCCCATACGCCCTGGAACCGGGAAGTACGCCACAAAAGATGCCCTTCGGCAAAATTTCATCAGGCGCGCGGCGCCAGGCGGCAGGAATGTCATTCGTCAGGATGATGACACGGGTGATTGAACCGGAATTCAGGCCTTGGACGATTGCCGGCGCAGTTTCGGGCCTTGCGGCGTGTCTTCAATCTCCCAGCCCGCCGCCTTGATTTGATCGCGCAATGCGTCGGAATCCTTCCAGCGTTTTTCGCTGCGCGCGAGCCGCCGCTGCTCGACGAGCAGCATAATTTCGTTCGGCACGGCTTCTTGCTTCGGCTGCCAGTCTGCCAGACGCAATCCCAGCACGCGATCGAATTCAAGCAGCGTCGCCTTCCTGGCAGCAGAAGGTAGGTCGCTCTTCACCAGGTCCCAGGTGACCGCGAGCGCACGCGGCATGTTCAAATCGTCATTGATCTGCTCGAGAAATCTGCGGCGATAGTTTTCCTCGATGGCGCCGGGCGTCCCCCATTCGTGCATGGTGGTGCGCAGGCGCTGCAAGGCCGTGGCCGCGCCTTCGAGACTCTCCCAGGTGAAATTCAGTTTGGTGCGGTAGTGTGCGCCCAGGCACAACATGCGAAACGCCAGCGGATCGATGCCGCGGTCGATCAGAGTCTGCACCCGCAGAAATTCGCCGGAGGATTTTGCCATCTTGGCCTCCTCGAGCTGCAGGAAGTAGCCGTGCATCCAAAAGTTGGCGAGGCGCGTGCCGTGGCAGGCTTCGGTTTGCGCGATCTCGTTGGTGTGATGCACCGGAATATGATCTTCGCCGCCGCAGTGAATGTCGAAAAACGGGCCGAGGTATTTTTCCGACATCGCCGAGCATTCGATGTGCCAGCCTGGAAAGCCAACGCCCCAGGGGCTGTCCCATTCCATCTGACGCTTTTGGCCGGGCGGGCTGAACTTCCACAGGGCAAAATCGGTGGGATTGCGTTTTTCGCCGACATCGACGCGGCTGCCGGCCTGCAGGCCCTCGATGTCCAACCGCGCGAGATAGCCGTAGTCCGGCAGTTTCGAGGTATCGAAATAAATGCCGTCCGAAGTGCGGTAGGTGAAGCCCCTGGCTTCAATGCAGCGGATGGTATCGATTTGTTCGCGAATGTGATCGGTGGCGCGGCACCAAATCGTGGGCGGCAGGATGTTGAGGTGTTGCAGGTCTTCCTGGAAAACGCGCGTGTATTCTTCTGCGATTTGCCAGGCAGATTTGCCGGTGCGGCGCGCGCCCTTTTCCATTTTGTCTTCGCCGGTGTCGGCATCAGAGACGAGATGGCCGACATCGGTGATGTTCATCACGTGCTTGACTGAATAGCCGTTGTACTCGAGCACGCGGCGCAGAATGTCCTCGAAGATGTAGGTGCGCAGGTTGCCGAGGTGGGCAAAGTCATAAACCGTCGGGCCGCAGGTGTACAAGCCGACTTGATTCGCATTGAGCGGCTTGAACTCACGAACTTCGCGGGTATAGGTGTCGAAGAGGCGCAGGGTCATATGAAAGTGATTTCTCAAATATTCAGAAGTTTCGGCAATCGGGCTGTCCCGAATGCGTTCAAAATCCCGGGGGAAATGCCGCCCGGTTTCTCGACGAAGCGCTGCTTGTCAACACGCCGTCATGCGCCCGGCTTGCGCTGCCAGGAGGCGGCGTCTCTCCACCAGAGGCAAAAGCATGAGTCGTCGTTGCGAAAACAATGCCTCAGTATCCAGCTTGATTCTGTCCCTCAAAAAGCGGTACACGAATGACAACTTTGCAGCCGGCAATGGCGACGCCAGTTTTTGCACAGGCGCAGGAATCATTGTTTCCATTTCTGGCTGCAGGAATTTTCAAAAGCCATACTTGGCGCGGCGCAGCTCGAAGGCGCGTTGCCCGCCCTCCAGCACCTGCTCGACCAGCCGTTTCACCGATTCACGATCGATCGCGCCGACATTGCCCTCGCGAATGACCGCGGTGTTGGATTTGCCCTCGCCGCCCGTTTCCAATGCGATGATCAGCTCGGCGTCGCCCAGCACCGGAATGTTGGCGTTGTGCGTGGCAAACAGAAACTGGCGCCGCCGTTTCTCCTGCCGCAGGGTCGGAATGATGGTGTCAGCGATGAAGCGGTTGTCCAGGTCATCCTCGGGTTGATCGATGACCAGCGGCGTGCGGCTCTCGGGAAACAGCAGCAGCAGGATCGCGGTGGCCTTCTGGCCGGTGGAAAGATCAGGCAGGCGGCGCCAGCGCGGCGCTTCGTCCGGCAGCGCCACGTTCAGCTCAATCGTGAGCCGATCCGGCAGATCGAGCTCTTCGAGTTCCAGCAAAGTCGCGGTTTCGAGATTGGCCAGAATCTCGGCTTGCCGGTCGGTCAATTGGTAGCGGGCCTGTACCGCCGCTTTGCCGGCGCGCAAATGCTTTAGGAAATCCGATTGCGAAAAGCCGGGTGTCGCGGCCAGGCGTTCGTAGAAATCCTCCTGAAAGCGCTTGCGCAGGCTGCGCAACTTGTCGAACAGCGGTTCGCAATCAGCCTCGCGTTCGAGCGTGACCCGCAGCCGGCCTTGCAGCAACCGGTTCACCCGGGCGACTGCCTTCTGATCCAGGCCAAACAGTTTTTTGCGATCGGCTTGCCGGCGCTGCAGCAGCTTGTGCCGCTTCTGTTCGAGTTGCCGGCATCTTTGCTGCAACTGTCCGAGCTTGAGGCGCAGCGGCTCCAGGCGCTCGATTTCCTGGCGCAGCCGCAAGAAAGCGGCGCCGTCGATTTCTTCCTTCTGCAAATCCATCAGCGTGCGTTCGTAATCCTTCTGGCGCGCCTGCCGGCGGTTCTGCCATTTTTCCATGATCACCAGCAGTTCGCTTTGCGTGCGGCCCAGGGCTGCCGCCAGGTCGGCGAGACGCGCGCCGAGTTCCTTTTCCAATGCCTGCAGTGCGGTTTGCGCTTCCGCGATGAGATCGCCATTGGGCAGCGCCGGCCCGGCCGGCAGGGCGAACGGCTCCCCTTCCAGGCGCTTGCGGGCCTGCTCGAGCACGCGCTGTAATGACTGCAGATGTTCGCGGCCGCTGTGCAGCAGTTGCTCTTCACGCGCCAACAGTGCCTGCTCGCGCAGCCTGGCAGCGATGCCTTTGTTTTCGAACAAGCGCAGCTTCTCTTCCAGCGCCGGCAGTTGGCTGAGTTTTTCCTCAAGCTCGTGCACTTCGGCCAGGGCTGCCAGCAGATGTTCGCGATTGGCCTGCAGAAGCTGGTTGCATTCGCGGCGGCCGGCCTCCAGCGCGGCCGCGCCTTCCGCGCGGTAGCGGCTGAGCAGATGTGCCTGCTTGGCGGTGTCGCGGGCAATCTCCGCGATCTCGTGCTGGCCGAAGATTTCAATGCCGGGCACGATATCGAAGACCTGCAAACGGCGGCGCTGGCCGGTTTCATCATAAATCGCCGGCTCGCCGGGATAAAGCCGCTCGATCAGGTAGTAACTCGGCGAGGGCTGATTGGTGCGCACCAGCAGCGAAATCTTTGTGCCGCTTTTGACCACCTCCGCCAGAATACTTTCGTGCGTTTTGCGCGCCAACTCGCCGAGCGGCGGCTGGTCCAACACGTAACGCAGGCTTTCGATCACCGTGGATTTGCCGGTGCCGCGGCCGCCGATCAAACAGTTCAGATTCTCATTGAAGTGAATCGCGCAGCCGTTCAGAAAACTCGCCTCGCCTTCCCAGGTCATGGCCACCAACTCGACATGGGTGCTGCGGCGTGCCGGCCGCGCCGCCTCATGCGCCCTTTCGGTGAGCAGGTCGAGGCGCGATTCCGGATCGAGAAATGCCTGCCACAGGGCCTCGATGCCGGGCGTCGACATTTTGATGATGGTGCTGCACGCCGGATTTTCGATATCCTTGAGATTGTACACATCCAGGCAATTCACCAGGGCGAGCGGCCGTTGCCGGCGGTAATGATTCAACTCGCCGGTGACGATCTTGCGTTCGAAGGCGCGCAGATCGGCGCGCGCGCCGGAAATTTGTCCGGCGAGCAGATTGGGATCGGTGAAATATTGCACGCGGGTGGTTTTGGCGCATTCGAACAACAGCCCGTTCTCGCGGTCAATATGCGCCGCGATGCAAATGCCTCGGCGGTCCTTCTGGATAAGCTCGAGAATCTGCGGGAAGGATTTGGGGGACTGCTTGGGCGCCAGGCCGCGGCCGGTCACCCAGCGGCTCTTGGGAGGCAGGCCCAACTCGGTCAACACATGATCGAGTTCCTCCACCGGCGCGTCGAGATCGAACAGGCAGAGCACATGCAGCCCTTCCGTGCTTGCCACTTCGAAACCGGGAAATACCAGAATACCTTCCTGCCTCAGCTCGCGGCGTACGATTTCGACATACTCGACGCTGTTGTGATCACACAGGCCAACCGCATCAATGCCGGCTTTCTTGCAGCGCTGGGCGAGCGCCAGCGCAAAATCCCGCTGGTAAGGCTCGCTGTCCTTGCGGTGTTTGGAATCAAAGCCTTTGAAGCGGTTTTGCATCGGGGTATTCACTTGCAGCGCGCAGCGAAAATCCCGTGCGCCGTGCGACTGCTCGAGCGCACGCGCCACGGCCTCGGGCCAGTGATGTGCCCACGGCACAGTGAAGCGCGTGCCGTTGCGCTCGCGGGGACGCGTCAGAATAACCGTTGAAGCGGAAGCATGGTCGCTCATGAGATTCCTGCTGCCTGCCCGCCGGCGGTGTGCGGGCGTCGTGCTCTCCAATGCGAGAAAATGTGGAAGCAAAGGGCAACGCCCTGGAGAGGCTGCAATTCTGAGACAACGCCAAGCCTTGAGCGTCGCTCGCCGGCAATCCGCGTTCGATCAGCTCGCGAACGCCGGGTTGTTGACGGGGGCGCTGCAAGGTCAGTCAAGGCCGCAGAAAGTAAACTTTTTTCGCAGGCGATGCAAGGTGAAATTGCCGCGCGCCACCGGCCATTTCAATCCGCCGGGGCGGCAATGGGAATTTGCCGCAGTTCCGTTGCCATATCGACGATGGGAATCTTGGCGACCAGATCACCCAGCCCCAACGCCCGCAGGAAATAAGGCGGCAGGCTGCGGAAACGCAGGCGCACGTCGAGATGGATCGCGCCGCGAAGTCCGGCGGGAATGGCGATGCGATAGCCGGCCGTGCGCGTGGCGAGGAAGGGAATCATGTTGTTCTCCACCGACTTGGCCTCAAAGAAGAACAACACCTCGCTGCCGTCAACCCCGCGCAGCGTTTGGCGAAACACGGTCAAATCAGGATCGGCATTGCGGTCCAGCTCGCTGTGTTGATCCTTCAAATCGCCGTTGGCATCCAGCGCGCCGCTTTGGTACAAGAGAGTGCCGTCTTGATCGGCCGCGCTGATCGCAATCCACATTTGCCGTTCTGCGGCCACGCCCGAGGGCAGGGAATGACCGGTTCTGTTGTTGAAGATGCTCACCTGCACCTGCAAGGTATCGCCGGCGCGCACCGTGGCCGGATGCGTCACCCGCAGGCTGGCGGCATTTTGCAGCAATTTCTCGGACTCCCGGCGCTGCAAATCTGCGCCGGGAAAATCCACCAGCGGCACATCCACACCGACGAAAGTATGGCGATGCACTTGCTCGCGCACGGGCCCGTCAACCGCAGCCTGGCCGGCGTACACCGGCATGTGGCAGTCCTGACAATCGAACGACATGCCGGCAAGCGCCGCGGCGTTCCATTCGCTGAACGTTTCCTCGACCGTGGTGCCGAGCGGGTTGATCACTTCGTGGCAGCCGCCGCAGAATTCCGAGCGGTCGAACAGCGGGTTGAATTGTGATTCATGAAAGGAGTTGCGCGCCGGATCCGTCAAACTGCCATATTTGACCCTGCCGGGCTTGAGCTCGACTTCCGCATTGAAGGGCTGATTGATCCTGGTGATGGAATGGCAAACATCGCAGCTCACGCCCTGCCGCGAGATGGGCGAAAGGTTTTGGGGATCGAAGAAAGGCGGCGTTTCGCCCGTCAGGCTCGCCACCGGACTGTGGCATTTGGTGCAGAATTGATCGAGCTTGCCCCCGGTTTTCTGCTGGCCCTCGGCATTCATCGCGAAAAACACCGGATCCGTAAACGCATAAGCGTGCATGGAACTGCGCCATTCGGCATAGTGATTGGGATGGCATCCCTGGCAGGTTTCCGCCGTGGCAAAATCCGTCACTTTGAATTTGGGTGAATCACCGTCCGGCGGCTGCACCGGATCCGGTTTGTTGCAGGCAATCAGGAGCAGGAGGCAGGCAAGCGCAAGCAATGCGTTCTTCATAGCGTCTCAGGTTCGGGCGTGGCAATTTCGGTTTGACCGGCAGCGGGCACGCCGCCGCGAGGCAGTTTCCCGCCGCGCGTGGGCGCCGGTCAAGGTGGTTCGAATTTAGGGAGATTTTTCAAATAATCAAGCTTGCGGAGAATTGACTTTGCCTCCGCCGCGGCCTATATTGCACTGGCCACGCGACACGCCACAAGATTTCAAGAAGGGCGGGCAAGCCACAACTGCAACAAAAATCGCCGGCAGTTGGAATTTATTCGGGCAAATTGCCGTTTGACCCAGGGAAATCCCTCTGCCCGGTGCGGCCGGGCAAGCCGCAACCCTGCGGCTGGTTCAAACTCTCCGCCGTCCGTTTGTTCGGCGGGACGCCCAGGCAAAACGCATTGATGAGGTGCAAAGCAACCATGCCGAATTCACGATTGATCGTTTTCACCGCCGCCGTGTTGCTCACGGCCTGCATGGCCAAAGGGGAGAAACCCGAGATGACCAACAACCTCGCAGTTGCCGACAGCAGTCGCACCATCAAGCCGTTGCAAAAGACCCGCGAGCAATGGCGCCGCCTGCTGCCACCGGAAGCGTATGGTGTGCTGTTTGAAGAAAACACGGAGTATCCCTTTACCAGCCCGCTCAACCGGGAAAAGCGCAAAGGCACGTTCATTTGTGCGGCGTGTTACCTGCCCTTGTTTTCTTCCGAGGCCAAATTCGAAAGCGGCACGGGCTGGCCAAGTTTCTTCAAGCCGATTGATCCTGCGCATATCGGCAAGAAAACCGATCACAAGCTGATGCTGCCGCGCACGGAATATCACTGTGCGCGTTGCGGCGGGCATCAGGGCCATGTGTTTGATGATGGTCCGCCGCCCACCGGCCAGCGCTGGTGCAACAATGGCGTCGCGCTGAAATTCATCCCGGAAGGCGAACCCCTGCCGGCGCTGCGCGACTAACCGGCGCGGTTTCCCAAGTCACTTGCAGTCGCGGAGCTCCGGCCACGGTTTGACCGTGGCTGTCGCCGCTTGCGATTTCAACCCTTGACCCTAATTTCACGAGTTGATCAAATGAGAACACTCTTTATAGCAGCCACAATGATGCTTTTCTCCTGCCAATCTTCCGGACAGGACAGTCCCAAGGCTGCGCCGGCACCGGCGAGCACAGTGCCGGCACAGCATCTCGCCCGGGCAACCTTTGCCGGTGGTTGCTTCTGGTGCATGGAAGCGCCGTTCGATGAACTGACGGGCGTGATTTCCACGACCGCGGGCTATGCCGGCGGCCAAAAAACCAATCCCACTTATGAAGAAGTCTCTGGAACCGGTCACGCGGAGGCGGTGCAAGTGGTGTATGATTCCACCCGCCTCAGTTTTGCCCAACTGCTCGAGGTGTTCTGGCGCAATATCGATCCGCTCACGCCCAATCGCCAGTTTTGCGACAGCGGCACGCAATACCGCTCCGCGATTTTTTATCACAATGAGGAGCAGCGCCGCCTGGCAGAGGCCTCGAAGCAGCGCCTGGCCGGCCGTTTTTCGCAGCCGATCGTCACGCAGATTGTTCCGCTCCAGGCTTTCTATCCTGCCGAAGAGTATCATCAGGATTTCTACAAGAAGAATCCGCTGCGCTACAAGGCTTACCGCAGCGGCTGCGGCCGCGACCGGCGTCTGCAGGAGCTGTGGGGCGACCAGAAATAAATTCATCTCGCCCACGGAAAACAGGCGGCACCGGGGCCGCTGAAATCGAATTGCGGGAGATTGGCATGATCCTCGCCGGTGATGTTGGCGGCACCAAGGCACGCCTGGCATTGTATCGCATCGCGCAAGACAAGCTCGTTCGCGAATGCACAGCAACCTTCGCGGTGCGCGAGCACGGCAGCCTGGAGGAAGTCGCGACGGCATTCGTGGCCCGCCAGCAGGCGCGCGTTGCGCAAGCCTGCATCGGCGTACCCGGGCCGGTGGTGCAGGGCAGATCCCGCGCAGTCAATCTGCCCTGGCAGCTCGATGAGCAGAGTCTCAAACAGGTGCTTGGCATCGATGGCGTGCGGCTGGTCAATGATCTGTTCGCGACTGCTGCGTCCATTCCATTGCTCACCGCCGATGACCTGATCACGCTGAATCCGGGTGAGGCGCCGGGTCCGGAGGCGACCTACGCTGTGCTGGCACCGGGCACCGGCCTGGGTCAGGGATTTTACAGCAGCCGCGCCGGCGTCCTGCCTTCGGAAGGCGGCCATGCTGATTTCGCTCCCACCAGTGAAATCGAAATCGAGTTGTTGCGGTTCTTGCGGGCCAGGCTGCGGCGCGTGAGCTACGAGCGGGTGTTGTCAGGCCCGGGTTTGGTGAATATCTATGAATTTCTGCGGGAGACCGGCCGCGCTGCCGAGCCGCCGGAGTTGCGCGAACGTCTGCAGCGCGACGATCCGGCGGCGGTGATTGCCACCGCCGGCCAGGCCAATGAATTTCCCATTTGCGCGCAGGCCCTCGATCTCTTCGCTGCCATTCTGGGCGCGCAAGCGGGAAACCTGGTGCTGCTTCTCCTGGCAACCGGCGGTGTCTACCTGGGCGGCGGCGTGTCGATGAAAATCGCCGACAAGCTCAGGGACGGCACGGTCGTGAAGTCTTATCTCAACAAGGGCCGGCTGTCGGACTTGGTGCAGAAAACGCCCCTGCACATCATCCGGGACGATCATGCCGCACTGCTCGGTGCCGCATCATTGGCCCGCAACCTGTAGCGTAGCCCGCCCTGTCTGCGACGGCTGCAGGGGAGAAGCCTCTGTTTCGCAATGCCGCCGCAGCGATCCCTGCGATTTTTGTTCCGCACTCGCAGCAACTACAATCAGACAAGGAAAACATGGCGTGGAATCCCTGGCGCGGCCTGGGGAGTTTGCCGCGTGAAGTCTGGTGGCTTGCGTTGGTCACCTTCATCAATCGCGCCGGCATGATGGCCCTGCCGTTTCTCGTTTTGTACTTGACCAGGCATCGCGGCTACGCGCCCACCACGGCCGGCTTTGCGCTCACGCTTTACGGGTTCAGCGCGCTGCTCTCCGCGCCCTTTGCCGGCAGGCTCAGCGATCGCATCGGGCCCTGGCGCCAGATGAAACTGTCGCTGTTGTTCTCCGGCGGGTTGCTGGTCCTCTTTCCATGGGTGCGGAACTTCGAGAGCACCCTTGGCTTGATCGTTCTGTGGGCGGTGGTCAGCGAAGCCTTTCGGCCGGCCAGCCTGGCTGCGATTGTCGATCTCGTGCAGCCCGAGCAGCGCAAGGCCGCATACTCTCTCAACCGCCTGGCGATCAATCTTGGCATGAGCATCGGCCCGCTGGCCGGCGGGTTCATTCTCATGGTTTCGTATCCGCTGCTCTTCTGGGTGGATGGCGCAACTTCACTGGCCGCCGGACTGTTTCTGCTCTCCACGCGCCACGCACGAGTGCCGCACACGGCACCGGCAGCCTCTTCACCCCTGCGGTTGCAATCGTTGCGGGATGCGCGCCTGCGGTATTTCTTGTTGGCGATCGTGCCGGTGGTGCTCGTCTTTTTTCAGCACAACGGCACCCTGCCGCTTTTTCTCGTGGGCGATCTCCATCTGCCGGAATCGGCGTACGGCATGTTGTTCACGGTGAATACTCTGCTCATCGTTGTCTTGGAAGTGCCGCTCAACCTGGCGATGACTCACTGGCCGCATCGCCATGCGCTGGCCCTGGGCGCTTTTCTCATCGCCGCCGGTTTTGGCGTGACGGGATTTGCCGGCGGTTTCGCGAGCGCAGCGGCTGCCGTGGCGGTGTGGACTTTCGGCGAGATGATCTTCTTGCCCGGCGCGGCGGCCTACATGGCGGAAATCGCGCCGGCCGAGCGCCGGGGTGAATACATGGGAATGTATCAAATGACCTACAGCCTGGGCTTCACCTTGAGCGGTGCCCTGGGCACCTTCATTTTCGAACGGCTGGGCGCCGGCAGTTTGTGGATGATCATGTTTCTGGCGGGCAGCTTGTCGGCGTGCCTGCTTGGGCAGATCATATCTCAACCAAGCCGGCCGCCTCATGCGTAGTGCAGTCTACCGGCCAAAGGCAAAACAATTGAAGGCATGACTATCAAAAAAATTCTCGCAACATCTCCCTTTGTTTGTCACGATGATTAAGGCAGTTTGACAAGGTTAAGCTTGCTTAAGCAAAAATAGCGACAGAAAAATGGCTGTCATGAATATGTGGTCTGCAATGATCGATGAAAAGTTCATCGTAGCAACAAGAAGCTGTGAAATTCTTGTCAATCAGTTTTCTGTCATTGCCTGCGTAAGAAGTTGGTGCCATTGGTCTACCAGCCTGCCAGCGAACCAAGCTGGAAGAGACTTCGCCGGCGCGCTGGTTTTTCGAGAGCAATTCTTTCCGCCAGTATTCAAGTCAATGAAGACTGGTGCCCTTGTGCGGCAGTGGAGAGAATTCCAGTCAAGACCACGATGGGCAAGACCATGGTCGATTTCATCCTGCCAGGTTCCGGTGAAGATTGGGGCATACGCCTTCGCCATTCGCCTCAAGAGCTCACCGCCGGGACGCAGCGCCTGCCGAGCAGGACTCTCTTGAGTTTGGGCCGCTGGCCCTCCGCGGCTGTGCCGTGCAAGCGTTTGCTTTGTGGTCAGGGAACTTTCAGAGTTTTGTTCTGACTTCGCGCGCCTTGCGGCATGCGCCAGTTTTCGGACCAGCTCAAAATCTGGCCTTTGGGCCGGCTCAGAATTCTTCTACAGATTGACGAACCCGACGGTTAAGATTTTACGCAAGCCCTCTGACAAACTGAGAGCCTGGCCCTGCGGGCAGCACAAAAATTTTCCAACCGATAGAAACAGCCCACCTGATAAAAGCCTTTTCATCAGTTGGCCTTAATCCATCTGTTGGTGGAAAGTTGGAATTTTGTTCCAAGTTTGAAAAGCTTATCGCCTAGGATTCTACGCAAGCCCTCTGTCAAGCTGAGAGCCTGGCCCTGCGGGCAGCACAAAAATTTTCCAACCGATAGAAACAACCCAACTGATAAAAGCTTCTTCATCAGTTGGCCTTAATCCATCTGTTGGTGGAAAGTTGGAATTTTGTTCCAAGTTTGAAAAGCTCATCGCCTCCCGGCTGGGTTCTCCTTTCCGTGTTCGAAAAGCGAATCACATATTGATGACAGGAGTCTTGCTTTTTATTGGGCCTTCCCGCCTTGGTGGTTCAAGCGCTTTGAGAACTTCATTTCAGGTTGGAACAGGCAGTCTGCATGGGGATGCAAATTGCCGCAAACCTATTCGCAGCGAACAGCGGATTGCGCCGGCAGTTTTTTTTCAGAGACTGCATCCCACGGCGGGAATCGCCCGTAAGAGTTGCGCTGCTTGTTGATGAATTCTTGGCCATCAACGAGCCTGTAGCTTTGAGCCAGGAGCGGAGGCGGTGGTGAGGCACCGCCGGTTCATCTTTACATCCTTACCCATATTTCAGGAGGTTTTGATTTATGAAGCGATTTGGTGTGATGGTTGCGCTCTTGTCCGTGCTGGGCTTGACCATTCCTGCGAGTGCCCAGGTGCAGGTTGGTGTGATGGGCGGCCTGAACTTGGCCAAGCTGAATATTGATCCCGATTTGGGTTTCGATATCTCCAACCGCACGGCCTTTGGCGCGGGTGGTGTGCTGCAAGTGGGTCTGGCGGAGAATCTTTCGCTGCAATTGCAGCCCATGTATTTGCAGAAGGGCGCCAAGGGCGAAGGTGATTTTTCCGATCCGGAATCCGGCCTCTCCGGCAAGGCTGAAACCACGGCCAAAGCTGCTTTCCTGGAAGTGCCGGCCATGCTGAAATTCAACCTCAGCTCCGGCAACACCAAACCCTACCTCATGGCCGGCCCGATGATCGGCTTCCTGCTGAGCAACAAGCAGGAGATCAAAATCACCGGCAGCGGTTTCGAGGACTATAGTGAAGAATTGGACGTCAAGGATGAGACCAAAAGCATCGACTTTGGCCTGGGCTTTGGCGCCGGCGTCAGCTTTCCGGCGGGCAAAAATTCGCTGTTCGTCGAAGGCCGCTACGCCCTCGGCTTGACCAACTTGAATGATGACCCCGAGGATTCTGAAACTTCGATCAAGACTCGCGGCATTCAAGTGATGGCAGGCGTGACTTTTCCGCTCGGCCAATAAGCCTCGTCGCATACCGCAATCAAACAAAGGCATGGCGCTCACAGCCATGCCTTTGTTGTTTTCACCCGCCGTACCGGCCTCTTGCATTTCCTCCCGCCACGCCTCTCTTGCCTTTTGTGAAAAGTCTGCTTTATTGCTGTGGTGCTGTTGACCGGTGAAAGGAGGAGAGGAGATGGATTTGCATGCCGCTTTGGTCGCGCTCCTGGAGCCCGGCCGCGTTTTGACCCGCCCGATTGATGTGATTGCTTATGCCAGCGATGCCAGTTTCTACCGTCTCATCCCGCAAGCTGTGGTGCTGCCCAACTCCCTGCGTGAAATTCAAGCCTTGTTTGTTTTTGCCCGCGCCAACCGCCTCCCTCTGACATTTCGCACGGCCGGTACGAGCCTGTCAGGCCAGGCGGTTACTTCCGGCATTTTGGTGGAAGTGGCGCGCCATTGGAAGGGCATTGCGGTGGAAGCCGGGGGCCGGCGCGTGCGCGTTCAACCCGGTGTGATCGGCAGCCACGTGAATGCGGTGCTCAGGTCCTATGGCCGGCGCCTGGGCCCGGACCCGGCTTCGATCGACTCCTGCATGATGGGCGGCATTCTCGCCAACAACGCCAGCGGCATGTGCTGCGGCGTGGTGGAGAATTCCTATCACACCCTGGCTGCCATCACCTTCGTGCTGCCCAACGGCGTGGTGGTGAATACCGCCGAGCCCGGTGCCGGCGAACGTCTGCGCCAGCAGGCGCCGGCGCTGCACCGCGGCATTCTCGAGCTGAAACAACGTGCCACCGCGGATGCCGGCCTGCGCAACCGCATTCGCGCAAAGTACCGCATGAAAAACACCACGGGCTATTCGCTCAACGCGCTGCTCGATTTCGATGATCCCGCCGACATTCTCGGTCATTTGATGATCGGCTCGGAAGGCACGCTCGGATTCATTGCCGAGGCCGTAATGCACACGCTGCCCGCTTATCCCCTGCGCTACACCGGCTTGCTCACTTTTGCTTCGGTGCAGCATGCCGGCAGTGCCATTGTGCCCCTGCGTGACTCCGGCGCCCGCGCGCTCGAGATCATGGATCGTGCGGCCTTGCGATCGGTGGAGCATCTCGCCGGCGCGCCCGCCCTGTTGAAATCCCTGCCGGAAAGCGCCGCCGGACTGTTGGTCGAGTATCAATGCACCACACCGGAAGAACTGCGGCAGGCGCGGGAAGCGGCACAGCACGCGTGCCGCAACTTCGCGCTGCTTCATCCACCGGAGTTCACCGAAGATGCCGCCGCACAGGCATTGTTGTGGAAACTGCGCAAAGGCCTGTTTCCCTCGATTGGCGCGATGCGCCGGCAGGGCACAACGGTGATCATCGAAGACGTGGCCTTCAAAGTGGAGCGCCTGGCGGAGGCCATCACCGATCTGCAGGCGCTGTTTCGTGAACACCAGTACGATGAGGCGATCATCTTCGGCCATGCCAAAGACGGCAATCTCCATTTCGTGATCACGCCTTCGTTCAACACCGGCGCGGAAATCGAACGCTACGAGCGTTTCATGGCCAGCCTGGTGAAACTGGTGGTGGAGAAGTATGACGGTGCTTTGAAAGCAGAGCATGGCACCGGCCGGAATATCGCGCCCTTCGTCGAGGCGGAATGGGGAAGCACAGCCTTTGCGATCATGAAGGAGCTGAAGCGCCTGGTGGATCCCGACGGCTTTCTGAATCCCGGGGTGATCATCAATGACGATCCCCGGGCGCATGTGCGCAACTTGAAGACGTTGCCGGTGGTGGAGGCGGAAGTGGACAAATGCATCGAGTGCGGTTTTTGCGAGCCGCAGTGTCCGAGCCGCCGCCTGACACTGACCCCGCGGCAGCGCATCGTCGTGCGCCGTGAAATCACCAGGCTGCGTGCGGCCTCCGGCCAGCCTGCCTGGCTGGATTCACTGCTCGCTGATTATCAGCATGCCGGCCTCGATACCTGTGCCGTGGACGGCCTGTGCGCCACGGCCTGCCCGGTTGCGATCAACACCGGCGAGCTGGTCAAGCGGCTGCGCGGCGAGGGCCATTCCCGCAAAGCCAGCCGGCGGGCCCTGCGCATGGCGCAAAGCCTGGCCGGCGTGGAGAAGACGCTGCGCTTCGCCAGCCGCAGCGCTCACCTGGCTGCGCGGTTGCTGGGCGCTGATTCTCTCAGAAAATTGACGGTGGTTGCCGAGCACGTTTTCAATAAGCGGCTGCCGAAATGGAATCGCGCCATGCCCTCGCCGCCGCGGCGCCTGCCCAAGACCACGCAGGTGGGGGCGCAGGCGGTTTACTTTCCCGCGTGTCTCTCCCGCATTATGGGGCGCTCGCCAGCCGCGGATTTTTCTCTGCCTGAGTTGCTGCCATTGCTGGCGGAACGCGCCGGCGTGCCGGTATGGATCCCCCCCGACGCAACGGGACACTGTTGCGGCATGCCGTTTGGCTCGAAGGGATATACCGCAGCCTTTCACGAAACGCTTCATCGCATGATCGCCAAATGCTGGGACTGGTCGGAGGCAGGGCGACTGCCGATCGTGATCGATGCCAGTTCCTGCGCCCATACGCTGCGCGCGTGCGAGCATGATTTGGCAGGAGAAAACCTCGTGCACTGGCGCCAACTCACAATTCTCGACAGCGTGGAATTCGTGCACGATCGGCTGCTGGCCCGGCTGCAGCCCCGCCGCCTGCCCGAAGCCGTGGTGTTGCATCCCAACTGCGCGGCCCGCAAGCTGGGCCTCACGGACAAGCTGCAAAACCTTGCGGCCGCGTGCGCCGAATCGGTCACCATTCCAGAGCATCTCGACTGTTGCGCCTTTGCGGGTGACCGTGGTTTGCTGTTTCCGGAGCTGACCCAATCCGCCACGGCGCTGGAGGCCGCGGAAGTCACGGCGCGCAATTATGACGGCTATTATTCCAGCAATCTCACTTGTGAAATGGGCATGACGCTCGCAACCAACCGGCACTATCAGCCGATCCTTTCGCTCGTCGAACGCGCCACGCGGGCGGAAGGATGATCACAATGCGAGCGGCAATGCCGGGCTTGCAAACCGCATGGGCGCGGCGGTGGCGCGGCGCAGTCGTGGAGTCAACATGCTGAAACTGGATTTGATCCAAACCCTGGCCTTTGCCGGCCTGGCGCTGTATGCGGGCCATTTTTTGCGGCGTCTCGTCCCGCTGCTGGCGCGCTACAATCTGCCGGCGCCGGTGCTCGGCGGCTTGCTGGTGGCCCTGCTCGTCACGCTCGGCCGGCGCTTCGAAGTCACCCTTTTTGCATTCGACACGACACTGCAAAGCCCCTTGATGATTGCGTTCTTCACCGCCATTGGCTTTGGCGCCAGCTTCGCTCTGCTCAAGCGTGGTGGACCGCAGGTGATGTTGCTCTTTCTCTGCGCCAGCGTTGGTGCGGTGGTACAAAACATTCTCGGCGTGGCGCTGGCGCAGCCGCTCGGTGTTCATCCCTTGATTGGCGTGATTGGCGGATCTTTGACCCTTGCCGGCGGCCCGGCAACCGGCTTGGCTTTTGCGCCCCTGTTCGAGCAGGCGGGCATTCCCGGCGCCGCCACTATTGCGATCGCCGCTGCCATGGCCGGCATCATTGCAGCCAGTATGCTGGGCGGCCCACTGGCCACCTTTCTGATCGAACGCTTCCAGCTCAAGCCCAGCCGCCCGTCGCTGGAAAATGCGGCTGCGTTGCAGCCGGAAGCACCGGCGCCTGCCCGGACGGCGCCAGCGCACGACACCGAAGCCGCCGTTCTGCTCAAGAGTGTGACCATCCTTCTGTTGGTGATGTGGCTGGGCGCATGGCTCAGCAGCGGCTTCCAGGCCCTCGGCGTGACGCTGCCGGCCTACATCGGCGCGATGGTGGTGGCCGCGGTGGTGCGCAATCTGGATGACGTCACCGGCAAGTTCGGTCTGCCGCACCGCACGCTGGCGGCGTTGGGCACCGCCGCGCTGACGTTGTTCATCGTGCTCGCGCTGATGACGCTGAGGCTGTGGGAACTCGCCGGCCTGGCGCTGCCACTGTTTGTGATCCTGGCGGCGCAGGTGGCAATGATGGCCCTGGCTTGCCTGTGGCCGATGTTTCGTCTCATGGGGCGTGATTACGATGCGGCTGTGGCGGTGAGCGGCTTCTGCGGGTTCATGCTGGGCACGACTGCCAATGCCATGGCCAACATGGAAACCCTGGTCGAGCGTTATGGCCCGGCGCCGCGCGCCTTTCTCGTGGTGCCGATGGTCGGCGCCTTCTTCATTGATTTCAGCAATGCGTTGATTTTGACAACCTGTGTGCATTTATTCCAATGAAGGCAGGCGGCAAAACTTGCAAGTTGCGCCGCCTGCTGCGAACGGTTTCATTCTTAACAATCTTCACCGACAAGTCAACGAGAGAGCCTCATGTCCAAACTGCATGAACTTGCCGAAGCGGGTCAATCCATTTGGTATGAAGGTATGCGCCGCGCCTGCTTGACGGCCGGCGGGCTGGGCCTCTGGCTGGCCCGCGGTGTGCGCGGCCTGAACTCGAATCCACAGGTGATGGCACATGCCCTCGCCGGCAGCGCTGATTACGATTCTGATCTGCAGCGCCTTCTGCGGACCGGGCAGTCACTCGAAGAGATGCAAGCCACCCTGGTGCGGGAAGATGCCATGCGCGCAGCAGATTTGCTGCGTCCGACTTATGACGCCACGGCAGGCGGCGATGGCTGCGTTTGTCTCGATCTCGACCCGGCGTTGATGCACGACACCACGGCCATGATTGCGACGGCGCAGCACGTCTTCAGCTCGTTGAACCGGCCGAATGTGATGATCAAGATTCCCGCGACAGCGGCGGGGTTGCCGGCAATCACCCAGTTGCTTGCCGCCGGCGTGAACCTCAATGTGACTTGGATTTTTGACCTGCAGACCTACGAGCAGGTGGCAGAGGCTTGTTTGGCGGGACTCGAGCAGCGCCTTGGTCGCGGAGAATCGCTCAAGTCAGTGGCGGCAGTTGCGTCTTTCCATGTCGGTGAAATTGATGCCGCACTCGCGCCGGTGCTGGCGGCAAAAGGCCAGGCCGCTTTGATGCACCAGATCGGCATCGCCTTAGCCCGGCTGGTCTATGCCAGGTTCCAGGAGATCTTGCGAAGCCCGCGCTGGCAGAAGCTCGCCGCCGCGGGTGCCACGGTGCCGCGATTGTTGTGGAGCGGCACCACAATGAGCCATCCGCTTTTCCGCGATACTTTCTATGTGGAGAATCTGATCGCCCCGCAAACCGTCTGCTGCGTGACGCCCCTGACCTTGACCGCGTTTCTCGAGCACGGCAAGGTCGCGGCAACCCTGGCCTCTGATGTCAGCGAAGCCAGAGAACAGCTCGCACAATTGCCAGGTCTGGGCATCGATCCCGACGCCGTTGCCGCGCAGCTTGTGCAAACCAGCCGGCAGGCATTCTCCGAAGCCAGCCGCAGGCTGCGGGAGTCTCTCGCGGACAAGTTGCAACGTTTGCGCAGCGGGCAAGTACGCCACCAATTCTTTTTGGGGAAATATGAAAGCGCCGTGGCGAGTGCGCTGAAGGATTTGCACGATCACGCCGTTCTCGCGCGCATTTGGCAGCATGATCACACCGTCTGGAAACCCGAACCCACTGAAATCACCAATCGCCTGGGCTGGCTGCACAGTCCGGAGGTGATGCCCGCGGCGATTCCCGAAATCACTGCTTTTGTGGACGAGGTGCGCGCCGAGGGCTTCACACACGCCCTGCTGCTGGGCATGGGCGGTTCGAGCCTCGCGCCGGAAGTCTTTCGTTTCACCTTTGGTGTGCGGCCGGGCTTTCTCGATCTCGCCGTGCTCGACAGCACTGATGCCGAGGCCGTTGCCGCGCAGGCGCAGCGGCTGGATCCCGCCAGGACGCTGTTCCTGGTTTCGACGAAATCCGGCGGGACGGTGGAAACGTTTTCGTTCTTCAAATACTTTTACAACCTTGCAGCGCAACGACTGGGCCGCGACAAAGCCGGCAGACACTTCGTCGCGATTACCGATCCCGGCAGCGGCCTGGTGGACACGGCCCGAAAATACGCGTTCCGCAGAGTGTTTCTGAATGATCCGAATATTGGCGGCCGTTATTCCGCGCTCTCCTGCTTCGGTTTGGTGCCGGCCGCGCTGCTGGGCGTTGACTTGCGCCTGCTGCTGGAGCGCGGCGCCATCATGGCATGCAACAGCGAAGGCTGCAATTCCCCTCTGGAAGGAGACAACCTCTCTGCAAAGCTCGGCGCTGTCCTGGGGGAAATGGCAGCAGCCGGCCGCGATAAAGTCACGCTGCTGGCCTCACCGGCCATCCGGCATTTCGGCGCCTGGGCCGAGCAACTGATCGCGGAGAGCACGGGCAAGGAGGGCAAGGGCATCTTGCCGGTGGCGGGAGAGGAGGTGGTGGCGCCCACAGCTTATGCTGATGATCGTGTTTTCGTCTATCTGCGACTGCGTGATGACCGGACGCATGACTCCGCCATCGCGGCGCTGCAGCAAGCCGGGCATCCGGTGTTGCAATTTACCTGGCAGGATGAATATGATCTCGGCGGCGAATTCTTTCGCTGGGAAATGGCCACGGCGGTGGCGAGCCGGCGGCTGGGGATCAATCCCTTCGATCAGCCGGACGTGGAATCTGCCAAAGTCCTGGCGCGGCAGATGGTGGCAGCCTATCAGCAGTCGGGCCACCTGCCGGAACCCGCACCAACGCTGCAGGCGGAAGGCATAGCGGTATACACCGATTTTGCCCCGGCGAGCCTGCACGCGGCCTTGCAACAATTTCTCGCACAGGCGGAGAAGTCCGGCGCAACCGGCCCGCGAACCTATGTGGCATTGCAGGCGTATCTGCCGCCTACCGCAGAAACTGAAGCGGCATTGCAGCAGATGCGCAGCCGGATCATGCGGCGCTGGCGCTGCGCGACCACGGTCGGTTATGGCCCGCGCTTCCTTCATTCCACCGGCCAGCTCCACAAAGGGGATGCCGGCAACGGCCTCTTTCTCCAATTCACCTCGGACCCCCGCCAGGACTTGCCGATTCCTGATGAAGCCGGCAGTGCAGCGTCAGCCATGACCTTCGGCGTACTCAAGCTGGCGCAGGCGCTCGGCGATCAGCAGGCATTGCGCAATGCCGGCCGGCGCGTCATTCGTTTTCACCTTGGCACTGAAGTCGTGCAGCGGCTGCAGCGCCTGGCGGATCTGATTGCCTGATCACAATGATCCGGCAGCAGGTCAATAATCGCTGCCTGCTCCGTCTCCTCTTGTGAATTGCATTGGTTCAGGCTTGTCCCGTTTTGTTTTCTTGTACTGCAGGATGAAACGATGAATCGCATTCTGATTACCGGGGCCAGTGGCTTTCTGGGCGGTCATCTCTGTAGCCAGGCCGCCAAACGCCAGCAAGTTTACGGCGCCTACAGCCGCCATTCTGCGCTGCCGGCCGAGGCGACGCCGGTCCTGTTGGACCTGGCGGAAGGCGAGCGGATTCGGCCGGTGCTGCAGGCGGTTGATCCCGGCATCATCATCCATGCTGCCGTGCTGCAAGTGGATGAATGTGAGGCCCAACCCGAGCTGGCGCGCTTGATCAATGTCGAGGCCACGCGCGTGATTGCCCAGTGGTGCCGCGAGCAGGGGCGGCGCCTGGTGTATATCTCTTCTGATCTCGTTTTTGACGGCACGGCTGGCTGGTATGTGGAGACCGACATTCCCAAGCCCATCAGTGTGTATGCCGAAACCAAACGCCAGGGTGAGTTGGCGGCGCTCGCCCACTGCCCGCACGCGGCGGTCGCACGCCTGCCCCTGCTTTACGGCTGGCCGTCGGCCCGGGGTGATTGTTTCTTTGCCGGAATGCTCGAGCGTCTGCGCCGGGGCGAGCCGGTAACGGTGTTTCACGATCAATATCGCACGCCCGGGCTGGTGGGAAATATGGGCGCGGCGATTCTGGAACTGTCAGAAACCGGGTTTTCCGGCATCATTCATTTGGGCGGGGCAGAGCGCTGCAGCCGATTCGAATTCGCCCAGACACTCTGTCGACTTGCGGGTCTCTCCGCCTCTCTGCTGCGGCCGGTTTCGATGTTTGAAGTGCAGTTGCCGGCAGCGCGGCCGCGGGATGTTTCTCTCAAAAACACGATTGCGCCGGGCCTGCTGCGCACGCCGCTGATCGGTTTTGAGGAAGGCCTCCACACCTTGCTTGACCGCTGAACGACCGCAGCACAGGTTGCCCGTTCACGAAAAAAGCCGGAAGGGCAATCGCACTTCCGGCTTTTTTTCATTTATGTCAAAATACTGGTTCGCTGCGGGTGCTCAGCTCACCGTGATGCCGATCTCGCGGCTCATCGCTTCCTTGCTCTTGGGCAGATGGACGGTGAGCACGCCGTCTTTGTAATCCGCCTTGATGCTGTTGCGATCGATGCCTTCGCCCAGGCGGAAGCGACGTTCGAAGCGGCCCTGGCGGGTTTCGCGCAGGCGATAGACTTTCTCGTATTTTTCCATCTGCTCGCGCTTTTCGCCGGTCAGCGTCAACAGGCCATTTTCAAGCGTGATCTTCAACTCGTCTTTCTTCACGCCCGGCAGTTCGGCGCGCAGCACGAAGCCGTCTTTGACCTCCAGCACATCGACTTCCGGCACAAAGGCGACCTGGGTGTCATTGCCATTGAACCAGTCGTGCAGCAGGGTCTTCTCCAGTTCAGAGAAAACGGTCGCAGCAGGATGCCATTTCACCAACATAGTCAACTCTCCTTCGGTTTGGGTTATCAGTAAGGTTTTGTTTGTCATCGTTTGCCCCTGCCAATTGCAATGCTTGTGCCACTCGTTTTGTCGGCCATATTTGCAGGCTTTTTCTTGATAGACATGATCATCTGGCAGCATGCGGTTTCGTTGCTGCCGAGTTGGCTGTAAATGATCTGATATACCTTCAATGTTGTGAAATCTTGTCAGCAGACTCTGGCCTGTAGACGAGGTCTAAAGCAAGAAAGTCAGATCGACAGGGTTGCACTCTGCATAGACTTCGAAGGGTGGAGGAAGTGGCCGGGTTCTGTGAGGTGCAGGGAGAGCAGAGCTGCGCTCACCAATAAGCCTTCAAGGCCGACCCCGCGTGACACAAATGCCCAACGCGCAGGATGAACTTTCGAAATTGCATTACTCGCCCGGGTTGCTTATCATCCGCTCATGAGTGAGATCGATTCCGGACTTCTTACGAGGAGATACCGCATGCCAACTCGACCCGTTGACCTGAAGAAGGCCGATGAGCAGACTTTGCAGATAGACTGGGAGGACGGCGAGACGACCTATTATCCATTAGCTTTTCTCCGCCGTCGTTGTCCCTGCGCCTCGTGCGAGGAAGCCCGCCATGCGAAGGCTGCCAGCAATCCCCTCAGGGTATTGCAGCCACATGAAATCATCTTTGAGCAAGTCACCGTGGTGCGCGCCGAAGTCGTGGGGCGCTACGCCCTTCATTTTGACTGGAGTGATGGGCATCACGAGGGGATCTATACTTTCGATTTTCTGCGGGAACTGGCGCAGGATGAGGTTTGCCGCAAGCTCAAGCAGGAGAGGGAGCAGACGAAAGAGTAGCGGCCTTCGCCGGTTCACAAATACAAAACGCCACTGCTTCAGCAAAGAAGGCAGTGGCGTTTTGTATTTGGAGGCAACTCATGCCGGCAGCCCGGCGGACGCAGCCGGAAACTGCGGCAGGGCTATTTGATCAGTTGCATTCTGCCGGTGGCAATGCGGTCGCCGACCTGCAGGCGGAAGATGTACGTTCCGCTGGAGACAGGAACGCCTGCCTGATTTCGGCCATTCCAGCGGCGATGATGCTCGCCGGCGCTCAGATCGTTGTTGATCAGCGTCCGCACCAACTGGCCGTTCACGTTGAAGATTTGCAGCCGCACATGGCCCGGCTGATCCAACCGGAAGCGAATCGTGGTTTCCGGATTGAACGGATTGGGATAGACTTCCGCCGCGAGCTTGTAATCACTGATCGGCGCTTGCGCGGCATCGGCCCACGGCGTGCCGCCCGCGCTTTTCGGAAGTGCCGCCAGCGTCAGCAAGTTGTACCACACTTCATCGCGGGTGACGTTGGACGATGCGATCATCAAGTTGCTGGCGCTGGTCACGTTGTGCGCCGGACCCGAGGAATCGAAGAAGTCATCACTGTCGCTGTAGAACACCGTGTCAACCGGTGCTGCCAGCAGGTCATCATAGTCGCCGAAATTGACGCGTTTCATCTCGCCGGTTTGCAGGGTTCCTTCGCGCGTACCGAAGAGATAAAGCACGCTGTTGGTGACGTCGAGTGTGATGACCGGGCGGGTCCAGCCATTGCCCTCGATGACGGAGTACAGCGTCCAGTCGCCGTTCGTCTCGCGATGGTACAAGCCGTTTTTCAAGGTGGAGGCGCCGCCGCCGCCCTTGGTCTTCACCACCATGAAGACCTCATTGTTGTGGGTCGCCATCGCGATGTGGTTGTCGGCAAAGGTGCCGGAAGGTTGTTCGAGGCTGGCCGTTTCATCGATCCACAGCGTGTCGTTGTCGCTTTCGCTGTGCCGCAGGAAGCCGAACTCCGAGGCGCTGCTGCTGCTGTTTTCCGCGTAGCCCACGCCAATGCTGTTGACGCCGCCGTTCTGGAAGGCGACGGCATCAACCAGGCCAACTGCCTGATTGAGATTACGCTTGATGGTGATTTGCGCAGACCACGAGGAGCCGTCGTTGGTGGACTTCTGCCCGCTCAGAGTGGAATCCTCCATCCAGAAGACCCACAAATTGCCGGACAAGGTGCGTGTCAGCACCATGTTGCTTTCCTGCACGGAGTTGACGGTTTTGGGATAGCCACTGTCAATGCTCCAGTTGCCGCCACTGAAACCCAGCCGCAGGAGCTGGGTGGTGGAGGGACCGGGCAACAGGATATAGGCTTTGTTGCTGGCGCTCACCAACACCACATCGGGTCGGGCCTTTTGCGCGGCGCTGATCAGAATGCTCTGCGTCCACGTCAAACCGTCGAATTTCCACAGGTACCACTTCTTGTCTGTCTTTGCTTCGGCGGCCAGCCACCAGAAACCACCGTGGTGGAAGGCTTTGCTCTGGTTGGCGTTGTCGAACTTGCTGTTGGTGCCGGGCACCGGTGCGCCAAACAAATTGCTCGGCGCGATGTCATAGGGCTGGGAAGCGACTTGCGTGGTTTCGACACTGGTTGCAACGAACAGGGTGTAGCTGCCGTTGACCGCGGGATTGCGCACTGCCGCTTCCGGCAAATAGAGCGTGATCGAGTCGTTGTTGGCGGTCTCGACCGTAGCCGGCACCTGAATCTGAATGGTGCGCTTGGCGCTGTCGCCGGTGGCTGTGGCCGGCGTGCTGTTGAGCAAGACGCCGCTCAACGCACCCTGCGTGACTCTGGTCGCGGTGTTGAAGCGAACCCGTACGGTATCCACGCCTGCCAGCATGCGGCCGTGGTTGCCGAGGCGGAAGCCGATGGTATAGTTGGCGGTGGAATCGGCATCCGTGGGCAGCGGCGTCACCCGGGCAGCGGTCACCTGGGTGGTGGCGCGCACCAGACTGAAAGCAGGCGAATACACCGGCGTCGACTGGGCGCTGGTCCAGGCCTGCAGCGAGTCCAGGCCGATGGCGGTCTTGTTGTAGATGCTGGCGAGCGTGTCGATCACCACGAAGGCCGTGTCACCGCCTGGAACCGTCACAGGCGTGGTGATGGTGATTTCACGCAGACTGGAGTTGGTCACCACCGCGCTGGCAGCCACGCCGTTCACTTTCACATGCGCCGGCGTGATCGTGGCCGGCACATACGTGTTGAATGGAAACCGCAGCGAAATCGTGCCGACACCGGCCGTGAGCGTGCCGTTGGTGGTGTCGGTCAACACGACCGGCACGGTGTAACGGGCCCGGGCATTCACTTCGTTTGGTTCCACAGTGACCGAGTCCACTGCAATGGGCGGCCCAACCGTGACTTGCAGCAAATTAAACCACATGTCATTGGTCGTCGTGTTGCCGGCGCAGGCCATCGCGCCGATAGTGCTGTTGACGTATTGCCGCGGCATGGTCACGTGTTGCAGGGTGTTGCCGTTGGCGAAGATCAGCCGATTGGCGGTGATGCTGCTGGCCGTGCCTTCGCTGCCGATGGGCACGAGCTTGTATTCCGCAAAACTGCTGTCCGAGCGAATGCCGGAGAGGATCAGGGCGCTGCTGGTCGTGTCGATCACCAGGGTTGGCGAGGTCCAACCTGCAGCCGGGCTGAAGAACACCGGATTTCTCGACCAGGCACCAGCGCTGCTGCGCTTGTAGAGCGTGTTGCGCGGCACACCGCTTGAGCCACCGAAGGTTCGCGTTATGAGGTAGATGTTGTTGTCTGGATCGACCGCCATGCTGAGTTGATTGTTGGCGTTTTCGTTGCCCTGATAAGTGAGCAGGTGAGATTCATCCGTCCAGACGCTGTCGGGATCGCCGTCCAAATGGTGCAGAAAACCGAAGCGGCTGGTCTCACTGGAGACACCTTCTTCGCCATAGGCCACGCCGACATAGCCGTTGCCGCTTTGCGTGAAAGCCACGGCATCGGTGGTGCCGCGCTCTTGGTTGAGCGAAGACTTGATGGTGATGGGCGTCGCCGACCAGGTGACGCCACCATCGCTCGATTTCTTGGCCTGCAGCGTTCCGTTGTTGATGCGAAAAGCCCACAGGTCACCGTTGGGGGCCGCCGTGAAGGTCAGGGGATTGCTGTCGTCACTGTTGCCAAAGCCCGGGATACTGACGCTGAAGGCAGTATTCCAGGTGCCGGCATTGTAGGTCAGGCCCCAGAATTTGGCGGCATTCGTGTGGGAGCGCAGCACACCAAGGTGGCCGAGATTGCTGTCCAGCAGCAAGTCATAACGATTCTTCGCGCTTTTGTCCAGCGCTTTATTGCGTGCCCACACGCCTCCGCCGTCGTAACGCCAGATGTACCAACGATTGTTGGTGGCATCCAGCGCAATGGCCCACCATTTGCCGCCGTGATAAAACGTCTTACTCTGGTTGGATTTGGCGGAGTTGGCGACCGTGTTGACGTGCATGACAGCGCCCGGTTGTGCGGCTGCCTGCGGCGCCCACCCCAGCCCTGACAGAATCAGTGCGCCGAGCAAACTGGCAGGCATCCGCAGAAACCGTTTGACCAAAGACCTCATTTTTGAACTCCTGATGATGATGAAAACCCTGTGGACTCTGTCCGACTGGTAGCCCAATTCTGCATGAGTCTCATCCATGGAAACTCGGGAAGGGAAGAAGGAGACGTGGGAAAACGACAAGTGTCTGCCCCGCGAAAGCCGGCCACGCGGCGGCATTAGGGGAACGGACACCAGCCAAATCTTAACGTGAGATAAGAATACGCCAGCGGCGGAGAACTGCGGAAAGCCTGCGCGAAAAGTGTCGTCGCGCCGGATTCCATGCAAGGTGCATCCAACAAGAAACACCACTCGTCCCAATTGGGGACGAGTGGTGTCAGGTTATCTCTGCCATTGCCCGCCCACTTCGCGCAGCCTGCTGGACTGCGGTTGCGCGCGTGTGCTCACAGCCGGGTGCAAGGCCGCGGGTCTTGCCTACTTGACGAAATGCAGCAGGCCGGTCCTGGCTTGTCCGTTGAATTGCAGCCGGTAGAAATACGTGCCGCTGGCCACCGGCTCACCGAGCTGATTACGGCCATTCCACCTGCGTTCATGGGTGCCCGCCGGCAGGTCGCCGTTCACCAGCGTGCGGATCACCTGCCCATTGAGGTTGAAGATTTGCAGCTTCACACTGGCCGGTCTGGTCAATCGGAAACGCAGGTTGGTTGCGGGATTGAAGGGATTGGGATAGGCAGAAATGACGGTGGCATCGTCGATTTCCGCCGCGCGCGCGGTTTGCCGGCCCTGCTCTTGCGAAATCTCCGGCTTGGTCAGTGCGCCGTCGGGCAAGATGAGGTATTGCGACCAGGTCTCGGCGCGCGTGGTGTTGCTCGCCAGTATCATCAAATCACTGGCGGAAGTCAGAGTATGATGCGCGACTGACAAGTCGAAGAAATCGTCGCCGGAGTTCTGGAAGATCGTGTCGACCGGAGCGATCACCAGGTCATTATAGCTGCCGAGGGCGACTTGCTTCATCTGCCCGATTTGCACGGCGCCTTCTGTTGTGCCCATGACATAGAGCACACCATTGCTGGCATCGATCGCGCCCACCGGCCGCGTCCAGCCACTGCCGATGGTGATGGGGTAACTCGACCAATCACCGTCGGCCTCGCGATGCAGCAAGCCATTTTTCGCTGCGGAGGCGGTGCCACCGGCAGTCTTCACGATCATGAAGATCTCGTTGTTGTATTCCAGCATGCTGATGTGATCGTCCGCATCGGTGCCATCGAACTGCTCAAGGTCGGAGGTTTCATCCGTCCAAACCGTATCGGGATCGCCGTCACGGTGGCGCAAAAATCCAAAGATCGCGCCCGATCCGCCGTCTTCTGCATAGCCAAGGCCGACATAGTTGTTGCCCGCGTGAGTGAAGGCGACGGCGTCGGTCAAGCCCGTTTGATCGTTCAGGCTGCTTTTGACGACCACTGGTGATTCCCAACTGTCCCCTTCGTCGCTCGAGCGGCGGCCGTGAATGGCACCGGCGCTGATGTAGAAGACCCAAAGATCGTCGTTCTTGGCGCGTGCCAAATTCATCGTGGCTTGTTGCACGCTCCAGACGGTTTTGGGATAACCGCTGTCGATTTTCCACGTTTGACTGCTGTAGCTCAGACGCATGAGATAAGCAGTGCTGGCGCCGGGCAGCAAGATGTAAACGCGGTTGTTCGGGGCGTCGAGAATGCAGTCAGGACGGGCCTTGGAGAGATTGGTGATCAGACGCACTGCTGTCCAGGTGGTGTCGACCCGTTTGCACAAGTACCAGTTCTTCGACGTCTTGTCTTGCAGCATCGCCCACCACGCGCCGCCGTGATAGAAGATCTTGCTTTGATTTTGGCGTCCGATGTTGTCTGTCGTTGAGGTAATCGGCCTGCCGATGCGAATATCATATCCCTTCGACTTCACCAAAGTCGGCTCGACGCTGGTCGCAACGTGCACATAGAAAGTATCGGCATAGGAGGGGTTGGTGATCACGGTCTGCGGAATAAACAGCGCAACCGAATCATTGTTGTTGATCGTCACGGAGGCCGGCAGGGTTATGGTGACGGTGCGGTTGGCGCTGTTGCCGCTGGCGGTCGCGCCCACCGCATTCACGGTCACGCCGGTCAAGGCGCCGTGCGTGATAACGGTGGGCGAGGGAAATTGCACGGAGAACGTGCTGGTGCCGCTGAACATCCGGCCCGCCGCACCCACGCGAAAACCGATGGTGTAATTGGCTGCGCTATCTGCCTCTGCGGGGAAGGGAGAAACGCTCGCCGCGGTGACGGTGGTGGTGGCAGCGAACAGATCATAACTCGGCGAGGTCACCGGCGTGGGTTGCGCGCTGGTCCAGGCTTCAAGTGTGTATCCGCCCGGCAGCGTCGGGTTTGCCAGCCCCGTCGCCAGCGTGACCTCCACGGTGACAAGGGAGGCCGGTGGAATGTTGACCGGCGAAGTGATCGCCAGTTCGCGCGTCACCGAATTGGAAGAAGCGGTGGTCGCCGGCGTGCCGTTGATCAGGATATTCGCAGCGGAGATGCTGCCCGGCACCAGCGTGTTGTCCGGAAAACGCAGATTGATTTCACCGGCACCGGCGGCCAGCGCGCCGCCCGCCGAGACGCCCAACTGGATGGTGTAGGCGGCATAGGCGTTGACCGTGTCGGGCGTGACGGCAACCGAATTGATGTTCAAATTGCTGCCCGCGCTAATCGGCAACCAATTGAACCAAACGTCATCATCGGTTGTGTTGTCGCCTACCACCATCAAACCCGTGGTCGAATTCAGCAGGCCGGTTGGTACGCTGATGTTGCCGAAAGCGTCGGAACCGGAGGCGAGAACCGTGTCAACCGCCGCGGCCAGCAGGGTGCTTTCCTGGCCAATGCTGCACATCTTGTACTCGACCATTGCGGAGGTGGTATTGCGCCCGAGCAGGTAGAGCACTTGATTCTCGCCATCGATGGCGATCGCCGGCGACGTCCACAAGGGGCCGGTGCCGACGTTGTTCACGGCAAACGCCGTCCACACGCCGGCCGTGTTGCGGCGGTAAAGCGTGTTGCGCGGATCGCCGTCATTGCCGCCGGCCGTGCGCACGAACATGTAAATCTGATTCGAGCCATCGACAGCCATGCAAATGTCATTGAGGCCGACCTCGGCGCCGAGCATCGTCAGTTGGCTGCTTTCATCCGTCCACACGGTGGGGGCATCGATGTCACGATGATACAAGAAGCCATAGCCGCTGTTGGTGGTGTTCTTTTCTGCATATCCGACGCCAACGTAGTTTTCGCCGGCGATGGTGAAGGCGACGGCATCAGTCGTTCCAGTGGAGACATTCAGGCCGGTTTTGATGGTCGTGGCAGGGCTCCAAGTCACGCCCATGTCGCTGGAGTATGTCGTCTGCAAGTTGTTGCTGCCGTCAATGCGAAACACCCACAAGGTTCCGTCTTTGGCCTGCACCATGCTCACCGGGTTGGCCTTGTCGGGATGCACGAAGTACTGAAACGTCGATTTTTCCAATTCCTTCACCCAAGATCCACCGGTGTAGCCGTATCGCCGGAAGCGCGGCTTGGTATGATGCGAGGCAAACGAGTAAAACTTGCCGTTGGCGGTGTCCACGACGGCATCAATGAAGTAGCTGGTGGTGGCTTCCTGTTTGTTGGTTTTTGTCCAGGCGGTACCGTTGTATTTCCAAATGTACCACTTGGCCTGGGCTTCATGGAAGCCGTAGGCCCACCAGGTGCCGTCGTAGAAGAAGACCTTGCTCTGGTTGGACTTGCGATACTCGGCGGTGGTGGTGGTGGCGAGCGGCGAACCCGGCTGAGCGGAGAGAGGCGCGGTGCTGACGAGGAAACTCATGATTACAAATAACACTCCCCGAAGCCGCAAATACTTCGACGTCGATAACATGTTGGTTGCCTCCAAAGAAATGAAACGAGGATTGTATGGTGAGGTCTGATGCGAATTGGTCTGCAAGTGGCAGGCCTGTGATTGGCAAGCGTTCACGAGCTTGGCACTGACTCATTCCCTCCAGTCGGGGGCCGGCCGGAGTACGTGACTGGATGGTTGACCTTCCAACATTCGTCGACCCTCCTCACAGTCGGGAGCTGCGTGGCCAGGCCCTCTGCTGGTCAAAATGCAGGCGAGAAAGGACAAGGGCTGATTCCTTCTCTCATCCATTACTACGCCAGGTATGCTGAAAATGCGGAATCTGGTCTCAAGACTTTGCAGCGGCGGGGTTTATCGCCCAGCTTTTGCTTGCTATTTCTAGGCAATTTTGCTATGTTCCGGCCTGCCCGTGAAAGACATTGCCGTTTCATCATGATCGCAGTCGAGCGCAACATGCAAACAACTCTCCCGGCGAGGATGGCCGCGACCGCTGTGGTGATTCACTACCATGAGATTGCCCTCAAAGGCAACAACCGGCGATATTTCGAGAAGAAGCTGCAACGCAACCTCATGCGCGCCACGGCGACGCTCGGCATGCTCGAAGTCCGGCGCCTGCCGGGCCGGTTGATGGGAATTCTCTCTCCTCAGGCGGACTGGCCGCGTCTGAGCCAGGCCTTGTGCCGGGTGTTTGGCGTGGCCTATTTCGCGCCCACCATCAAGACCGCGCAAAACCTCGAGGCCATCAAGCATGCCGCGCTGGAGTTGTTGCGGCCCAAGGCCTTTGTCACTTTCAAAGTGGAAACCAAGCGCGCGCAAAAGGCATTCGCCTTGACCTCGCCGGAAGTCAACGCCGCGGTGGGGGAGTATGTGCGCGCACAGTTCGCGGCGAAGGTGGATTTGACTCATCCCGAGGTCACGCTGTGGGTGGAAATCGCCGATGATTACGCGCTGCTCTATTGTGATCGCATCCCGGGGCCGGGCGGCCTGCCGGTGGGCACCAGCGAGCGCGCGGTTTGTCTGATCTCCGGTGGTATCGATTCGCCGGTGGCGGCTTATCGCCTCATGCGGCGCGGCGTGAAGTTGATCTTCGTGCATTTTCACAGCGCGCCGTTCACCAATGCGGCCTCGCAGCGGCTGGTCGAGCACCAGGTTCAGCTTCTTACCCGTTTTCAATTCCTGTCCTCGCTCTATTTGGTTCCGTTCGCCGAGGTGCAAAGGCAACTGGTCGCAGTCTGCCCGCCGAGCCTGCGGGTCATTCTCTATCGCCGGGCGATGCTGCGCCTGGCGGAGCGCATTGCGCAGCGCTATCATGCCCCGGCGCTGGTCACCGGCGAAAATGTGGCTCAAGTGGCCAGCCAAACGCTGTCGAACATTCATGCCATCGGCGCTGCGGTGGCGCTTCCGGTGATCCGGCCACTGGCCGGGGAGGACAAGCAGGACATCATCTCCCAGGCGCGCCAGATCGGCACCTACGCCATCTCCATCGAGCCGTACGAAGATTGTTGTTCCCTCTTTGCCGCCCGCAATCCTGAGACCCATGCCAGGCTCGAAAACGTCAGGCGTTTTGAGATGATGTTCGATCTTGAGGCGGAACTGAGCAAAGCGCTGCAACAGGCCGTGGTCAAACGGTATCGATTCCGCCGCCAGGTTTGTGAAGAGCTGCCGGCGCCGGTGATCGCAGGGCATGACCCGGAGCAAGATTGACCACAATTCCCGACCCCTTCATGAAAAATCCCAGCCAGGCGTTTGCCGAAAATGATCCGGTGATCTTCTATGACCGCAAGGAACGCCTTTATTATGACGTCTTGCGGCCGGGCCGGCAGACCAACATCCGCGGCGATTTATTGCCGCATGATCAAATCATTGGCCGGTGCGAAGGCTTCATTTTGCGCTCGCAGCGGGACAAACCGTATTGGGTTTTCCGGCCGACGCTCAACGATCATGTCGTGCACATGCGACGCGGCGCCACTGTGATCTATCCCAAAGACCTGGGGCTGATGCTGCAATACGCGGATATTTATCCCGGCGCCACCGTGGTGGAGTCCGGCTTGGGCTCGGGCGCGCTTGCCACCGCGTTGTTGCGCATGGTCGGGGCGGAAGGGAGAGTCATCAGCTACGAGATCCGGCCGGACTTCATCACTCTGGCGCAGCGCAATCTGCGCCTCTTTGCCGGTGAAACGCCCAACCATACGGTGCGGGAGCTTGACATCTATGAGCGGTTTGACGAGGAGGAGGTGGATCGGCTCCTGCTGGATGTTCCGGAGCCGTGGCGGGTGTTGCCCGGCGCCACACCGAAATTGCGCGCCGGCGCCATTGTCTGCAGTTATTCGCCAACCATCATTCAAGCCAAGTCATTTGTCGAAGCCTTGCGCGCCGAACACTGTTTTGTCGCCATTCAGACGTTGGAAGCGATGCTGCGGCCTTGGAATATCGCCGGCCTCTCCGTGCGGCCGGCGCTGCGCATGGTGGGACATACCGGCTTTTTGACCTTTGCCCGCAAAACCGAGAAGTCGGCTCTTGTCCCGGAAGCCCAACCGGAGGCCGGCACAACCGATGCCGGACTATTAAACGAGGAGGAGCATGAAGCACAAGCATGAGTTTCTCACCGGGCGCAAGATTGCGCCCATGGCGATTCGGCCCAACATGACGGTCGCCGAGTTGGTGGATCAGACTTTCTTTGCCTACAATTCCGCGCGTTTGCGCGAGGCCTGCCGCTTGTTCACGGAAAAGATGCTCGAACCGGATGTGACCATCGGCATGAGCTTGACCGGCGCGCTGTCACCGGCGGGCTTGGGAATTTCCGCCATCATCCCGCTCATCGAAAACGGTTTCGTCGATTGGATCGTTTCCACCGGGGCCAATCTCTACCACGACACCCACTTCGGTCTGGGACTGTCAATGCACCAGGGCACTTATCTTGCCGATGATGTGGCCTTGCGGGAAAAAGGCGTGGTGCGCATCTATGACATTTTCTTCGACTATCACGTCCTGCTCGACACGGACGCCTTTTATTACCAGATTATCGCGAGTCCCGAGTTCCAACGCACGATGAGCACGGCCGAGTTTCACTATCTCGTCGGGAAGTATGTGGCCGCGCGCGAAGCCGAGCTTGGCCTCCGCAACCACTCGATTTTGGCGGCCGCCTATGAGTACGGCGTACCGATCTACACCTC
>JBBIKM010000014.1:48852-60290 GCA_037445455.1 bacterium | reverse complement strand
CGCATCGTGTCTACAGCCTGAGTGATTTGGCCGACGATCTCTGGCTGGATTACGGCGACTGCGCGGGGCAGGCGCAGATCGGCGTGATTTTTACACCGGAACCGGTCTATCTTGCGCCCTGGCTCACCCGCAGCTTCTGCGCAGCGGGACTGACCCTCGGTCCCGCCCGGGTCGTCTATCGGCATTATGATTTCCCGCGCATCTTCGCGCAGGTGGAAGCGGACATTCGCATTCATCTCGGCCCGCGGTGCGCGCCGGCTTTCTACGTCGCGCCAATTGCAGTGCAGCCGCGCATGGTTTATCGCGGCCGGCCCTACCACCATGACCGGCCGGCGCCGCTGCCGCCCATGCAAAAACGGGAACATGACCGTCGTGGTTACTGGACGCCTCCGCCCGAGGAACGCAACTGGCAGAGTTCACCTCCCGAAACGCCGCCTGACCGTTACCCGAGAGTGGCACAGCGACGCGAATCAGGGTTTCCCGCTGACGCGCAGGAGAAGTCCGCAAAAGAGTCTCTGCAAAGCCGGCGGCAGCCGCGCCGCGAAGTGAAAGCAGCGCCGGCGCCCAAAACGCAAGATGAGCGCGACACGCCCTCCCGCCGGCAGGCACGGCGCGCGCCGAAGAGTGATTGAAGCGCACAGGCTGCCCGCGCGATTTGACAATTCTTTTCGAAAAACAAACAAGCCGGACTCGTCCTCCAGATTTTTCATTTCGCCTGAGAAAACGGCGGGGGACGGGTTCCGGCTTTGGCGTTTTGCGATTCACTCCCGACAGATCATGATCACGCGTGCTGCACCGCCGAGGGCCACAGCACCAGCTTCTCGCCTTCAGCTTCAAAGCCATTTTGCAGGAACGCCGGCGCCAACTCACTGGCAGCGGCTGGTGCGCCGTCGATCGCCAGCGTTTCCAGGCGTTGCCGCGGCCGCAAGTTCCCCGGCAATTGCAGCCAGGCTTTGAGATGTTGGAGCAACGCCGGAGCCATGTCGTCGCGCCATTCGGCGCCGCGCCACAGGCGGCTGGCGTAGTTCTCGGAATAGGCCACGGGCCGTTCTTCGCACAACAACAGATGATTCGAAGGGGCACGCGTGACCGGGATCTTCCTGCCGCTCGCGTCCGAGATATTCCACTCGACCGCGCCGCCAAGGGGCAACGCCGGATCAATCGTGCTCACCAGCATGGCAGGCAGCGGATTGCTGTGCTTCTCCGTCTGCAATTCCTCCAACAACTGGACCGCCGCGGGCAGCGCGAACTGCACGCCGGACAATCCCTCGATGAAGTAGCCGCGGCGGATCTCGCCCTGCCACTCCAGGCGCTTGAGCCAGTGAAAGAGCTGCGGCCAGGGCAGCAAGCCGCTTTCACGGCGATACCATTCCTTCACCAAAATGCCATGACGGTACAACAGCAGCCGCGCCTGGCGCGCTGCGCGCTCGGTGTGCGCACTCTCCTTTCCCAACACGCCGAATGAGCTGGTGAGAAACCAGCGGCCTTCCTGCTGCAGCGGGGCAGCTCGCTCGCGCAGCATTCGGCGGAATCCCGGCTGGGGCCGGCGCTGGCGATCGCGCGCTGCCCATGACGGCCGCGGCACCAGCCCGGGCAGAAAGGGTTCGGTTTCCGGGGTGGCCGCGGCAGGCTGCAAACACTGCAAGAATGATTGGTAATTGTCGCAGCTCACCAGACCGAGATTGGCCAGCGTGCCCAGCGCATTCTCGATTTGCAGCGAAGACAGGCTGGTGCCGATCAGCAAGTCGCGCTTCAGGCTGGCGCCATTCTCCTGCAGAAATTGATAAATCGTCCTGGCGGCCTCATCGAGACGCTCGGCGGTTTCGCGCAGCGCGGGCTTGGTGAGAAAAGTGCCGCCTTCGCCGCGGGGAATGAACCTCAGGTGGCGGCGGCCTTCTTCGCCGGTGCGGTGCGCCACGACGATCATCTCACCGGCCGCGATCATTTGTTCGAACGCCGCCAGAGCTGCCGGGAGCTGCTCGCTCCCCAAACGGCTGCGCAGCAGTTCGCGCTCCAACACCTGCAGCGGAAATTGACAACCGCTGTATCTTCGCAGAACTTCGTCGAGCGGCTGGCCGGCGAAGCCAAGCTTGTGCCAGCGCAACAGAAAGCGGTAGTAGATTTCCCGGCTGGCCGGCGCCAGCGCAGCCCGGCGCAGGGCAATGGCGCGGCGATAGAGTTCGGCAAAATTGTGGCGATCACACCATTGCTCGCCCGGCATGCCGAGCACGAGCTGGCCGCGCACGACTTCGCGCTGGTGATGCAACTGAGCCAGGGCTTGGTGCAGCAGTTCCGGCGGCAGATGCTGCAACAACCCGAGTGGCAGCGGCGCCGCTGACGCGGCAAGCGCGATGAGCGGCAACGGCCCGTGGCTGCGCAACAGGCGTTGCAGCAATACCCGAACGTTGGCAAGAGTGAAGAGATCGTGAAACAGCGGCGCTTCGCTGGCGGCGATCCAACCGGCAAGAGGAGCGGGCAGAGCAATGATGCGCTTCTCCTGCTGCAGCTTCGCCAGCCAGGGGGAAATATCTTCGCGGCTGCGGCGCTGCAGCTCCGCCTCCGGCAGCGGGCCGAGTTTTTCGATGAGGGCAAACAGATCCTCTGCTGAGGCGGCCTGCGTCTCCGGCGTCAAGCATTGCCAGCGCGCCTCCAATGCCTTCACCTGCTCGGGGGTGATGAGGGAGGGAATGGTTTCCTGCGCCAGGATTTCCGCGAGCAACGCGCTGCTCACTTCCGCGGCTTGCGCGGGCGCGCGATGGCGATCGAATTCGTAGAGATTTTCCGCGGTCAGGCGAAACAGCAGCCCTGCGGCCATGGGTGAGGGCCGCGCCGTTTCCGCGATATGCAGCCGAAGCTCCTGCGCCTGCAGGGCGGTCAAGACGTGGCGCAGCGCCGGCAGATCAAAAATGCCCTGCAGACAATCACGGTAGGTTTCAAGGAGGATGGGGAAGTCCGGAAACTGGCGCACCACCTGCAGCAGATCGGCGGCGCGCAATCGCTGCAGCCAGAGTGGCACGCGCTTGCCGGCGCGGCCGCGCGGCAACAGCAACGCGCGGCTGGCATTGTAGCGAAATTGCGTGGTGAACAGGGCGCTGGTGTTCACGGTTTCGAGCAGGCATTGTTCGATCACTTCCGCAGGCAATTGCAGAAGTTCGGCGATCGTGGGCGGCGCCCCGGTATCGGGCAGGCGCAGCACGATGCCGTCGTCGTTGTAGGTGTATTGCACTTCCGCCTGATGGCGTTTCTCCAGCACGCGGCACAGGGCAATGGCCCAGGCGCCGTTGACACGGCTGCCGAACGGCGCATGCACAATCAAGCTGGAGGCTTCGGCCTGATCGCGACACCACTCCGCGACGATTTCCCGGTCGGTGGCGATGGCGCCGGTACAGTCCCGCTGGCGCGCAAAGTAGTCGGCGAGATTGGCGGCAATGGCGGCATCGGTGAAGCCCTGTTGCTGCAGCCACGCCACACTGTCGCCGCGGTCGAGATGTTCGATCAACTCCCGGCGGAACGCGCCGATTTTCAAGCTGGTCGCATAATCGCGAAAGAGGTTCTCGCCGCGCCAGAAAGGCGGGCGCGGCCTGACGGCGCGCACCGGCGAGACGATGAGGCGATCGCGCTCGATGGCATCAATGCGCCACTCGCTGCTGCCCAGGTAAAAGACGTCGTGCACGCGCGATTCGAACACAAATTCCTCCTCCATCTCGCCCAGCTTGGTGTTGCTGTCAGCGAGATAGACGGCGTAATAACCGCGATCGGGAATGGTACCGGCATTGAGCGTGGCGAGCAGGCGCGCGCCGCGGCGGGCAAGCAACCGGTCGTTGATGCGATCCCAGGTGAGGCGGGGCTGCAAGGCGCGCAACGGCGCTTCGGCGTAGCGGCCGGCGAGCATCTCGAGCACGGTGTCGAACATCACCAGCGAGAGTTGGCGGTAGCAATAGCTTTGGCGCACCAGGCGGTGGAGTTCCAGCCGCGACCAATCGCGCATCGCCACTTCGGCAACGAGCTGCTGGCTGAGAACGTCCAGGCAATTCTCGGGGATCACGGTTTCTTCAAGGTCGCCGGCGTGCATGCAGCGGGCGAGAGTGACGGTGTCATCCAGATCGGCGGGATACAGCGGCAGCAGCCGGCCCTTGCTGGTGGCGCGCAGCAAGTGGCCGCTGCGGCCGACGCGCTGCAACCCTGCCGCCACCGTGCGCGGTGATTCGAGCTGCACCACCAAATCAATGCTGCCGATATCGATGCCGAGTTCGAGCGAGGCGGTGGCGATGACCGCCGGAATGTCGCCGGCCTTCAGCCGCGCTTCGATCTCATAGCGGCGCTCGCGCGCCAGGCTGCCGTGATGCGCCAGCGCGATCTCGGCCTCGGGGTCGCCGGTGGCCTCGCGGTGTTTTTCATTCAGCAAACGGGCGACGCGCTCGGTTTGGCCGCGCATGTTGACAAACACCAGCGTGGTGCGATGGGCTTGAATCAATTCGTAAAGCTTGTCGATCACCGCGTACCAGACGGTGGCGTCGGGCAAGTCGCCGAAATCGGGCACCGGCGAGATCACCTGCAGGTCCATTTCCTTGCGCTGGCCGCAATCCACGATCGTGACCGGACGCGGGCGCGGGTGGTCCTCTCCCGGCCGGAACACCTGCCCGCCGAGATAGGCGGCGATGCGCTCCAGCGGCCTTTGCGTGGCGGAAAGGCCGATGCGCACCGGCTCTTCCGCGCACAGCGGCATCAGGCGCTCGAGCGACAGGCTGAGATGGACGCCGCGTTTGTTGTTGCTGAGGGCGTGAATCTCATCAACGATGAGATAACGCAAGCCGCGAAACAATTCCCGGCCTGCCCGGGAAGTCAACAGCAGATAGAGCGATTCCGGCGTGGTGATGAGCAGATGCGGCGGCCGCCGGAGCATGGCCTGGCGTTCGCCCGCGGGTGTATCGCCGGTGCGCACCAGCGCGCGAATGGCAGGCGGCGCAAGGCCCATGGCCCGGCCGGTCTCCTGGATGCCGTGCAACGGCTGCTGCAAATTGCGGTGAATGTCGTTGTTCAGCGCCTTGAGCGGCGAGACATAGAGGGTGTGAATGCCCGCAACATTGCGGTGGAATGCCTTGGGCGTTTGTTGCAGGCCGCGGCGAAAAAGATCATCGAGGCACCAGAGGAACGCTGCGAGCGTTTTGCCCGAGCCGGTGGGCGCAAGAATGAGCGTATGGCGGCCGGCGGCAATCACCGGCCAGCCCTGCGCCTGTGGCGGACTCGGCGCGCCGAAGTTGTCACCGAACCATTTCGCAGTGACAGGGTGAAACGGGAGACCTGACAGCATGGGCGGGGCTTTCAAATTGAGATTCACTGAGCTTGACGATGTTATGGATGCCTGCAAAAGCAAGAGAACAATGTCATGCCGGAGGCAGCTTTTTGGAATTTAGCCCGAGGCTGGATCAAGAGGAAATTCCTCCTGAATGGCAGCAAACCACCTATTGCGTTGCGGTTCCAATTGTTCATGCACTGCTCAACAAATGGCAGATTCCTCCACGCAATTGGCGGCCGTCAATATAACCTCCCGCCCGGATCGAAAGCAAGCCGGGTTTGACACGCAGCCTGGCAAGCTGGCGGGCGGCATGGTCACCGCGGGGGTTGTTTTGGAGAGCTATTATTCGTTAATTGGACCGGGCAATCAGGTTTGCGACCGGCCGGCGATGACTGCCGGTGAGTTGCAGCACCGGCCGGGGCAATTGCCATTCAGCAGCCAGTCAAAACTGAACGGGAGTGGATTATGCAATGCTATTCTTGCGGCAAGGAGATTTCGCTGGAGGGAAAACCGGGCCGGCGGGACACGTGTCCGAAATGCGCAGCCTATTTACATTGCTGCCGCAACTGCCGCTTCTATGATGTCAACGCCCACCATCAGTGCCGCGAGCCACAGGCCGAATGGGTGCAGGACAAGGAGATGGGAAATTTCTGCGATTATTTCGAGGCGGCCGCAGAGTCACACCAACCGGGAGCTGATCGCGCCGCCGAGGCCAGAAAAAAGTTGGATCAACTTTTCAAAAAATAGCCGGCCGGGGCCTTCTATTTGCCCCCATGAACGAGAAAGCCATTCTGCACTCGTTCTGGCAAAATGGCTTCTCGTTCACGGCATAAGCGCCGCTCCTGGCACTTCCTTGAGCCACCCTTGCGGGCGATCGTTATTAGTGTCCGTCCGAAAATCGCCAATTTTTGAAAAATGTTCCTGCAACGGCTTGGCCGTTACGTCAAATTCCCGGGAGTTTCCAAGACATGCCGGGTTTCAGAAACATCGGCTGAGCCGAGGTTGAACATTTTCGGACGGACACTCAGTCTTTCAACTCCGAGATCTTCTCTGCACGAGAGGAGGAGAGGAAAACACGGAATAACTGTTTATTCCCAATAAACGTCGAAAGATAAGTAGAAAGCACTTTTCCCTTTGTGTCAAAAAACCTGTCATCCCTATATATAGACTGTGATGAGTGGGAAGGGCTGTTCCTGGCCCCAGTTCAGTATCACTGAACATCAAACGGCTCGCAACCGCAATCAGGTTCACCCTGATGACACTGGCACTTCGGTTTTGTTCCCGCTGGACATTCTATTTCACATGATCCAAAGGCACAGTCGACTTTACATCTTCCACCACCTCCACCCCCTACCGCTTGGGGCGCTGAGCTGGAGGATTTTTTGATCGGCGGCAAGGCGAAAAAGAATTTGGCCATATCTTTTTTCGCTTCGCGACTGATTTTTGCGAGAATCCGTCTGAGTTGACTTATCTCTGCAGAATATTGACGGGCGCTATTCTTTTTCATCGCAGCAAATACAGATCGATAAGCCTGCTTCAAACTGTCATTTTGCGCCAGCCCCGGATATGTCTCCAGCCACGCCATAAAAGCGTCGAAGTTTTTCTCCTGTTGAGGAGACACGGAAAGAATGACGATGGCAGTATCTTGTTTCCCGGCGAGTAGCGACCTGGCATTCAGAGCAGTTCGTGAAGAGAACAGGGCTATGGCCGTGAATGCCAGAAAAATATACTTTTTCATCGCTATCTCCCTTACTGGGGTTTGGCAAAACCAGCTCTTTGAAATTTAAGGCCGGGGCTTTGCATATGGCGTGGTTTTTCTCACCCCGCACCTGGCGTGCGGCGCGCGTTCGGTCCCCTTGGCGCTGCGCTTGTATCTGCGCCAAAGTACGGTTCGCAAATTGAATCGCGCCCGCGCCAAAGGGGAGCGCATTCCATTTTGGGTTTGGGTGACCTCCGCTTGCGCAGTTACGCAGGCGTCACCAAGTATTTTGATTTGGTCGGTCTCGTCCTGGCCTATCTGCATTAGCGAAAAGTCGAAGTATCGAAAAGCGACTTCAAGACCTTGAGCGATATGCTGGCGCGGCATCGTCAGGATCAGAACGAGGCGTGCTTGCGTGCTTTCGGCCAAATGGTTTTGCAACGGCATTCTGTCGAGCAGGCCATGGCGCTGTGGTATCCGCAAGCGGCATAAGTTGTTTGGTGCAGAGACTTAAAGAGGACAGCCGAGCCAGGGGTGAGGCAGGCCGGCATCACGTGCGCGGCCGATCAAATCAGCCGTTTTTGGCAAGAACGAGAAAATTTGTCAAGCTCCAGTAATTTAATAGCGAGAAGAACGGGACGAGGCCACTGGCGTAGCCCGTCCCGTACCCCCATTCCCCCCCACGCCCCATCGTTTCGTGTGGTGACGATGTCATTCTTTCATCTGGGAGAGGTTCAAGAACTTCATCGCCGTACACCACGAAAAGACCCGGGAAAGGCCGGAGCACTCACAACTCTCTCAGAAAAAATTCATCCTCTTGAATTTTCCTGTGCACGCTCCGCTGCTCGCCGTCGCCAGGCCGGGTCATCTTGCACTTGCTGATAGCGCAGCCATGCGCGCTGCGCTTCCGCCCGGCGGCCAAGCCTCTGCAGCAGCACCGCCAGGTTGTAATGGGCCGCAGCCAGCGTCGAGTCGCTCGCCAAAGCTTGATTGAAATACTCCAATGCCAATGTGGTATCGCCCGCGGCCTCGGTGACAACCCCCAAGTCATTCAACAGCCCGGCATCGTTGCGTGAGCTTTCCAGCAATTCCGCCAACCCTTGCCGGGCGGTGGCGAAATCGCCATGGAAGTAGGAAAGCAGGGCTTGACCGCGTTTGGCGATTGGATTGTTCTGGTTCCACCACAAGCTCTTTTGCAGCAACTGCGCGACTGCTGCATCCTCTTCAACGGAATCTCCGCTGCGCGGCGCCAGTTCTGCCGGCATGAAACCGCCCGCAAGCCGCAATTCTCCCCGCCGGATTTCGTAGTGCTGCGCCAGCCGCTTCATCCCCGCCTGTGCCCAATAGTTACTGCGCCCGACGATCAGCTTGGGACCCGCCGTCAGGGCTAGCAACAAAACCGCGACTGCCGCCACCGCCATCTGATGCTGTCTGAAGTCAATCTCTCGGCAGCGGGCTTTGAGAGTAATCCAAAGAGCGGACTGGCCAGGCGCCTGCGCAGGAATTCCGGCGAGTTCGTTGCTTGCAGCAGCGCTCTCGTGTTTTGGGCCTTCTGCCGGCTCGGCAGCCCAGCCGCAGGGCGCGTCGGTTTGCAGGGCCGGTTCCACGGATTCTTCGCCGCCGCCGGCGGTGGTGGATTCCGCCCGCATCATTTCCGCCAGCACATGGCGGCACGATTCACAACCGGCCAGATGTTGTTCCACCCTGCGTTTCTTGAGGAAGGGCAGCAAACCGGAAAAGTAAAGGGCCAGGGTTTCCACCTCCAGGCAGCGGCCGGAAATTTTTCGTTCGCCATTCCGAGGATGCTGCAGCGCGATAGCCTCGAGATGCGCGGCAAGTTCATCCAGTTGGCGGCATTTCTCACACGCGGTGAGATGCTCGGCCATGGCCTTCGCATTCTGGCCATCGAGCATCCTGCGACGCCGAGCGAGCCAGGCAACTAAGTCAAAGTGCTCATCCACACCCAATCTCCCATTCGGAATGTACGGCACGCTATCGTTTGAGCATTATCATTCCTCCCAGCTCCCGGCAGGAGCCCAGGAATCGTCGCGCGCCGGCTTGGCTGCCTCGCTCTGAGAGGAACAAGAATGGAAGGATGGCTGTGCCCGCCCGGGACCGCGGCACAACCATGACTCAACGATCGGTCAATCTCTGGAATTCGAAACTGCTCCTTTTGGAAGTGAGGCGCTCGATCGTTCGCCTTTAAAGACACCAAAACCCCAGGTTCTATCACAGAAAAAGCCGGAGCGGCAAATCGAATGTCACACCCAGTCAACATACTTTGCCAAACGCTGCCGCACCCGGCTGATCGCGACTTCCACCGCATGCGGAGTCATGCCAATGCCCATGCTGGAGGCGATCTCCTCGACACTGAGGCCATCAAAGAAGTAAAGTTGAAACAGGAGCTTGTCACGTGCCTTGTTGGGACCGCGCAGGGCCAAGTCCAGGCAGTAATTGATTTGCTCGTGCAACTCCATCATGCGAATATCTTCGTCAGTTGTCAACTGCTGATCGCCGGGATTGCGGCCCTGGTGCAACTGCCGATCGCGGTCGAAATCGCTGCCGGCATCGAGCGAGTGGTCGATGGGGGGGCGTTTTCCTGCGTTTTTGTTGCGCAAGTGATTGAGCGTAATATGCGTGGCGATGACGCGCAGGTAACAAAACCAGGAGGCTTCGGTGTTACCCTTGAACACCTGAAAAGCCCGGCAATTGTGTTGCAGCAGCCGCAGGTAGATATCCTGCACGATGTCATCCACGGCTGCCGGCAAAGCGCCGCCATGTTGCTGGTTGTGGCGTTGCAGCGTCCGGACAACACTGTGCCGGATGGTCCCCTCATAGCGGCTCCTGAATTCGCGCCAGAGGGCCTCGTTATGGGGATCATGGGCACACCGTCGCACCAGATCAAGATCGGATGAATCGGTAAACAAGAGAGCCATCCCTAGGAAAATGGCCATCGCAGCCGCGCCCGGATTCCAGCAGAGGATGACGATGACAAGAACGCAAAGCAGCAGGTGGTGATATGATACCGCCTCAGCGCGCGGGCGGGAAGGCGATTGCCGGAGGCGGCGAAGTCCGGCAACCAGGCATTCAAAGGCGTTCAAGAGTTCCTCCTTGAGCAAAACAGATGTCTGCCAACCCGGAGTTATGCGAGATCGCACTTTCGTCGATTTCAACCGCGCGAACCTGGGATCAGGATAATAGATCTTTTACAAATTTCAAGGACAGATCTCGAAATTTACCGGCGGCATCGTGGCGACGCAGTTTCCCGCCGTTCAAGACGACGGCGGCAACCACCAGCAGAAAAGGAAAACCCCGCCTGTCCTCGCGGGCTGTTCTGCCAGCAATGACAAGCGGGGTTGTTCACATTGGTGAAGGGAATGACCGGCGGCGCCGGCGCTCAGACGTACACGTCGTGCGGATAGTAGCGCTTGTAGATGAGATTTGACAAGGAAGCGGCCTCCTTGAGATAAGGATTGATTTGATGCCTGCGGAAATGCCGCCGGATCAACCGATGCGCCTGCGACCAGTCGGCCGCAGAGTCCAGCTCGAGCATAAGCTGATCATAGGCCGCCGGGTCGCCGCCGAAGACCTGCTTCACAAAGCGTTGCCGTTGTTGGGGTGAAATCAGTTGTGCCAGGCTCGTCATTGTTCCAGAATGTGATTCGTTGAGATCGGACGTTCGCACGACAAAATTGTCCGCCTCAGCAATTCTTCGCATCAACATGCGGTGCTCCTTTCACGGGAAGCGAAAGAGAAGGACGATCATCCCTGGAACGATTTGATTGACTACTCCTGCTTGAATAATCAAAAAGCGGTGGTTTGAGAATTGCAAGGGAGGTGGTCTCACAGCGCACAGTTCGACACGATGCTTGATTTCATTGCCTGGACGATCCGGCCCGAGGTAACACCCTGGCCGTACCTCACTACCCCGGCAAAAGTTTGCGACAGAGACGAAGACAGCGGAGACGATTTGGGGATTTGGTACCAAGCCTTTTCATCATCATACGCCCACCCTGGTGGCCGTCGATCACAGCCGGATCAGGTCCAGCGGGAATTCCATGCCGCACAAGACACCGGACCCGCTCGCGGAAGCGGGTCCGACATGCTGGAATCACATGTCAAAACACACACAGCAGGCAGGGAAATCACAATTCAAAAGCCAGGAACTGCGTACCGGCATCACGTGCGATTTGCAGAAGCACGGTGTCGCCTTTTTTCGCGTTGCGTAACACCTCCTGAAATTCCGCCACATTTTGCACGGCGCGGCGATTGACTTTGAGAATGAGATCACCCTCGCGCAGGCCGGCGCGGTAGGCTGAGCTGCCGGCAGCGATGTCTGTCACCACCACCCCGCGGCGGCGGTTGTCAAGGTTGTAGCGCTCCGCCAGGCGATTGTTCAGGGTTTCGACCGTGAAGCCCAGCAATTCCTCTTGTGAGCGCGTG
>JBBIKM010000014.1:0-48812 GCA_037445455.1 bacterium | reverse complement strand
CGCCCAGCGTCACGGTCACTTCCCGCATGCGATTGTCACGCCGCACACTCAGCGTCACCTGGGTGCCGGGTGCCAGCGCCGCGATGTCCGCGCTCAGTTGGCTGCTATCCTTCACCTTGCGGCCGTTCAACGCGAGAATGACGTCCTCGGGCCGTAAACCCGCCCGCTCGGCCGGGCTGCCTTCCACCACTTCGCTGACGATCACCCCCTCCGGCTTGTCCAAGTTCAGGCCTTTGGCCAGCGCTTCATCCACACTTTGAATGCTGACGCCCAGCCAGCCGCGGATCACCTTGCCGTGCTGGATCAGCGATTCCATCACGCTGCGCGCCATGTTGATGGGCACCGCGAAACCAATCCCTTGAAAGCCTCCGCTCCGCGAGGCGATTGCGGTGTTGATGCCGACCAACTCGCCGTCGAGATTGATCAGCGCGCCACCGGAATTGCCCGGATTGATCGCGGCATCGGTTTGAATGAAATCCTCGTATTGCGCCAGCCCGACGTTGGAACGGCCCTTGGCGCTCACAATGCCCTGGGTGACCGTGCTGGCGAGATTGGCGCTCAGCGGGCTGCCGATTGCGAGCACCCATTCGCCAACGCGCAGCTTCTCGCTGTCGCCCAGGCGGATGGCGGGCAGATTCTTCGCATTCACCCGCAGCACCGCAATGTCGGTTTTGGGATCGGCGCCGATCACTTTCGCCGGCAGCGTGCGGCCGTCAATCGTGCGGATGTTGATGCTGTCGGCCTCGGCAATGACGTGGTTGTTGGTCAGGACATAGCCGTCCGTGCTCACGATCACGCCCGAGCCCAAACCCTGCTGGCGAAACTGCTGTTCGGGCGCATTGCGTTCCCCGCGCCGTCCGCCGAAGGGCGAATTTTCACCAAAGAAATCGCCAAAGGGATCGAAAAAGAAGGGCGCAGCAAACGGACTTTGCCCGCGCAAGCGGTACACCTTTTCAGTAAAGACGGTGACCACGGTGGGATTCACGGCGGCGGCGATATCGACGAAGGCGTTGTTCAAATCGCGCAGTGAAGTGATCGCCTTGTCGCGTGCCGGCGGCACGGTCGCCAGCCCGGCCGGTACATCGGTGCTGAGGGCCCGGGCGCGCGGCCCTTCATAGAAATTGGAAAAAACCAGGGCGCCGATCACAATCCCGATGAGCAAAAATATCAGACTCGAATATCTTCGTGATTTACTCATGAGCAACTCTCCTTGCCTTAAGGTCACTGCGTGAAGATCAAGACGAAAGCCCCGCCGGCATCCGGTGGTGGCAAATGCAAGTGATTAGACTGCCGGCCCCGGTAAAATGCCTTAGCCCGCTGCGGCATTTTCACGACGCCGGCGCTTGCGCCGCTGGTATTTTTTTGTTTACTTGCGGCGCAATTCATCCCGCATCGACCTTTGCCGGAGGCCGGCCATGAGCACCGCAGCCACAACCACCCTCGAGAAAATTCGCCTGGGCATCAGTTCCTGCCTGTTGGGGGAAAATGTGCGCTTCGACGGCGGACACAAAAAAGATCAGTACATTACCAAGACCCTGGCGCAGTTTTTTGAATGGGTGCCGGTGTGCCCGGAGATGGAAATCGGGCTGGGCGCGCCGCGCGAATCACTGCACCTGATCGGCCGGCCGGAAGCGCCCCGCCTGGTGACCACGAAAACCGGACGCGATTACACCGACACCATGCTGGCCTATGCCCGCGCCAAAGTCGCGCAGTTGGAGAATCTCGGGCTGCACGGCTATCTGCTCAAGAAGGACTCACCCACCTGCGGCATGGAGCGGGTGAAGGTTTACGATGACAATCATGTTCCCACGAAGACCGGCGTGGGCTTGTTTGCGCGCGCGTTGCTGGAGAGAATGACCATTCTGCCGGTGGAAGAGGAAGGCCGGTTGAGTGATCCCCGCCTGCGCGAAAACTTCATTGTGCGCGTGTTTTGCCACTTCCGCTGGCAGCAGTTGCAGCAACAGCCGCTGCGCGTCAGCGCGCTGGTGCGCTTTCATGCGCAGCACAAGTATTTGCTCATGGCCCACAGCCCGAAATACCTCACCGCGCTCGGGCGGCTGGTGGCCGGCGCCAAATCGCTCCCGCCGAAGGAACTGCTGGCCCGCTATACCGAGCTGTTCTTCGCCGCGTTGCGGCGACCGGCGTCACCGAAGAAACACACCAACGTGCTGCAGCATCTCACCAGCTATTTGAAGAAACAACTCGACGAGCGTGACAAGCAGGAATTGCACGCCACCATCAACGACTATCACGCCGGGCTGCTGCCGCTCATCGTGCCGCTCACCCTGCTCCGGCATTACGTGCGCAAATTCGATATCACTTACCTGCAGGATCAGATCTATCTCAATCCTCATCCCAAAGAGCTGATGCTGCTCAATCACGTTTGACCTGAAACCAGCCGACCTTGAGATAGTCATCCCCCGCGAAGTCTGCGCTGATGGCAATCTGCTGCTGCAGCGTGAAGGCAGCCGCAAACAGGCGGAAGAACTTCGGCGGTGAAATGCCGCGATAGTTCGTGCACGCCAGCAAATGGCCGCCGCGGCGCAGCACACGCTGAAACTCCGGCATCATGCCGGCAAAACCCCTGGCCACAGTGAAACGGCTGCCGGACTTGTGCGTGGCATAGGTCGGCGGATCGCAAATGATCACATCGAATGATCCGGCTTTTTGCTTGCGCAGAAAACGGACCGCCTCCTCCCGGCGCTGGCGCACCACGCTGACCAGATTGAGCGCCTGATTCTCCCGCGCCCACGCGAGCCACTTGGCGCTGGTATCGACTTCGATGACGCGGCCGGCGCCGGCACGCGCTGCCGCAATCGAAAAACCGCCGGTGTAGGAAAACAAATTCAGCACCTCCGCGCCCGGCGCGAGAAGCTGCTTCAGCGCCTGCCGCGCCTGCTTGATATCGAGAAACAAGCCCGTGCTGTGGCCTTCCTCGAACGAAACGGCGAATTGCAGGTCGTATTCCCGAATCGCGAAGCGTGCCGGCGGTGCCGGGCCAAACAACAGCGTGGCGCGAAGGCTGCCGGCCTCCGGCTCCGCCGTGGCATGCGAAAGATTGTCGGGCCGGAAGCGGGCCAGCGCGGCTTTCACCGGCACCGCCGCCTCAGCCAGGCCCTCAGCCACCGCAAGCGCCAGGCCGGCCAGTTTTTGTTCCGGGAAATCCGCATAATGAATCAACAACAGATAGCCGCCATAATAGTCGATGGTCAGGCCGCGGCCCAGTTCATGATGGCAGAGGCGAAAAGCCGTGCAGGCCTCGAAGAACGGGCGGCGCCGCGCGATCATGGCCGCGATCGTGGAGGCAAGTGAAGTCATGGCAGGGTCAATCGCTGTTTCGCATCAAACCAACGGTCACTTCACCTGGGCGCAACCAGGATGGGAATGGATTCTCCCTCAAAAGGCAGCGCCATGGCGCCATCCGTCGCCCGGCGCAGCTTGCGTCGTGTGCAATAGTGCAGGTTGTGGTGCACAAAATCAAGCAGGAAGTCGAAACCACCCCGGCCGCGAGAAAGCGCCGGCGGCGCGCACCGGCGAAATGGCGCTTGCTATTCTCGCGCGCCCTTTTTATCATTTTGGCCAGATCAAACCCGGGCATGACGCCCCAGCCGCGGCCACACGCTGGGGCATTCTCGTTTATGGAGCTCACCGCGGGAGCCTTGATGAAGCAAGTCGCCTTCGGCAAGACCGGCATGCAGGTGTCGGAGATGTGCCTCGGTACGATGATGTTCGGTGATCGCTGCAGCGAGGCGGAAGCCGATCGCATTCTCAGCCACGGTCTCGAACAAGGTGTCAACTTTCTCGACACCGCTGCCATGTATTGCGACGGCCGCACCGAGGAAATGCTCGGCCGGCTGTTGCAGGGCCGGCGCCACCAATTCGTGCTGGCCTCCAAAGTGCACAAGGGCATCGAGGCCGAGGCGATCATCACCAGCATCGAAGAAAGCCTGCGCCGTCTGCAAACCGACTATCTCGATTTGTATCTCATACACTGGCCCAAGCCCGGCATGCATCTGGAAGAAGTGATGCGCGCGCTGGATGAGGTGAGCCGGCAGGGCAAGGCGCGTTGCGTGGGATGCTGCAATTACCCGGCCTACCTGTTCGTGATGTCGAATGCCGTGGCGACGCAAGAGGGCCGGCGGCCATTCACCTGCCTGCAGATTCCCTACAATTTGATCGAGCGCGGCGCCGAGGTCGAAGTGTTGCCCATGGCGCACGCGCTGGGCGTGGCGGTTATGGCTTATCGCCCGCTGGCCATGGGCTTGCTGGCCGGCCGTTATTCCACATCGGAAGAACTGCCGGCGGACTCGCGGGCCATCACCGATGAGCGCATTGGCCGTTGGCTGGCGGCATATGGCGAAGACCTGGCCCGCCTTGCCGACTATGCGCGGCAGAACAACTTGAGCATGAGTGATGTGGCCCTGGCCTGGCTGCGTGCCTCGCCGGCCGTCACCTGCCCGGTGGTGGGCGTCAGCACGCTGGCGCAATTGCAGGCGTGCCTTGCAGGATTCGCCGTGGAACTGGAGCCGCAGGAGCGCGAGGTGATAGGCAATCTGCTCAGGACGGAAGTCAAGGAAGAGGCCGGCGGCGCCTACAAGGCGCTGCGCCGCAATCTCACGCTCGTGTCGGTGTAAGGCCACGCGGCGGCCATCAGTTTGACAAGTATTGATCAGAGGTGTTGAGGCCGGGCACCCGACTTCCTGCAGTCCCCGCGCTTAAGCGAGCAGCAAGAAAGCGGATCAAAAGAAGGTCCGGAACACCCTTGCTTGATCAGGGGAGGCGAAGTTGACGCCTGCACACACCAAAGCGGAACTTTTGCATCAAAAGCAAAGAAGTATTCCGTGCTGAGAGAAACAACTCAACGGATACACTTCTCTTCCATCGCTTGGGTTGCTGCTCTTCGCTGGCGATTTTCTTTGAGTTGAAACTTGCCCGTGTTGTGGAGTGAGTTTTCTCACTCCACCTTGTCAAGTTGGTGTCCCTCCGAAATCGCGGTCGGACCCGAACGCTCATGGTGGCGGCATTTTGCCTTGCTCTTTGGGGTGGCTGTGAACCGGTTTTCTTGACAGCACCAACGATGCCAGACACGAAACCTCTCCGCTTCGGCTTTATTGGAGCGGGGCGCATCGCGCGCGTGCATGCCCAGGTATTGCGCGAACTGGGCGGCACCGAGATGGTGGCGTGGTCGGCGGGCCACTGGCACAACGCGGAAAAGGCGGCGGCGGAGTTTGGCGGGCAGGCGATGATGACTGACGACCTGCTCAAACATCCCGGCCTCGACGTGGTTTTGGTCTCCAGCCCGACGGCGTTGCACCACGAACATGTCCTCGCCGCGCTCGCGGCGGGCCGGCACGTCTTTTGTGAGAAGCCCATGGCACGCACCGAATCGCAGGCGCAGGCCATGCTCACCGCCGCCCGCCAGTCGACCGGTCGCCTCTACATCGGCCACACGCTGCGGTTCTTTCCCCGTTACGCGCGGGCGCGCGAACTGCTGCGCGCCGGTGTCATCGGCACGCTGCGCAAAGTTGCCTGTCGCCGCTTGAACGCCGCGACCGCCGAGGAACGCGGCTCGTGGTTCCACGATTTCCAGCAGAGCGGCGGCTGCGTGCTCGACTTGATGATCCATGATTTCGACTTCTTGCAGTGGTGCCTGGGCAAGGCCACCCGCGTGGAAGCGGAAACCGTGCCCAGCAAGGATCCCGAGGGGTGGCAGCACGCCATCGTGCATTTGTATTTCAAGGGCGGGGCGCGCGCCGAAGTCGAAGGCAGTTGGCTGCATCACCGCAACGAACGCTCGCTGCTCTTCGAAGGCGCGCTGGGACGCATCATGATCGATCCCGATGACGGCCTGCTGCACGTGGAAAGCAGCCGCGGCCGCGAGGTGGTTGCGGTGCCGGCGGTGGACGGCTATCGCGCGCAAATGATCCAGTTTCTCGATCACCTGCGCCACGGTACGCCCCTGCTGGTAACACCGGAAGACAGTTTCAGCGCGCTGACCATCGCCCTGACCGCCTTGCGCAAACTCGGCAAAGAATGAGGCCGCCACCGGCTTCTCGTTCAGCTCCTCTTCACCACTTATCCTTGATTCTCTCTATGCCTCATCTCGCCCTGCTCGGCGGCACGCCGACCCGAACCAAACCATTTCCCAAATGGCCGCTGCTGCGGCCCGAACATGCAACCGCGCTGCACCAGGCGTGGGAAAGCGGCACGTGGGGAATTCGCAGCCCGCAGGTGGCGGAATTCGAAAAACGTTTTGCGGAATTCCAGCAGGCCAGGTATGCCCTGGCCATGTGCAACGGCACCGCCAGCCTGTGGGTGGCCCTCAAAGCCTGTGGCGTCAAGGCGGGCGATGAAGTCATCATTCCGCCCTACACCTTCATTGCCACGGCCTCCGCAGTGTTGATGGCCAATGCCGTTCCGGTTTTTGTCGATATCGATCCCGACACCTACAATCTCGATCCCCAACTCGTCGAGGCGGCGATCACGCCGCGCACGCGCGCGCTCATGCCGGTGCATATTGCCGGCCAGCCCGCTGATCTCGACGCCCTCACTGCGCTTGCGGCCCGGCACGGCCTGCATGTGATCGAAGATGCGGCCCAGGCGCACGGCGCGGAGTGGAAAGGCCGGCGGGTCGGCGCGCTCGGTCACCTCGGCTCCTTCTCCTTTCAGTCTTCCAAGAACATGACTGCCGGCGAAGGCGGCGCGCTGGTGTCGGATTCCAAAGAGCTGATGGATTTGTGCTATTCCTACTACAATTGCGGCCGCGTGCGTGACGGCGCCTGGTATGAGCATCGCGTGCTCGGCTCCAACATGCGCATGACCGCCTGGTCCGCCGCCGTGCTGCTGGCGCAATTTGCCACCATCGAGCAAGACATGACGGTGCGCGATCGCAACGCGCTCTATCTCGATCAACGGCTGTGCGAAATTCCCGGCATCCGGCCGCTGCTGGTTCATCCGCACGTCACGCGCCACGCCCGCCATTTGTACATCTTCCGTTATGACGCCGAGGCGTTCAATCATCTGCCGCGCGAAAAATTCCTGCAGGCGCTGCAAGCCGAGGGCATTCCCGCCTACAAAGGCTACACGCCGCTCTATCGCGAGCCGCTGTTCGCGCTGGACCCCCGGGAATATCCGTGGATCGCAGACCGCGACTACAGCGGGCTGTATCTGCCGGTGTGTGAGCATGCCTGCAATGAGGAGGCCGTCTGGCTGGCGCAGAGTGTTTTGCTCGGCACCGAAGCGGACATGGAAGACATCGTGCGCGCGGTGGCCAAGATTCACCAAAACGTTGCTGAACTGGGTGCACCGCAGCACCCCGCCGAGGCCGAAACCACGCCCGAGGCCGGCGCCTGAGCAGTGGCCCGGCTTGCGGCGGAAGAACGTGGTGGCGGGAAACCGACCCCCGGATGCTTTTGCGCCGCCCACCGCGACTGCTTGACTGAATGCGAGGACTTTTCACCGGCGACGCCCGAACTGTTTCCGGCACCAGTCAACCAACTTGGGAGGGTTCGCATGCGCAGGTTCATTGCTGTTCTGATCATTCTCACCGCAGGCTGGATGGTCTTCGATGGCACACGCGCGCTGGTAGTGGGCGACTATGTCACGCCGGGCAGCGGCCCGCAGGCAGGCAAGCTCGGGCCGTGGGCGGGTCTCGTGCAGGCGGTTGGTCTCGCGCCGCGCTCGCCGGCCATGAAGCTCATCTTCGTTGGCTATGGCCTTGCCTATCTCGCCCTGCTGGTGGCCTGGTTGAAGCGCCTGCCCTGGGCGCGTTCTGGCTTGCTGGTTATGGCGGCGCTGGGACTCTGGTATGTGCCGGTCGGCACCGTCACGAACTTGGTGGTCCTCGCCTGGGTGGGGTTGCGCACATGAAGCCTGTGTCTGGTTTATCCTGTTTGCACAAGTGATTCCGACTGCCATTCCGATGGAGTCTTGTGAGGTACTTGGCACCGTGCTCAACTCGGCACGGGATCCTTGCAGAATGAGGGCTTATGGTGATTCGCTTTTCAAGGGGACAACACACCAGCTCGAGCAACGAAGATTGCCGGCGCACCACGCGGCCTTGACGCCTGCTTGCCCGGCCAGGGTGGTGCTGGCCGGCAGGACACGAGGATGGCAGCAAGAAACTGGTGATTGCTCACTGCAATCGCACAAACCGCGCGTGGCTCAAGCTGAGATCACGGCCCTCATCGGCCGGCCACGTCGCACCAGCCGGCAGCCGGTCTGCCGATCGAAAGCCTGCGCCGTATTGGCAGGGGGAAGGACTTTGCGGTTTCAACGGCAGGATTCACCCTCATTCCGGAGGACATTGTCATGACCATCACCAATGATCCGCGCATCGAGCGCATTCTCACTTTGCCGGAGGGCAGCACGGCGGAGTGGAAAAGCGATCTGCGCCGCCTGGAATCCGGCGATGCGACGCTGACCCGCAAATCCGCGGGCGAGGCTTCCATCAAGGCGGTGCAGCGCCTGCTGATCTTCCTGGGCTACTCCACCAGTTCCACCGGTGAGTTTGCCATCGACGGAGATTTCGGCCGCGGCACCAATCGCGCGGTGGCGCAGTTCCAGTTTGAAAATGGTTTGAACCCCAATTTGCGGCGCAGCATGCTGTGCTACGACTGCACCTGGCAAACGGCGAGCAAGAACATCGTGGCGATTCCCGACACGCGCTTGACGGTGGCGACGCTGGAGAAGATGCTGCAAACCGCTGTGCGCATGATCGAAACCAGGAATCTCATGTGCGGCGATTTCGAAGAGGCGCTGTTTCACCTCAATGGCCTGCATCGCTCGCAGTTTCTGCCCTGCAAGGAGATCCTCACCCGCTATGGCGCCCTGGTTGACGCCGCGATTCAGCGCGTGCGCAGCGAGCAGGGCATCGCCATTGTGCCGGAGTGGATTCTCGCGATCATCAAACAGGAAACCGGCGGGGTGGTGCGGCCGCGATTCGAGCAGCATTACCTGTCGCGTTTCAACCAGCAGGAGCCGCGGACGGATTTTGTCGAGCTGCGTTACCGCTCGATGAGTTTCGGCCTGGGCCAGATCATGGGAGAAAATTACCGGCGGGTGGGCGCGGCCTCGGCACAGGCAATGTTCACCAGCCCGCTGGCGGATCAAGTGCTGTTCGTGGCGCGCTTTCTGGCGCAGCGCCGCGAAGTCGTCATCAAAAGAAATCCCAGCGAAGCTGATTTTCACACCCTGGCGCGCTTCTACAATGGCCCGGGCTATGCCTCGCATTTCTACCATGAGAGCCTGGCGACCTGGTTCAAGGAGTTTCGCCTGCTGCTGCGCTGAGCGGCCCGGCGGCCCTGCCAGCGCAGACAGGATCGCGCGACGGCAATCGGCGCCAGCCACTTTTCCACCCAAGCGAACGGAGGCAGTATGACTGAGCACAATCGTGAAGAAACGGCCAAGCTGGCGCGCGGCGCCAAGTGGGTGATTCGCCAGCTCATTCTCGAAGTCGAAAGCCGGCAGACCGAAATCGAGTTGTTCGATGCGCAAGCGGACGGCTTCGCCGTGTCGTACCGCCTGCTGGCCGGTGATGAGACCGTGGTCGCAGAGTTTGCGCAGAAACTGGGAATTCAGAAAACCGGCAACCGCCTGGAGGTGAAGCATGGCTGAGCGCAAAGGCCTGTTCGCCTGGATCATCACGGCGCTCGTCGTTCTGGTGGGATTGGCGGTGGGCTGGAGCATCTGGAATTCGCTGCGGGAGACGCGCGCCAAACTGCAGGCGCAGGCCCGGAAACTCGAAGAACTCCAGCGCAAGGACGCGGCGCTGCAACGCTATGCCGACAGCCTGGACGCGGTCATTGCCGATTCGCGCATCCGCGAGGCCGAGCTGGCTGCCGCGCGTGAAGAGTTGGCGCGCGAGCTGGCGAATTTGGAAAAGGAATATCGCCGCACGCTGGCGCGTCTCGACAAGCTCTGGACGGCAACGGAAGTCAATCACGAACTCGACCAGGCCTTTCCGCATTGGGCCGGCCAGTTTTGGGAAGCCACCCGGCCGGACGGCGTGCACGCGCTGCTCGCTCCGCGTTTCTTCGGCGCAGAAGTGGCCGAAATCAAAACCGAGCTGGACAAGCGCCAGCGCGAAGTGGCGTTGCAGGACAGCACGATCACCACCTGGCAGCAAACCGCCGCGCAGAAAGACGTTCAAATCCAGGCGCTCACTTTGAAAGCCGACAGCCTGCGCAGCACCTACGAAGATCTCAAAAAAGAATACGCAGAGCTTGACAAGAAATATCGCAAGGAAGTCGTCAGCCACTGGTTCAAATTCACGCCGGGCAACGCCCTGAGCGCGGCCGTGGGTTTTGGCGCCGGCTACTTGGTCGGAAAGAAATAGCGACTTGGAGTACGGGAAAATCGACTGGGGGCAAGATCAACTATCTCGCCCTCGACTGAACTTGCCACCTCGAGCGCAGTCTCGTTGCAGCATTCTCGTGGTGAAGTTCGATTTTTCATTCCAAGATTTGTCTCCGCTGGTTGCGCGTCATTCCCGACACCGCACCAACCGCTTCTGAACACTCACTGTTCGGAATTGAACATCCCTCTTTTCACCTGCTTCTCCCAACTTCCATCAAAACCAAAGCTTGCAAAATGGTATGCCGCTTGCGATTAAACCGGATGAGTCCAATCAAGGTGGAAGGAAACCGGCATGGATCGTCCGCTCGACGCGGCATTTCAAAAGCAGCAGCTCGCGCGGCGCTATCTGCGCCTGGGTGCGATCGTGCTGCCGGTGGTGGCGGTGCTGCTCTGGCTGCCGGGCTGGCTCACGCCCAGCGTGAGCAAAAACCGCATTCGTACCGCGCGCGTGGCGAGCGGCCCGATTGCCGCGACCCTCTCCGCGGCCGGCACCGTGGTGCCCGAGTTCGAGCAGGTGATCTCCAGCCCAATTGACACGCGCGTGCTGCGCATTCTGAAAACGGCAGGCGCCGCGCTTGCTGCCGGCGAGCCGATACTGCAGCTCGACGTGAGCGAAGCGGAGCTGGCCTGGGCCAGGCTCAACCAGCAGCTCGGCCTCAAAGAGAACCGCCAGGCACAGCTCAAGATCGATCTCGAGCGCACGCTCAACGATCTGAGCAGCCAGTTGCAGATCAAACGTCTGCGCGTGGAATATCTCCAGGCGAGAGTCGCCCAGGAGGAAAAGTTGTTTCAAATCGGCGGCAGCAGCAAGGAGCTGGTGCGGCAAGCGAAGCTGGAACTGGAAATCGCGCAGCTCGAATTGGCGCAACTGGAGAGCTCAATCGTGAACACCCAGCATTCGCTGCAAAATCAGTTGGCGGGAGTGACGCTGGAGACCCGCATCACGCGCGGGGAACGCGATGAGGCCGCGCGCCAGCTCGCACTGGCTGCCACCAGGGCGCCGCACGCCGGTGTGCTCACCTGGGTGGTGCCGCAGGAAGGCGCGACGATCCGCAAAGGCGAAGTCCTCGCCAGGATTGCGGATTTGCGCGCGTTTCGTGTGGAGGCCACGATCTCCGATGTGCATGCCGCGCGACTGGCAGCGGGCTTGCCGGCCCAAATCCGGCTCAGCGATGACGTGTTTCTCAACGGCACGATTGCGAGCGTGCTGCCCACCATTCAAAACGGCATCGTCACTTTTCTCGTGAGTCTGGCGGACAAGACCAACAGCCGGCTGCGCGCGAACCTGCGGGTCGACGTGTTCGTCGTCACCGCGGCCAAGGATCGCGTGCTGCGCCTCCCGCGCGGCGCCCTGCTGGGCAGCGAGGGCGACCAGCAGGTGTTCGTGGTGCGCGGCGGGGTTGCGGTGCGCACGCCGGTGCGCCTCGGGCTGGTGGGCTTCGAGAGCCTGGAAGTCGAGGCCGGTCTGCAGGAGGGCGACGAAGTGATCATCTCGGATATGCAGGATTTCGCGCACCTGCGGGAAGTGAAAATCAAGTAGCCCACGCGGTTTCACCGGTTGTGCATGGCAACGGAGGCAATATGATTCAACTCGAAGAGGTCGAGAAGGTCTACCGCACCGACAAGATCGAGACGCTGGCGCTGTCGCGCTGCAATCTGCAGGTGCGGGAGGGCGAATTCATCGCCGTGATGGGGCCCTCCGGCTCGGGCAAGAGCACGCTGCTCAATCTCATCGGCCTGCTGGACGAGCCGACCAAAGGCCGGATCATGCTCAACGGCAGCGCCATCGCCTCGTTTCGCGACAAACAGCTCGCCCGGCTGCGCAACGAATACATCGGCTTCATCTTTCAGAGCTTCCACCTGATCAACGATCTCAGCGTGGTGGACAACGTGGAGATTCCGCTGCTCTATCGCCGGATGTCGAACGGCGAACGCCGGCGCCTGGCCCTGGCGGCGCTGGAGCGCGTCGGCCTGACCTCGCGCGTGCATCATTTTCCCTCACAGCTTTCCGGCGGGCAGCAGCAGCGCGTCGCGATTGCGCGCGCGATCGTCGGCAAACCCAAAGTGCTGCTGGCGGACGAGCCCACCGGCAACCTCGACAGCCACATGGGCGATGAAATCATGAGCATTCTGTTCGACCTCAACAGGAACGAGAACACCACAGTGGTGATGGTCACCCACGATCCCCGCCTCGGCGAAATGGCCGGGCGCATCGTCCGGCTGTTTGACGGCCGGCAGGTAAACTGAGCGGCGCCGGCCAGCAAGGAGAAATCATGCTCAAGAACTATTTGAAAATCGCCATCAAGGTGTTGCTGCGGCGGAAGTTTTTCACGTTGATCAGCCTGTTTGGCATCAGCTTCACGCTGGTGGTGTTGATGCTGGTGAGCGCGCTGCTCGATCACGCCTTTGGCCCGCTGCCGCCGGAAGTGCGCACCGACCGCACGCTCGGCATCTACACCGTGCGCATGTTACTCACCAACAACTTCGAGCGCACCGGCCCAGCGCCCTACTGGTTTTTGGATCGCTACGTGCGCACGCTTGCCACGCCTGAAAGAGTGTCGCTCTACTCCACCCAGCGCAGCGTGGCCGCCTACGTGGCAGGTGAAAAGCACAGCCTCTTTCTCAAACGCACAGACGGGGAATTCTGGAACATTCTGGATTTCCAGTTTCTCGAAGGCGGGCCGTTCACTGCCGCGGACGAACGCGAGGCAAACTTCGTGGCCGTGATCAATCAGGCCACGGCGGAGCTGTTTTTCAAAGGGCAGCCGGCCGTCGGCAGGACCATTGCGGTCGACGGCCAGCGCTTTCGCGTGGCCGGCGTGGTACCCAATGTTCCGATCTTCCGCGTCACTTCATTTGCTGACGTCTGGGTGCCGCTCAGCACCGCCAAATCGAACGGCTATCTGCGCGAGTCGACCGGGAGTTTTCTGGCGTTGCTCCTGGCGCGCCATCCCGGCGATTTGCCCAAAATCAAGGAAGAGCTGCAAACAACGCTGGCACGCGTGGAGTTTCCCGATGCGCGCGAGTACAGCCGCGTCATCACCGCCGCCGAAACCCTGTTCGAATCCGTGGCGCGCGGCCTGTTCGGCAGCGACCGCGACGCGCGCAACTACGCCGGCTATCTGCTCGGTTTGCTGCTTGGGCTGGCGGTGCTGTTCATGCTGCTGCCCGCCATCAATCTCATCAACCTCAACGTGAGCCGCATTCTGGAGCGGGCCTCGGAGATCGGCGTGCGCAAGGCCTTCGGCGCCTCGTCAGGGACGCTGGTGGGGCAGTTCGTGGTGGAAAATGTTTTGCTGACGTTGATTGGCGGCGCGATCGGCTTTGTCGCCTCGCTGTTCCTCCTGAACGCCCTCACCGGCAGCGGGTTGATTCAGTATGCCCACTTTCAGATGAATTATCGCATTTTCCTCTATGGCCTGGCGGCCGCGCTGTTCTTTGGCTTGTTTTCCGGAGTCTATCCCGCATGGAAAATGTCGCGGCTGCATCCTGTTGACGCATTGCGAGGGCAAAGTCTATGATCAAACATCTCTTCAAGCTGGTGTGGAATCGCAAGCGCTCCAACTTGCTGCTCATGTTCGAGATCTTCTTCTCTTTCATCGTGCTGGTCGCGGTGATGACACTGGCCGCTTACTACCAGGACAACTATCGCCGGCCGCTGGGATTTGTCTATGAAAGCGTCTGGAACATCGGCATCGACATGAATGCCGCCACCAACGACGTCTGGTCCGCCGAAATGGTCAGCACCACACAACAGTTGTTCCTGGCGCTGCAGGATTTCCCCGAAATCGAATCGGCCTGCGGCGCGTTGAGCACCCCCTACGGCCTCGGCGCGCGCCAGTCGGTGAATGAATTCAAGGGCCGGCGCGTCGAGATGGAAGTCAACGAGGTCACCGATACTTTTCTCCAAACGCTGAACCTGCAATTGCTGGCCGGGCGCTGGTTCGACCAGACGGATGATGCCTCCAATTGGAAGCCGGTGGTGATCAACCAGCGGCTGAGCCGCGAGTTGTTTGGCCATGACGATCCCATTGGCCGCCCGTTCGAACCCTGGTCCTCACCCGGGGAAGAAGTGCGCGTGATCGGCGTGATCTCGGATTTTCGGCGCGACGGCGAGTTCGTCGGCCCGGGCAATTATCTGTTTGAGCGCAAGCGATTGGACGACCCGCGCCATCGCCCACCCGCCAATCTGTTGATCAAAGTCCGGCCGGGCACGAACGTCACGTTCGAAGAGCGGCTGGCGGCCCGGCTGCAAGCAGTAGCCCGGGAATGGTCGTTTGAAATCCGGCCGCTCACGCGCATGCGCGAGGTGGCGATGAAGTTGCGTCTGGTGCCGGTCATTCTGCTCGGGTTGATCGCGGCCTTTCTCATGATCATGGTCGGCCTGGGATTGGTGGGGGTGTTGTGGCAGAACGTGACCCAGCGCACGAAGGAGATCGGCTTGCGGCGCGCGAAAGGCGCAACGGCCGCGGCGATTCACCAACAAATCCTGGGCGAGACGCTGGTGCTGACTTCCCTCGGCGTCGTGCTGGGTCTGATCCTGGTGGTGCAGTTTCCGTTGCTCGATCTGATCAGCAGCGTGAGCGTGACCGTCTATGCCCGGGGTGTGTTGCTGGCGCTGCTGGTTCTCTATGGACTCACGCTGGCGGCGAGTCTGTACCCGAGCTGGCTTGCCACCAAAGTGCGGCCGGCACAAGCGCTGCATTACGAGTGAACACTGCCGCGGCCGAAGGGATGAGTGAGGGCGCGAGGCCCCTCCTCCTGCCGGCCGCGCTGCGCAACTGACCGCTTTTTCTTTCCCGCCAATTTTTGCCTGGCAAATCTCCCCGCGGTTGCTGTTATTCTCTCCGAAAAAGTTCTGCGCGGCGCCGAATAAAACCGGCGCTGCGGTGTTTCACTCTCGCAAACAGCATATGCCGGAATCCGAAGCGGAAAACGATCAGGCGCTCGTGCTGCGCAGCCAGCGCGGCGAGAGGCATGCTTTTGGCCTGCTGGTGCAGCGCCATATGCAGCGGGCTTATTTCACTGCCCTGGCGTTGACCGGCTCGCCGGAGGACGCGCGGGATCTCTCCCAGGAAGCGTTCGTGCGCGCCTACCGCGCGATCACGAAGTTTGACGCCACGGCCGGCGCCTTCTTCACCTGGTACTATCGCATTCTGCGCAATCTCTGTTTGAATCTGCGGCGTGATCGTGGCCGGCGCGCGCGGCCCTTTGCAGAGATCGGGGAATCGGTGATGGCGCAGGTCGCGGCTGCACCGGAGGCAGACCCGGCCGTGCTCGCCGAGCGCAACGAAATGCAGGAAGCGCTCTGGCGGGCGCTGGCTTCGCTCCAGCCGGTGGCGCGCGAGGTGATTGTGCTGAAGGATTTTCAGGGCATGTCTTACAAGGAGATGGCCGAGGCCCTGCATTGTCCGGTGGGCACGGTGATGTCACGGCTGTACGAGGCGCGCCGGCGGCTGCGCGAGTTGATGGAGGACTATCTGTGATGCGACTGCCGGAATCCCAACGCGAACGGTTTCAACTCCTGCTCACGGCCGCGATTGACGGCGAGCTGGACGCCCAGACGCGGCCGCAGTTCGAGCATTTTGTGCAACATTACCCGGAATGTCAGGCCGAATGGCTGAAGTATTCCAAGTTGAAGGAGGTGACGCAAGCCATGCAATTCAAGAATCCCCCGCCGGAAGTCTGGGAAAACTACTGGCGCAGCGTGTACAACCGCCTGGAGCGCGGCTTCGGCTGGCTCTTGCTCTCGCTCGGCGCGGTGATTTTGCTGACCTATGGCGGTTTCAAAGCGATCGAGGCGCTGTGGGCCGACACCGAGGTCGAATTGGTGATGAAGATCGCAATCCTGGCGGTGCTCGCCGGTACCGCGGTGTTGCTGGTTTCCGTGCTGCGCGAAAAACTGTTTACGGCGCGAACCGACAAATATCAGAAGGAGATTGAGCGATGATCGTCGTCACGGCGAGCACGGTGGCTGGCAGGCGCATGGTCAAGACGTGCGGCCTGGTGCGCGGCAACACCATCCGGGCGCGGCATATCGGCAAGGATATCGTGGCCTTGTTCAAAAACATCCTGGGCGGCGAGATCGAAGAATACACCAAGCTGCTGGGTGAATCGCGCGAACAGGCGATCGACCGGATGATCGCCGAGGCGCAGGCCCTGGGCGCCAATGCCATCGTCGATGTCCGATTCTCCACCAGCTACATCATGGCCAATGCCGCCGAGATTCTGGTGTATGGCACCGCGGTGGTGATTGAATAGGCCGGCCGCTTCCGGCATGCGCCCTGCCTGTCGAAAGTATCCACTCGCAAAAAAAATCCCGCCGCAGCGCACTGCTTTGCTGTGGCGGGATTGAGCCTGCTTCGCCGAAAACACCGCCCCGCCCGGCACCGCGCTGCCATCGCAGACGCCCGGGCAACGGCCTGCTGCTCACTGGCTGCCCGAGGGCCGTTCCCCGCTTGTGCCTTCCCGCGATCGGGTCGTTTCCCGCCGTTTCATCTCTTCGATGCGCTGCTGGCGCTGCATGGGATTCTCCAGCTCGCGGTCGCGCTGCTTGAACAATTGAAAGCGTGTGGGGGTGGGCCGCGGCGGCCAGTGGTTGTTGCTCAGGTCGGTGTCCGCGGTTTCGAGAAAGGGATCGAGCGTGATGGCGCGAATCTCCCTGGTGGTGACAAAAACCTTGCTGATCTGCTTGTCGTTGTAACGCCAAATCTCCGCCGGCAGGCGGTGCACTTCTTTCGCGCCATCCTGATATTCGAACTCCAAAATCAGGGGTGTCACCAACCCGCCGAGGTTGGAGAAGTGCAGCTCATAATAATTGTAGCCGGCGCGCAGCAGCTCCTTTTCCGCCTCCTCCAGCGTGCCGAGATAATGCTCATATTCCTTGCGGTCAAGAATCGAAACGGCAAAAGGATCATACTTGTTGTAGAAATCCTGCAGGCTGGTGTCGCGCTCGATCATCGTGGTGGTGATGGTCTGCCGGTCGCGCAGGTCGCCGAGAAATTGTGGCTGACCTTGTCGGCTGGCTTTGGCCAGCGGCTTCTCCAGGTCGGGATCCTGCGTGTCGATCTTGTACCATTTCACCGCGGTGAGCGCCACGTCGACGTGATCAACGGAATAGAACCAGCCGCGCCAAAACCAGTCGAGATCAACCCCGGAAGCGTCCTCGAGCGTGCGGAACAGATCCTCCGGCGTGGGCTGCTTGAATTGCCAGCGCTGTGCATAGGTCTTAAAGGCAAAGTCGAACAGCTCGCGGCCCATCACGGTTTCGCGCAGAATGGTGAGCGCGGTGGCGGGCTTGGCGTAGGCGTTCTCGCCGAATTGCAGCAGCGATTCGGAATTGGCCATCACCGGCGTCTGGCGGTTGCGGTCGCCCTTCATGTAATCGACGATTTTGGCCGGCGGCCCGCGCCGCGAGGGATAATCGTGCTCCCATTCCTGCTCTGCCAGGTATTGCAAGAAGGTGTTGAGCCCCTCATCCATCCACGTCCATTGCCGTTCGTCCGAGTTCACGATCATGGGAAAAAAATTATGCCCGACTTCGTGAATGATGACGCTGATCATGCCGTACTTGGTGCGCTCGCTGTAGGTGCCGTCCGCTTCCGGCCGGCCGCCGTTGAAGCAGATCATCGGGTATTCCATGCCGATGCGATCAGTGTGCACCGAGATCGCCACCGGATAAGGATAGTCAAACGTGCGTGCCGAATAGGAACGCAACGTGTGCGCCACGACTTTGGTGGAATACTGCTCCCACAGCGGATTGCCCTCCTTGGGATAAAACGACATCGCCATCACGGTGCGATTGCCGAACTTCACCGGCAGGGCATCCCAGATGAATTTGCGTGAGCTGGCAAAGGCGAAATCACGCACCTGCTGGGCACGGAAACGCCAGGTCTTTTGGAGCGGGCTGCGGGATTTTTCCGCGGCTGCGGCCTCGGCGGCACTGATGATCATCACCGGCGCTGTCGCGCTTTGCGCCTGCTGCCAGCGGCGGCGCTGGGCCGATGTCAACACTTCGGCGGCGTTTTGCAGCTCGCCGGTGGCAGCCACGACATGATCGGCCGGCACCGTGATGCTCACGGAGTAATCGCCAAAGCACAGGGTGAATTCGCCGGCGCCGAGAAATTGCTTGTGCTGCCAGCCCTGCACCTCGCTGTAGACCGCCATGCGCGGATAGAACTGCGCGATGGTGTAGAGATAATTCTTGTCGGCGGGGAAATACTCATAGCCGGAGCGGCCGCCCATTTTCATGCGGTCGTTGATGTTGTACCACCATTTGAGTTTGAGCACAGAGCGGCCCCCGGGCAGCAGTGGCTGCGGCAGATCGACGCGCATCATGGTTTTGTTGATGACATAAGGCAGGTCGCGGCCGGCGCCGTCACGGACGTATGCGATTTTGAAGCCGCCGTCGAAATCGAGGTGCAGCCGCTGCAACTCACTGAACGTCATGTTATCAGAGATGCTGCCGGTCTGCGTCTTGTAGGTGTCGGAATCGCGAGCCCGCCGGTTTTGATCGAGCTGCAGCCAGAGGTAGGCCAGGGCATCGGGCGATTGGTTGTGGTAGGTGATGGTGCCGGTGCCGAACAGGCGCTGGTGTTCGTCGTCCAACTCGACATGCAGGTCGTAGTCAGCGCGCTGCTGCCAGTAGAGATGGCCGGGCGCGCCCGACGCGGTGCGATAGACATTCGGGCTGCGGAACTCTTCGTACAACTGCCGGAATTTCTTCTCAGCTTCGTTGACGGTGTTTGGTTCTTGCGCCCGGGCGGCTGACGAATGACTCAAGAAGAGCCCCGCGCACGCCAGCGCCAGCATGCTGTGCTTCATGTTCGTCTCCGTTGCGTCTGGTTTGAAAGGAATTGTGTTTCACGGCGGGAAAATGCTCAGGCATACGACTTATTATCGCGTCCCGGCTTTCATGGCAGCAGGTTTTACGCCGCCTCGCCGGCCGATGCCATAACCAACACGATACACGTCCGGAATATTGATCCGGTTTCCCGAGACCTGCTGCATCAAACCCAGGTCGATCAAATCTTTCAAGACGCCTTCCGTGCCACGGGCGATATTGGGGGGAAGCACCCGCTCCTTAGCTTCTTTAGTTTTTTGTTTGAGGATTTCCAGAACCTTTCCCCTTATCCAGACCTGCTCAATATCCTCGATCGGGCAGGGCACCGAGATGGCGGACAACGGCGTCAACAAGTCCTGCACCCAGGGATAGTCTTCATTCATTTCCGTCACTCGAATTTTGGAGGCCGCCTGCACGCCCTGCTTGATGTCTTCATAGTGGATCGGGTATTGCTGGTCGGAGCGTTGGCGGTGGACCAATGCCGCATTCCGCAGCGCTGCCAGGAAACTGCGCGGGCTGACTTCGTTTCTCGTGTCGCCGAGATGATTGGGCAGCCAGGTATAGGGAAAACCGCGACGCCGATCGCGCCCCATGTAAGGGCCGGTGATGGAATGTAAGATTTTGCGTTGAACCAGCTCGTCGTTACGCAATTCCTCCGGCACCATCCATATTCCTTCAGTTTGTTGCCAGCGAACGCCGGTCATCCGGCTGGTTCCCTCGCGGAAGACCTCGCCATCATCGGCATTGGAGAGATATTGCCATAAAAGAGCATAAAGTTCATGGCGCGGCCAGTAGAGATCGGTTTTGGAGGAAAGAATCTTGGAAGAATCGGGGAAGGACGTCACCTCGGGCGCTTCCAATTGATCGGGCCGCACAAACACTTTCAGCCGGATTCTGCGATAGGATCTAAACTCCAGGGCGATTTGCAGGAGTTCGCGCAGAAGACGATTCCTCACCGTCCACTCATTTGCGCTGCGATCGAGCGCGTCGAAGAGCACCAGATGATGGATGCCTTCCGACTCCAGCCGCTCATCTGCCTTGTAAGTGATGCGCTCGACTGTCTCGGCGTTGTCCTTCAGCCAGGCCGTCCGTTCTGCCCAGCTCTCCAAGCTGCGAAAATTCTCGGGAGATTGCTGCTGGGCAATATGCCGGAAGATAATCGTTTTCCAGATGAAGCGCGGCTCGAATTCTTTCTTAAGTAGCGCGTTGATGGCATCCTTGCCGGGAAAGTGATCCGGCGCCTGTTTTTCTCCGAAACCAGCCGAGACCTGTGTCTTCCGGCCCAAGCCGATGGCGCTGCCGATGACAGCGCGCTTCGCTCCGTCCTGCAACACCGACCACCAGAAACTCTTGCCTGCGCCACGAATGCCGACCACCAGCATGTTTTCCGGCCGCAGCGCCCGGACATGCGCCGCCGGCAGATAGGTGTAGCGCAATTCCGGCGGGGTGCCATGCAGCGAGGTATCATCCGGCAGCGCCTTTTTGATAACCTCACGGATTTTGTCATCGAAGACGAATTCAGTCATTCGGCGTTGTCCTCATCAACCCCGGCAAAGACCAGACGATCGGCGCGATCCATGAACAACCCCATCGCTTCGGCAGCCATTTTCCCTTCGATTCCCTCAGCTTGGGCACAAGGCTCAAACTCCTGCAACGCCCGGTGCCAGAAAACCGGCGCCGGATAGTGCGGGGCTTCTTCATCATTAAGATCGAAGGAGAACGCATCGGCCGCCTCTGCAGGGACTTCATCATAAAGACATTCCCGGAAAAGATCCCAAGCATGCTCTCGAAATCGTTTCAAATGCTCGCCACGGTTGGTCTCCGGCACCATGGCAGCCACGATTTGCATCCTTTGCCGCAGGTCGGACAGCCGGGCGTGCCGCTTCCAGTGACTAAAAAGAAAGGAATAGGCTCTCCACGTCTGGGCGCTGTCCACGGCAAACAGAAGGGAAAAGGCATTCATCCGGGTAATCGCGACGGCAGCGATGTCATGCACACCCGCGCGGCTGTCGAGCAGGACAAGGTCGGGTTGCTCATTCCGCTCAAAACTCGTTACCATCCGTTCCAAACGCTCTCCCCAAGGAGCTGCCTCGGCTGACTGTGCGTAACAACGCGCCAGCTTGGGGAGATACTCGCCAGTTTTGCTGCCGAAAGCGGGTACGATCTTGATATCGCCTCGAGATCCCGATGCCAGCGGACTGACCGCGAGCATCTCCGGCGTGATCAGATCACCCTGCCCAACGCCGTCTTCCACGAACCAGTCAACGATGCCGAAGTCCGGCATGGCCTCCGGCGGCAGCAGCGTGCTGCTGACACCCGGACTTTCCAGATCGAGATCGAACACCAAAACCCTTTTGCCGCGCTGCGCCAGATGCCACGCCCAGATGATCAGTGCTGTTGATCTTCCGACACCGCCTTTGACGCCGAAAAGAGTCGCGCGAGGATTCGAGTTTTGAGGGGTAAAGGGATCCTTCAACCAGTCCTGGCCCGTGATCTGCCGGTCCAGGAGGTGGATTGTCATACCGTCACTCTGATCGAGGGCAAAACGATCACTCCACTCGTTGGCAGCGATGGCAAGGGCTTCATGGTACAAAATCATCTGCTCCGGAGGAAAACCGTAACCTCCGAGAGCTGCACTCAAAGAATCAGCCAGGCGTTTGATCGTCCGTTCCTTGTTCCGATAATCAACTGCGCTTCCGGGAAGGAGGAGGCGAATCCGGCCACGAAAATCCCGCAGCAGAGTGACCTCCCGGGCAAGGCCGTGAAACTGTTTGACGGTTTCGAGCGCCTTGGTGAGTGCTTGTTCAAAAAAGACTGGGGGTCCGCTCATATTATCACTCCATCCAACTCTGCCATCTTGAGCACGGCCCGGGCTTTTTCGGCGCCATCCTTGTGTTGATCAGCCCTCTCCCGGGTTATTTCTGACCGATGATGGTACCGTTGATTCACATCCCAACTTTGAAACGGATTCGATTGGGGTTCCATCAGCGCGGCATACTTGGCGGCTTGACGGCCACTGGCAAACGCCGGGAATTGCATCCACAGCTTGTCAATATGAACAGCGTAACGAGCTTCCGGCTTGTCAGGCTTCTTTGGATTCATTCGCATGCCCAGGGCCAGCATGACCGCTTTGAGGGCGCATTCGGCAGAGAGTCCGAAAAGATGATCTGCGTTCGCCCAGCGTCCCATGGAATGGAGGTGGTTGGCATCTTCGAAATGGCGCGCGGCCGCGTCACGGTAATCGACGGGCATTGCTTTTCTCCGTTCTCCCTTGTGCCCATGATTTCGCACCCCGCCCAAAGCCGGGAAAGTCTAGCTGCTCCCAAGAAAAGACTTGAAAATCTGGCGTCACCGCGTAGATTACCCATTCCAGATCACGGCCGCAGACGGAGGTTGCATTGCCATGCGCGTTACTTCCAACAAAGCTAAACGAAATTTCTCACAATGCAAGCCGGAAATGCCGGGGCGACGCCGGAGCGGCGCGGCCGGCGTCCTGGCTGGCCTGCTGCTCGGCGCCGCCCTGCTGGGCTTCCGCCATCCTTTTCATGTCAGCGTTTGCCAGGTGGATCACAATCCCCAGACCCAGGCGCTCGAGATCACCTTCAAAATCTTCACGGATGATCTCGCAGAGGCACTGGCCGCCCAGGGCGCGGGCCGGCTCTTCCTCGGCGAGGCGCGTGAGTCGCAGGCCGTGGATCGCTACCTCTTCAACTACCTGAAGCACGCCGCGCTGTTCGTGGTCAACGGCGATACCGTCGCTTTTCAGTATGTCGGCCGGGAAACGGAAACCGATGTCACCTGGTGTTATGTGGAAATTCACAAGATTGCGCAGGTGAAAAAAATCTCCGTCACCAACCGGCTGCTGCATGAAATCTTTGAGGATCAAATCAATCTCGTGCACGTCAAGGCCGGTGGCAAACTGAAAAGCCTGCAACTACGGCGCGGCCAGGCCACCGGCACGCTGGAATTCTAACCGCAGCGCCCGCGCGGCGATCGCGAAGCCACGCGCGCCCGGCGCACGACACAGGATCGCACATGCCCACTCCCCTCAACATTTTTCCGCTTGACGACCACACGCTCGGCATCGACTGGGACGACGGCAGCCGCACCACCCATGGCCTGCGTTTTCTGCGCGGCAGTTGCCGCTGCGCCGCCTGCGTCGACGAAGTCACCGGCCGGCGCCTGGTCTTCCCTGAACACATTCCGGAAAATATCCGCGCGTTGGAGGCCAGACCGGTGGGCCGCTATGCCATCCAGTTCCTGTGGTCCGATGGACACGCGAGCGGAATCTATACATTCGACTACTTGCGCGAGCTTGTGCAAAAAAGTTGAAACTTGCCAGGGAATGTGCTATCTTGCCGACCCGATTGCCTGCCCGGCGGCGGCAGCGGGCACCAATGCTGCAAACCGTGGAAAAATTCGCACGCAACCCCAGCAGAAGCATGAAAATTTATCTTGAAACCTATGGCTGCCAGATGAACGAGTATGACTCGGAGGTCATTCGTTCGATTCTGCGCCAGCAGCAGCACGAGTTCACCGAGGTCGAAGCGCACGCCGATGTGGTGTTGCTCAACACCTGCGCGATTCGCGAAAACGCGCATGAAAAGATCTTCAACCGCCTCGAACACCTGCGCGGCTTGAAAAAGCGGCGCAAGGGCAATCTCGTGGTGGGGGTGCTGGGCTGCATGGCGCAAAACCTGCGCGCCGAGCTGGCGGAGCGCGCCGGCGTCGTCGATATTGTGGCGGGCCCGGACAGTTACAAGCGGCTGCCGGCGCTGATGGCGGCGGTGGTGGAACATCGCAAAACCGCCTTCGACTTTTCGCTGTCAGAATACGAAACCTATTCCGACATTGCGCCGCAGCGCCAGCCGGGCGTGAACGCATGGATTGCGATCATGCGCGGCTGCGATAATTTCTGCACGTTTTGTGTGGTGCCCTACACGCGCGGCCGGGAACGCAGCCGCGAGCCGCGCAATATCGTGGCGGAGGCTGAACGCATCGCCGCCGAGGGCTTCAAGCAGGTCACCCTGCTCGGCCAGAACGTCAATTCCTACCGCTTTGCGCAGTATGATTTCGCCGACCTGTTGCAAATGGTGGCGGAGGTCGAGGGGCTGCAGCGCATCCGCTTTACCTCGCCGCATCCCAAGGATTTTCCCCGCAAGCTGCTGCGCGCCATGGCCGACCATCCCAAGCTCTGCAAGCACATTCACCTGCCGTTGCAGGCGGGCAGCAACGCCGTGCTCGAACGCATGAATCGCAATTACACCCGCGAAGAGTTTATGGCTTTGGTCGCGGAGATTCGCGACACGGTGCCCGATGTGTCATTGACCACCGACATCATTTGCGGCTTCTGCGGCGAGACCGAAGCGGATTTTGAAGAAACGCTGCGCGTGGTCGAGCAGGCGCGCTTTGACTCCGCGTTTACGTTCAAATACAGCCAGCGCAAGCATACCATCGCCGAGCGCAAGTATGCCGACGATGTTCCGGAAGCGGTCAAGGTGGCGCGCCTCATCCGGTTGAATGCATTGCAGCGTGAGATCTCGCTGGCGCAAAACGCCCGCGAAGTGGGCCGCGTGCACACCGTGCTGGTCGAGGAAGTGAGCAAGAAACGGCCGGACGAATGGCTGGGCCGCACCGATCAAAACAAGGGCGTGGTGTTCGCCGGCAGGGTCAAGCCCGGCGATTTGGTGAAGGTGCGGATCGAGTCCTACGGCACGAATACGTTGTTGGGCACGATCGTGGGCGATTATCGCCATCGCTTTCGCCTGCAACCGGAAACCCAGGCGTGTTGTGCCTGAGAAGTCATTTTCGCAACAGGGAGGCTGAATGGCCCTGAGGTTGGCAGCCACCGGCGGGCGCAGCCTGTGAAAGCAAGAGAGGAAGATTTTACCAAAGCAAAACGTGGCGCACTCGTGCAGTCTGCCAGGGGCCAGACTCTCATCGCCATTCGAAACGACAATGATCTTCTCGAGTGGGTTCGCGAGCAAGTGCACAAAACCGGCGGTGGTGGTTGCAAAATCTTGATCACCGATGCTGTGCGCAGCCTTCTTCATGGTGAGGGGCGCGCGCTTGAAAAAGCGCTCCGCAAAATCACCCGGGAAGGACTGCAGACGATGGCAAAACGTGCCGCCTGAACGCCGGCTGGGCGGAGGCGGCCGGCGATTTCCTGCACAGGATTCACCCAGCATTCTTGGTTCGCGCGAACATGTCAACGCTCAATCCATTCGACTTCTACAACATTGAAGCTTCCCTCTCCGATGAGGAGAAAGCCGTGCGCGATCAAGTCCGGGAGTTTGTGCACAAGGAAGTGAAGCCGGTCATTCGCAATCACTTTCGTGAGGGCACATTTCCACGCGCGCTCGCCAAACCGATTGGGGAGCTGGGCCTGCTGGGCGCCAACTTGAAAGGCTACGGCTGCCCGGGCTTGAACAATGTCGCCTATGGCCTGATCATGCAGGAACTGGAGGCCGGCGACAGCGGCCTGCGCAGTTTTGCCTCGGTGCAGGGCGCGCTGGTCATGTATCCGATCTGGGCCTTCGGCAGCGAGGAGCAGAAGCAGAAATATCTGCCGCGGCTGGCGAGCGCGGAGCTGATCGGCTGCTTCGGCTTGACTGAGCCGGACTACGGCTCCAATCCCGCCGGCATGATTTCGCGCGCCGAACGCACAGACGGCGGCTATGTGCTCAACGGCCGCAAGATGTGGATCACCAACGGCACCCTCGCCGACGTGGCCGTGATTTGGGCCAAGCTCGCCGGCACGGTGCGCGGCTTTTTGGTGGAGAAGGGCAGCAAGGGCTTTCACCAGCAAAAAATGCACGGCAAGCTTTCCCTGCGCGCCTCCGACACGGCCGAGCTGCTGCTGGATGACTGCCATGTGCCGGCGGAAGCCATGCTGCCGCAGGCGGAGGGATTGAAAGCGCCCTTGAGTTGTCTGAGCCAGGCACGCTACGGCATCGCGTGGGGCGTGTTGGGCGCCGCGCTGGCCTGCTATCAGGAGGCGCTGGCCTACGCGCAGGGCCGCATCATGTTCGACAAACCGATCGCCGCATTTCAATTGACCCAGGAAAAATTCGCCCACATGGTGAGCGAGATCACCAAAATGCAGTTGCTCTGCCTTCAACTCGGCCGCTTGAAGGACCAGGGCCGGGCGCAGCCGGCGCAAATCAGCCTGGCCAAGCGCAACAACTGCCATCACGCCCTGGAGATCGCACGCATGTGCCGCGAAATTCTCGGCGCCAACGGCATCATCGACGATTATGTCGCGATGCGCCACGCCGCCAATCTGGAAAGCGTGAAGACCTACGAAGGCACGCATGAGATTCACACATTGATTTTGGGCCAGGCAGTCACCGGCATTCCGGCGTTTCATTGAAGACCGGACGCCGGCTAGGCAAAGGGACAAGAAATTCCTTCTCCGGCAGGAGTTGTGCGCGAACCGCTGTCTGATTCATCTCTTAGGAGGAAGCTTGAAGCAGTACGGTCAATTCACGGATGATGGCATGCCCCGCTTCACGCTCGAGCAGGCAAATCTGCTGTTGCCCAAGCTGATCGAGCTGACCGAGCAGGTGATCGAATCGCTGCAGGATGCCAAAGACCGGATGGAGTCCGAGCAGTTGTTCAATGAAGAAGACGCCCAGCAGAGCTATGATCTGCAGGTGGCGTTGACGCTCGAGCGCTGGTCGCAGCAGGTGCTCAAGCTCGGCGCCTACCCCAAGGGCTATTTCACGGTTGATTTCAAGAGCATGATCCCGGAAACGCTGCTGTGCTGGACCTACGGCGAAACCAAGATCACGCACACCCACAAAGTCTGGGAGAATTTCAAGCATCGCCGGCCGATCGAACATCCCGAAGTCTATTCGTTTGCGTTTTCACTGAACTGAAGGAGTCGCGGCCCGCGGCGCGGCCGAAGGCGCACGCAGCGGAGCGAATGGGAAACCATGTTGCGCAGCAAGGCCCGGCTCGAATGTATGAATGTGACTGATGAAAACTGATTCCCCTCACTTGATTCTTCGCACCCGCCAAGAGGATTCCCCTCCAACACGCTTGCTGGCGCAGGGGCGCCGGCTGCTGCCCTGGCTGTTCGGCCTGGTGCTGCTCTTCATCGTTTACCGGATGGTTGCGTTCCTGCGCCAGCCGCCGGCTGCCGAAGTGGCGCCGGTCCGGCAGGAAACGGTCGTGCGCGCGCTGGCGATCACCGCGCGCCTCCGGCCGCGCTACACGAACCGGGTGACACCGGTGGTTTCCGGCCGGCTGGTCAGGCTCACCCGCGAAGAGGGCGAGGCGGTGCAGCAAGGCGAAGTGCTGGCGCAGATTTATGACGAGGCTGCGCGCGCCGCGCTGCAGCAGGCGCGGGCCGTGGCGGCCACGCAACAAGAGCGCTGGCTGCAGTCGCGCCGTGATTTCGAGCGCGCCCGGCAACTCCACGAAGCCGGGCTAAACTCTGCCGAAGAGCTCGAGAATGCCCAACTGGCCCTGGCGCAGCAGGAAAAGACGCTGCAACAGTGGCAGGCGGCGGTTGCCGAGGCCGCCGCGCGGCGCGAAGACTATGTCTTGCGCGCACCGTTCAACGGTTACGTTCTCGCGCGGCCGGTGGACCCCGGGCAAACGGTGGGGCCGGCAACCGTCATCTATGAAATCGCGACCACCGACCAGCTCGAGGTCGAAGCGGAAGTGGATGAGCAATATCTGAGCGAACTTGAGCTGGGCATGCCGGCCACGGTTTCGCCGCTCGGCAACCACCGCCAGCTTTATGAAACCAGGCTGTGCTACATCGCCAAAGGCGTGAACACGCAGACCGGCGCGGCCATTGTCCGCTTCTGCTTTCTCGCGGCGCCGCCGGCACTGCCCATCGGCCTGTCGCTGGATGTCAATCTGATCGTGGCGCGCCATGAGAATGCCCTGACCGTGCCGCGCGCGGCAGTGGCCGGCTTCGGTAGCGCGCCCTATGTTTATGTGGTGAATGACGGCCGCACGGCGCGGCGGCCGGTGCAGGTGATCGACTGGCAGTCCGAACGCATTGTGGTGCTCAGCGGCCTGGCCGCCGGCGAAGTGGTGATCATGAATCCGAGGATGGTGTCTGATGGCATGGCAATTCGGCCGCGACCGTCTCAAACCGCGCTTTGAAATCACCGTCGCCTGGCGTTACCTGCGCAGCAGCCCGCTGCAAACCGGCTTGATTCTGCTGGGCATTGTGGTCGGCATTTTGGTCTACACCTTCATGGCGGCCCTGATCAACGGCCTGGCGAAGCGATTGACCAACGATGTGGTGGGCAATCTCGCCCACATCACGCTGGAGCCGCCGGAGCGCGTGCCGGCACTGCTGCTCACGCCGGCGGAAGGCCGGCTGCAAGTCGCGGTGCAGCGGCTGAATCAGCAGCGCACGGAAATTACCGGCTGGCGGCAACTGGTGACATCGATCGCGCAAACGCCGGGCGTCACCGTGGCGGTGCCGCAGGTGATCGGCAATGGCTTCATTCAACGCGGGGAGAAGATCGCGCCGGTGGCCATCACCGGTTGTGAGCCGGAAAACCTCTCCGCCATCATCGACGTGGCCGCCGGTTTGGTGCGCGGTTTGGCAACGCTCGCGCCCGGCGAGGCGCTGATCGGCGCGCGCCTGGCGGAGGAGCTGGGCGTCACCACCGGCCAGCGGCTGCAGGTGCAGAGCGAGCGCGGCCGCACACGCGCCCTGATGATTCGCGGCATCTTTGACGTGGGCAGCGCCAGCGTCAACGAGCGCGTGGTGTTCGTGGAATTGGGCACGGCGCAAGCGTTGATGGATTTGCAGGGCAGCGTCACGCAAATCGCAGTGAAGTTGCGGGACATTTTCACCGCGCAACAGCTTGCCGGCCGGCTGGCCGGCAGCACCGGCCTGGAGGCAAAAAACTGGATCGACGAGAACCGGCGGCTGCAGGAGGGTTTGCGCTCGCAAGGCATGACCGGCGATCTCATCAAAATTTTCAGCCTGATGGTGATCATCATCGGCGTGGCGAGCAAACTGCTGCTCGCCGCGGTGCGCCGCAGCCCGGAGATCGGCATCATGCGCAGCATGGGCGTGAGCAAGAGATCGATCATTTTCATTTTTCTGCTGCAAGGCTGGCTGTTGGGCCTGCTCGGCTCCAGCCTGGGCGCCGGCGTAGGCTGGTTTTTTTGTGAATTTCTGCGGGTGGTGACGTTGCGGCCCGACGGCCGCTCCGGCTTGCCCATCGATCCCGCGCAGGGCGAATACGGCCTGGCCATCGTGCTGGCCACCGTGTTCAGCACGCTGGCGGCGATTCTGCCGGCGCGCGCCGCCGCCAAAGTCGATCCGGTGGAGGTGCTGCACCAATGAACGAAATCGTGCTGCGGGCGCGGCAAATCGTCAAGACCTTTCACGACGGCGAGCTGGACACGCAGGTGCTCAAGGGCATTGATTTGGAAATCGCCGCCGGCGATTTTCTGGCATTGATGGGACCCAGCGGCAGCGGCAAGAGCACGCTGATGGCGATTCTCGGCACGCTGTTGCGGCCGACCTCCGGCACTCTCGAGGTGGCGGGCAAATCCACGCACGAAGTGGCTGATGCCGCGCTCACTGGCTTTCGCAACCGCCACCTGGGCTTCGTGTTTCAGTTTCATCATCTGTTACCGGATTTCACCGCGCGGGAAAACGTGATGTTTCCGGCGCTCGCCCATCACGGCCGCGAGACCGCCCAGGCGCGGCAGCGCGCCACCGCGTTGCTGCAACGCGTGGGCCTGGGCCACCGTCTCGATTACAAGGCTTCAAAGCTGTCCGGCGGGCAAAAGCAGCGTGTCGCCCTGGCGCGCGCCGTGATGATGAAGCCCGAGCTTGTGCTCGCCGATGAACCCACCGGCAACCTCGATCGCGAAACCGCCGGCGAGGTGATGGCACTGTTGCAGGAAATGCGCGCCAGCGAAGGCACCGCCTTCCTGATCAGCACGCATGATCCCCAAATCGCGGCGCGCTGTGATCGCGTTATTCAAATTGTGGACGGACGCATTCAATCCTGAAAGGCTGCGGGCCGGCGCATGTTCAAGCTCGTCTTTTTTTCCCTTTTCAGCCATCTCGCCATCGGCGGCTTGGTGCCGCTGTTCTTCATTGCCCTCGAAGAAATCGGCACGTTGTACTTTCGGTTGATCAGCCTGCTGGCGGCGCTGCTTCTGGGCTTCGCGCTGCTCGCGCAGCCGTTCACAACTGCGCCGCCGGCGGTCGCACCGGTGCCCGGCCTCTCCCCCGGTCTGGTGCTGGGATTGCTGGCCGCCAGCATCGTGATTCTGATTGCCGGCGCGATTGGGATCAAAGCCCTGCGCAAGAGGTATCTGTGGCCGGCATTCGGCGCCGGCGTGCTGGCGCTGCTGGCGAGTGCCTTCTTCTATCCTGCCGTTGCCGGCGCCGCGCAATCCGCCTTTACGGTCAAGGCACTCAGCTTTGCCGGCTCGGCCTTTCTGCTGGGCAGCGTGATGACCGCCATGATCACCGGGCATTGGTACCTGGTGAATCATCGCCTGACGATTCAACCGCTGCAGGTTGCCTCTTTGCTGTTTCTGGCGGCCGTCATCCTGCGGCTGCTGTTCGTGACCGGCTTGATGTCGTTCAATGCGCTGGCTGGCGAAGCCGCCACGGCCACCGTCACCCGCAATCTGCTCAGCCTCTCCGGCGAAGGTTTGATCTTTTGGACGCGCGTTGCGATCGGGCTGGTCGGCCCGCTGATCTTTGGCTTCATGGTCCATGCGACCGTAAAGCTGCGCAGCACGCAGTCCGCCACCGGCATCCTGTATGCCGCAGTGGTGATGGTATTCCTCGGCGAAGCGTTTTCGAAATTTCTCTGGTTCTTCACCGGCATTCCCGTTTAGCCGGCTGCCGGTTGCGGTCGCGTTTCCGGACGGACGTGCGTGCGCGTCAACTCAGGAGGCAGGAAATCGCGGGGCGCCCGGCCCGGAGGCGTGCACCAGTCAAGGCCGGCGCTCGCATTCATGATCAAGCGCCCGGGCGGTGGTGTTTTTGGACGGCCACGAATTATGTCTTGATTTTCGGGTCTTAACGACCTATATTTTCGGCAATTTCGAAATGCAGGATGCCTGGAGGCGCGGCCGAAGAGCCTGTCTTCTTTGGGATTGGCGAAACGCAGGCGTTGCCATCTGTGTTCGCCATTTCTGTTTCAAATGGAGGTTGCGGCTGCGACTCTGGCGCGAAGGCATCAGCTCATCTCAGGAGAGACAACGATGGATCTGAAGCCAATGGAAGAGCTGACCTTCCGGTTACGACTGGAGCTCATGGTGTGTTTGTTCAATGGCCAGCCGTTGCGGCCCCTGCTGGACAAGCTCACCACCGCGCAATTGGTGCAAGCGCACAATTTTCTGTGGAACAAGTTGGTGGAGTTCCACTTCAAGACGCAGAAGGGAGAGTTTCATCGCGAAGAAGTCACGCGCAAAATGATCCCCTCGGCAAAATATCAAAAGCTGCAAAATTGTGATCTGCGCCTCGATTATTGCAAGGGCGTCGAGTGCGTGTGGTCGAACCCTGCTTGTGCGGGCAACAAGATCAAGAACAACATGGAGGTGATGGCCGAGCACATGCGCGGCTATTTGCGGCCACACCTGGCGCCGGCCACTCCCGCCTTCGAGCACCAATATGCCGCCGCCTGAAGCAGGCGGGCGCACGCCGTGGACTGGAATCGCAATCGGGCTGCTCTCGGGACGAAGCGAGGAAAATCATGGAATCGTTTGGGATATACGCCGCCGTCGCCCTGACGGCTTTTGTCATCGCCTGGTTCCTGGCCAAATGGACCATTCATCGCCAACTCATCAAGGCCCAGGCTGCCGCCGCTGACGTTCTGGCCCAGGCCGAAAAAGAAGCAGAACGCAAGAAGCAGCAAATTCTGCTGCAGGCCAAACAGGAATGGTTTCGCGAACGCGAAGAACAGGAGCAAAAGCTCAAGCAGCGTCAGCGCAAGGCCGAGCAGAATGAAGAGCGCCTCGAAGAACGCGAGAAGAAACTCAACCGCCGCGAGGATGCCCTCAAACAGCGTGAGGGCGCGCTGCAGCAGCGCGAAAGTGAGCTGGAAACCCACCGCCTCTCGCTCAAGGCCAAGGATGCTGAGCTGGAAAAGCTGATCGCCACCCAAACCCTCGAGCTTTCCAAGATCACCCAGCTTTCGCTCGAGGAGGCGAAACAACGCCTGATGGAGAACCTGCGGCAGGAATTCAACCGCGAGGCCGCGGAGCTTTACAAAAGCATCGTCGATGAGGCCAAGGCCAATGCCACTCGGGAGGCCAAGCGCATCCTCACCATGACCATCGAGCGCATCGCCTCCGAGCATGCTGCCGAAACCTCGGTCGCGGTGGTGCCCATCCCCTCGGAGGATGTCAAAGGCCGCATCATCGGCCGCGACGGCCGCAACATCAAAGCCTTTGAACAGGCCACCGGTGTGAAGGTGGTGGTGGATGACACGCCCGAGGCGGTGGTGCTCTCTGCTTTTGATCCCGTCAAGCGCGAAGTCGCGCGGCTGGCGCTGGAGCGGTTGATTGGCAACGGCAAAATCCATCCCCAGCGCGTGGAAGATGTGGTGGCCGCGTGCGAGGAGGAGGTGGAGAAGGCCATCTGGCGCGCCGGCAACGAGGCCGTGGCCTCGGTCGGCATCGGCAAAATTCATCCCGATCTCATTCGCGTGCTCGGCCGGCTGCACTTCCGCACCAGCTACGGCCAAAACGTGCTGGATCACTCCAAGGAAGTCGCCTTCATCTGCGGCGCATTGGCCGCCGAGCTGCGGCTGGACGTGCGCATGGCCAAACGCGCCGGCCTGCTGCACGACATCGGCAAGGCCATCAGTCAGAATCAGGAGGGCACCCATACCCAGCTTGGCATGGAGATCGGCAGGAAATACAATGAAGATCCCATCGTCATCAATGCCATCGGCTCCCACCATGAAGACATTCCGGCGGATAATTTGATTTCGTTGCTGGTGAGTGCGGCGGACGCCATCTCCGGCTCGCGGCCGGGCGCACGGCGCGACACTCTCGACGGCTATGTCAAACGCATTGACAAGCTCGAAAAGGTGGCGGATGGTTTTGACGCGGTGACCAAAGCCTATGCGATTTCCGCAGGCCGCGAAATCCGTGTGATGGTGCAGCCCGAAAAGATCAGCGATGCCGAAGCCGATCTCCTGGCTTCCGACATTGCCAAGAAGATCCACCAGGCGCTGGAATACCCAGGCCAAATCAAGGTCACGGTGATCCGCGAAACCAAGGCGACGGCGTACGCCTGAGGTTCGCAGCCTTGAGGAATACGTTTCGCAATATCGAGAATTCACTGCCGCCAGTGGCGCCCAGCCGCCCGGCATGAAGCCAGGCACCCTCTGAAATTATTGGCTTTCGCCGAATAGATCGACCAGGCGAGGCTGGCATGGAAATTGACCATCTCGCCTGAAACAGTCCAAAGGAACCCCACACAGTGCTGAGGTGAAATTATGGAACGTCGCCGTGTTCGCATCTTCGCTGCCTTCGGTGCGGTCATTGCCATCATCGGATGGGTGATCGCCAGCGGCTTTAAGGATACAATGGTGTACTACAAGACCGTGCCGGAACTCAGAGCCATTGGCCAGGAAGCGGATGGCCGCGGCTTCCGGGTGAGCGGGCATGTGGTGCCCGGCTCGGTGGTGAAATCCGAGGATGGCCTTTCGATCAAGTTCGTAATCGAGGAACAGGGCCAGCAACTGCCGGTCTCGTATCACGGTATCGTGCCGGATACCTTCAAAGAGGACATCGATGTTCTGTTGGAAGGCAAATATGCCAACGGCCAGTTTGCCGCCAACCAGATCTTCACCAAGTGCGCCAGCAAATATGAAAGCGAAGACGGCAGTGGGTATGCGGCTCCTCCTTCTTCAACCTGAGCAGCCCGCCCGGAAGCTGGTTGCAGATTATGCTTCAAACCATGGCCCCGTCAAGGGGCTTTTTTTCAACCCAACCGCCAGGGTGCTCATTGAGTGAACTGCCGTAAGACCTGAACCCAGGACAACGACTCATGACTCAATTTGGAAGTATCTTCATCTGGCTGTCGCTCGGCTGTGCGGTATACGCCATTCTCGCGTCCGTACTGGGCGCGCGGCGCAAGGATGCCCAACTGGTCGCCAGCGGCGAGCACGGCGCGTTCGGCGTCGCAATCTTTCTCACGCTGGCGGCGCTGGCGTTGTGGCAGGCGATTTTCGCCGACAACTTCCGCGTCGAATACGTGGCGAGTTACAGCAATCGCGCGCTGCCGGCTTACTACAAATTCACCGCGCTGTGGGCGGGCATGAAAGGATCCCTGCTGTTTTGGGGATGGCTGCTCTCGCTGTTCAGCGCGCTGTGCATTCTGCTCTATCGCCGCAAACAATCCGTGCTCATGCCCTACGTCACCGCCATCAACAGCGCGGTGACCTTGTTCTTCATTGGCTTGATCACGTTCGTCACGCCGCCGTTTGAAATGCTCAACTTCATGCCGGCGGACGGCCGCGGCTTGAACCCGCTGCTGCAACATCCCGCCATGGCCATCCACCCGCCGGTGCTCTATCTCGGCTACGTGGGCTTCACCATTCCCTACGCCTTCGCCCTGGCAGCCCTGCTCAGCGGCCAGCTCGGCAATGAATGGCTTAAGATCACGCGGCGCTGGACCATCATTCCGTGGTTCTTTCTGGGCGTCGGCATGATGCTGGGCGGCAAGTGGGCTTACATGGAGCTCGGCTGGGGCGGCTACTGGGCCTGGGATCCGGTCGAAAACGCTGCGATGATGCCCTGGCTCACCGGCACCGCCTTCCTGCATTCCGTCATGATTCAGGAAAAGAAAAACATGCTGCGCGTGTGGAACATGGTGTTGATCATTCTCACCTTCACACTGTGCATTTTCGGCACTTTTCTCACCCGCAGCGGCGTGATCTCCTCGGTGCACAGCTTCACCACCTCCAGCCTCGGCCCGTTGTTTCTCGCGTTTGTCGGTTTGATTGCGATCGCCTCCTCGTGGCTCTTGATTCTGCGCTCGCATATCCTGCGCAGTCCGGTGCGGATGGAAGCGGTGGTCTCGCGGGAGTCCACCTTCCTGCTGAACAATGTCGTGTTCCTGGGCGCCTGCTTCGCGGTGTTCTGGGGCACGGTTTTCCCGGTGGTGTCCGAGGCCGTGCGCGGCGTCAAGATTACCGTGGGCGCGCCCTGGTTCAACGCGGTGCTGGTACCGATTTCGCTGTTTCTGCTGCTGCTCACCGGCATCGGGCCGCTGGTGGCGTGGCGCAAGAGTTCGCTGGCGCAACTGCGCAAGATCTTTGCGATTCCAGTCGCCGGTGCCCTGCTCGCGCTGGTTGTGTTCCTGGCATTCGGCATCCGGCACGTGTACGCGCTCATCTCCTTCACCCTGAGCGTGTTCGTGACGCTCACCATCGTGCTGGAGTTCCACCGCGGCGCGCTCGCCCGCGGCCACAGCAGCGGGGAGGCTTATCCGGTGGCGCTTTGGCATCTTCTGCTGCGCAACCGCCGGCGTTACGGCGGCTACATCGTGCATTTTGGCATGGTGCTGTTGTTTGTCGGCGTGACCGGCATGGCGTTCACCCAGGAAATCGAAGGCCAGGTCAAGCCCGGCGAATCCCTCAAGCTGCGCAACTATGAGCTGGTTTATCAGACCACCGAGCAATACAGTGATCCCAACAAAGTGGTGATTCAAGCCACCATGACAGTCAAGCGCGACGGCAAAGTGGTGGATACGATTTATCCGCAAAAGCATTTTTATGTCGTACAGGAACAGCCAACCACGGAAGTCGCGCTGTTTTCGAATTTGCGCGAGGACTTGTACGTCGTTCTCGGCGCGCATCAACCGGAAACCAATGCCGCAACCTTTCATGTGTACCTCAATCCGTTGGTCACCTGGGTGTGGATTGGCGGCCTGGTGTTGACGCTGGGAACCCTGATTACCCTGCTGCCCGAGCCGCGTGACCGCCGGCGCCAGCAAGCCGGCCAACCGGCGGCACGGGCCGGCAAACACGAGCCCGCCACCGCCTGATCGAGGAGGAGATACCGGCATGAAAATCACCCGTGACTTCCTGCACGACCTACCGAAAACCGATCTGCACTGTCATCTCGACGGTTCGATCCGGGTGAACACCGCCATGGAGCTCGCCCGTGCCAACGGTATCTCCCTGCCCGCCACTGCGGCCGAGGCCTATGACTTCCTCTCGGTCAAGGGACAGGTGGAAAATCTCAGCGAGTATATCGACAAGTTTGATCTGACCATCAAACTGATGCAGGAGGAGGAGGCGCTGCGCCGCATCGCCTACGAGCTGGCCGCCGATGCCGCCGCGGAAAACGTGCGCTACATCGAAGTCCGCTTCTCCCCGATCCTGCATCAGCAAAAGGGCTTGTCGCTCGAACAAGTGATGGATGCGGTGCTCGCCGGCCTGGGCGAAGCCGAGAAGGAATTTCCGATCCGCACCGCGGTGATCATTTGCGCGATTCGCAGCATGGCACCCGCCGCCACGTTGCGGCTGGCGGAGCTCACGCTGCAATACAAACGCCGCGGCGCGGTCGCCTTCGACCTGGCCGGCCGCGAGTTCGGCAACCCCGCCAAGGATCACGCCAAGGCCTTCTATTTTATCCGCAAACACTGCATCAACTGTACGGTGCATGCCGGCGAAGCCTACGGGCCCGACAGTATCTATCAGGCGATTCATGCCTGCGGCGCCCACCGCATCGGCCACGGCACCCGCCTGATCGAAGACGAAGATCTGCTCAGCTACGTTTGTGATCACCGCATTCCGCTGGAAGTCTGCCTGACCAGCAACGTCCAAACCAAGACCGTGCTGCGCATTGAACACCACCCGTTCAAGAAATTTCTCGACCGCCAACTGCGGGTCACGCTCAACACCGACAATCGCCTCATTTCACGCACCACCATGACTGACGAGCTGTGGCTGGCCGTGCAGACCTGGGACCTGAATTATGAGCAGGTGAAAAAGATCGTGCTCAACGGGTTCAAGAGTCTGTTCATTCCTTTCGCCGAAAAGGCGAAGATCTACCACGAAGCCAAGGCCCTGCTGGCACAGTACGATTGAACCGCTGCCCTGCCGCGGCGGGGTGCCTGATTACCTCATCATCCAACCTCTCTGCGAGGCCGGAGTGCAACCTGCCACCTCGAAAGCCATTCTGTTGATTGCCGATATCAGCGGTTTTACCCAGTTCATGCGGCTGCATCGCATGGCCACCAGCCATGCCAAGCAAATCGTCGTGCGGCTGCTGCAGTCGATCATTGCCGCTTCCGCCCCGCCTTTGACGCTGGCCGAACTGGAAGGGGACGCCGCGTTTTTCTATGCGCTGTATCCCGCCGAAAAAGAACTACCACAGGCACTCGCCGCCGTCAAGGCGCAACTGCCGGAGTTCTTTCGTTCATTTTACCGCACGCTGCAGCAGACTTGTGATCTGCGCCTGTGCGTGTGCGAGGCGTGCACGCGCGTCGACGATTTGCGGCTGAAAATCGTGATGCACGCCGGCGAAGTGGCAATCGAGCGCATTCAGACCTTTGAGAAGCTGTTCGGCCTGGATGTCATTCTGGTGCACCGGCTGCTGAAGAACCCGCTGCCGGCACGCGAATACGTCTTGATGACGGAGGAGGTTTACCGCGCGCTCGGCGGGTTTCATGAACTGCAGCCGGAGCGCTGCCGGGTCAACTGCGAAGGCATCGGCCGGGTGGAGACGCTGGTGTTCTATCCGCCGGCGGAGTTGATCGGTGTTGCCGCCAGCCGCGGCGCCGTGCGCCCGCCCTCCCTCCTGCAAAAGCTCCGCTGGATCGTGCAACTCGATTGGGGCTTCGTACGCGGCGTGCTGGCCGGCACCAAATAAAAAGCCCCCGCCCGTTTAAGGTGGGGGCTGTGCCGAACCGCAGAATTTGAGGGCCATGACGGCCTGCGGTCATCCTGCCTCATTGATCCCTTCCATTGTCTCCCGGATCAAATGGTCCATCACCGCCGTGAGATCGTGATTGCTTTCCTCATAGACCTGAAGCTGGCGATCGGCGCTGGTGCCCGCTTCCAAAATGCGGTAAAGGTAGTTGATCTCGTGGCGGCTGTCGAGCTCTTCGACCGCTTCATCGACGAAGCGGATGTACTCGTAGAGCAGGTCGCGGAACGGCACTTCCGCCTGCTTGCCGAAGTCGATCAACTTGCCGGAAACGCCATAGCGCGCCGCCCGCCATTTGTTTTCCTCGATCAACGTCGGCCGGTAGGTGCGAAAGCTCATGTTGTCCTTGTGCAGCATCCACAGCTTGGCCACCGTTGCCTGAATCAGGGCGGCAATCGCGATGGTGGTGTCGAGATTGGTGGGAATGTCGCAAATGCGGATTTCGATGGTGTTGAAAAAGGCATGCGGCCGGATGTCCCACCAGATTTTCTTGCCGTTGTCGATGCAGTTGGTTTTCACCAGGGTTTGCACGAAATGCTCAAAGTCGGCCCAGGAGGTGAAATAGTCCGGGATGCCGGTGCGGGGAAAGCGGCGAAAGATCACGGCGCGGGTGGATTTCAAGCCGGTGCGGCGGCCCAGCCAAAACGGCGAGCTGGTGGAGAGCGCCAGGATGTGCGGCAGGAAATAGCGCATTTGATTGCAAAGCGCGATCGCAGTCTCGCGGTCCTCGATGCCGACGTGGACGTGCAGGCCGAAAATCAGATTGGCGCGCGCGACGTCGCCCATCTCGTCGATGATCATCCGGTAGCGTTCGTGCTCGGTGATCTCCTGCGTGCGCCAATCCGAAAAGGGATGGGTGCCGGCGGCGACGATGCACAGCCCGTTCTTGGCGGCAACCTGGGCGATGCCACGCCGCAGGGCGGTCACGCTCTCACGCGCCTCGCGAATGTTGCGGCAGATGCCCGTGCCCACCTCGACCACCGACTGGTGCAACTCCGGCTTGATGTTTTCCTGCAGCAACATCCTGCCATCCGCCAGCATTTGCGAGAGGTGGGACCGCAACTCGCGCGTGCGCGGGTCGACGATCTGAAACTCCTCCTCAATGCCGATGGTGAACTGCTCTTTCACGTTCAGGCTCCTTCATCGGTTCGGAACGGATGCCAGGCGCGTCATGGGCGGCGGCCGGCAGTGACTCAGCGGCCCGGTGAGTCGGCGAGCAGGGGCGCGACCGGATCATGGCCGGCGCTGCCCAGAAAATTCGACCATAGATACTCCGCCGGCGGCGTCATGGGCAATTGTGCCCGTTCCAGCGCAAGGTCGGACATCTTGTCGACGACCCACTCGAAATTGGGCGGCGTGACGGACTTGTAATCACAATCGGGCGCGGGATTGCCGAAATCAATCGCATAGGGAATGCCGTTGCGCACGGCAAACTCGCAGGTGTTGAGATCATATCCCAGTGCCTGATTGATGAGCAGGCAGTAGGTGGTGATGGCTTCGGCCAGCGCCGGCGTCAGCGGCGGGGCGTTTTGGATATATTGCTCGAAAAACGGCTTGCCGGGATCGTAGCGCATGATGCGGACGTGCCGCCGGCCCACGGTGTAGCAGCGATAATACTCGGTGAACTCGATGGCCTCCTGCAGCACCATGCAGAGGATGCCGGTCTGATTGTAACAATTGAAAAACTCTTCGGCGTTGTGGACTTTGTAAACGTGTTTCCAACCGCCGCCGCTGTGCGGCTTCAGGAAGGCCGGCCAGCCGATGTATTCGAACACCGGCTCCCAGTTGATCGGGTACACCATGTTGCGCATCGATTGCGAGGAGGTATAGGGCGGATGCGCGTTGTGCGGCAGCAAGACGGTCTTGGGCACGGGCACCCCCAAGCGGCGGGCGATCGCATAATTGAAGAATTTGTCATCGGCGCTCCACCAAAACGGGTTGTTGATCACATGCGTGCCGGAGAGCATGGCGTTCTTGAGGTAGGCGCGGTAAAAAGGAATCTCATGAGAAATGCGATCGATGATGACGTGATAGCCGCTCGGTTCCGCCATCTGGATGGTCTCGAGCTTGACAAATTCCGCGGTGGCGGGGAGCTTGCGCTCCGCGCTTTTTTCATTGATGCGGGCAATCAGTGCTTCGGGAAAGGAGTTTTCTTCACCGCGCAGGACACCAATTTTCATTGACCCTCCTCTTCTGCGAATCCGTCTCGGAGTTCTTCTGCCAGAAACTTGGCCGCGGCCGGCGGCGGACACGCTGCCTCGCGTCGTGTCGCCAACCTCACCGCCGGCTTGAGCATGCGGGAGAAACTGGGCGACCGGCTCTCCCTGCGCGCGCAGCAGCCGCCTGGTTTCCCTGCGTGTCAGGCAGCGATAAAACGCGGGAAATATAAGGAACGGCTTACAAAAAGGGAAGGGAAAATTTCCCCCGGCAAAATCCCGCGCGACAGTTTGCTCACTCACGCACATTTGTGAGTATTCTAAGGTGATGGAAGAATCATCCCTCGTTCCTGGCAGTGGCAGGCATTCGCAGATTGACAAGGAGTAAAAATGGGTCCATGGACGCTGATTGCCGGCTGGCAAGCCCGCCTCAATGGCAAGCTGGATGGCCTGAAAGAGAGACCGGCGCAAAACGGCGAAAACATCGCTTACTATCTGTATAAAGGCAAACAACCGGGGATCAGCAGCAACGGGCAGTGGCATGAGGTGCAGTGTGCCTCCGAGTATGAACAAAAGGTGTGCAAGATCGCGGATCGCGCCATTCGCAAAGTCTACCAAAAATGGCAGAGCCGGGATGCCAAGCTCATCGGCCAGCACAAGAATTGGATGCACAAACTGAAACAAGCCGAGGAAAACTACTTCGCCCGGCGCAACGACCTGGAGCGCGATTCGACCTTCGACGCCACGCCCTGGTGGTATTTCCCCATGATCTTCGTCTTCGGCATCGCCGAGTTCGCGATGAACGCGCAGGTGTTTGACATCTTCGGCTCGCCGCGCTTCGAAACCGTGATCATGGCGATGATCCTGTCCTTTGCCATCCCGGTGTCCGGCCATTTCTGGGGCCGTTTTCTGCGCGAGGATGAAAAGGAAAAACCGCTGGTCTTTCTCTCCGTCGGCTGTTTGGCGGTGATTCTCTTTTCGCTGTACTCGCTCGCCGAGGTGCGCAACAACTATCTGCGCACCGCGGCCGCCTCCTCCGACGAGATGGCCTTCAGCGCCTGGCTGTTTTTCCTTTCGCTCAACTTGCTCATCTTTGTGATTTCGGTGTATGCCTCGTGGTACGCCCATGAGCGGGACTTCAAACTGTTCAAGTTCAAACGGGATTACCTCAAGGCGATGGCCAGGATTCACAAAATCGAAAGCCGGCGCAACGCGCTGAAATCCTCCTGCCACAACCAGAGCTTCCGCATCCGCGACGGCGCCCACCAGGCAATCAGCGTCTATCGCCAGCACAACATGCGCCACCGCGAGGATGACCGCCGGCCGCGCGCCTTCGAAATGCTGCCGGACATTCTGATTCCCGATTTCGAAGAAGAAACTTTTGCCACCAACGGGCAAAGCCTGCCCTTGCGCAGCCTGCCGCCCCAGGCAGGCAGTTCGCGCTACGCCTTTGACTGAACAACGCTGTGCCCCGGCCGGCACCCGGCCACGGCGCCCGGCGGCCGGTTCCGCGTTCTGAAACACAAACCCGCGAGTGGTTTTGAAGGATGAAAATCACGATCACACATTTTGCCAGAGAGTTGTCCCGGCGTGCGGCGCTGCTGCTGGCAGCCTTGTCGACGCTGACACTCACCACCGCTTGTGACAACACGGAAGCGCAGGACAGCGAGCCGCGGTGGGTCATGATCTTTCTCGACATGTCTTTGAGCACGCTGCCCGATCGCGAAAATTATCAAAAGTACATCCAAAACATCGTGGCCAGGCTGAACGCCGGTGACCGCGTGACGGTCTGCAAGATTATCGACCTCACCATCGCCGACTTTGCGCCGATCTACGACGCCACCCTGCCCTCCTTCAACTTTTGGACCGACAACCGCACCCAGTACCACAAACACACGCGCAGCATCACCGATCAGATTCTTACCACGGTGGACAGCGTGCTGCAAACCAAGCCGCGCATTCAGAAGGCCGAGATCATCAACTCCTTCATCATCTGCGAACAGCTCATGCGCGGCAAACGCGGCAAGAAATCGCTGGTCATCATCTCCGACATGCAGGAAAGCTCAAACGAGTTCGATTTTCGCACCGACGCGATGACGCCGGCGTATGTCAGCCAGGCGCTCGCCACGCTGAAAAGCAAGGGCCGCCTCCCCAATTTGGCGGGTGTCGAAGTCTGGATTGCGGGCGCCTATTCGAAGGAAACCGAACGTTATTTTGCGATTCAGGATTTCTGGAGCCGCTACATCGCCGCCAGCGGCGCCGAGTTGAAATCCTACTCCCACACCCTGCTGGATTTTGAGTGACGGCCGCGGCCGTCAAAAATCTCCCAAATGTTCTGTTGACAAAGGCGGCAAAGTTTCCTATAATCCGCCGTGTTCTTTCGGCGTGCTGCCGCCTCTTCAAGAACACCTCCGGCGCTGCTTCAGCATCAGCTTCCCACCCGTTGAGACAGTGCCGGGCACAACGCGAACAAGCAACCACCAACCTGAGAGATTTCATGCACGGGTTGCCGGTCCAGAACCTCGGAAAACTACCGGCGTGCCACCCCCCAGGCGGCCGGGTTCGCCATCTCCTTCCAACTCTATCATCTCGTTCGCAGTGAAGCGAATATGTTGAGATTACGGCTGTGTTGTCACCTGCAAGACTCATTTGATCGACCTTGGTGAGCGTGCTGGCAGTTGTTGCAATTCACTAAATCCAATGCACCGGCACGGGAGCTTTCTTCGAAACCGATTCCTGCTGGGCAGAGGCCGGAGTGTTCTGCTTTCTTGCCCTTGCGTCAAGAGGCGGCTTTGACCATGCGCGAGTGGCGGGCGGAAAAAAATTTTCGAAGCAGGCCGGTGTGCCGAACTCTGATCTATTCCAATCAAGGAGAGGCAATGAGACGAACCATGACTACGGGACTGATGCTTCTGGCGTGTGTGTCACTGGCTTGGGCGTCAGACGCAGGCGTGAAGAAAATGGAGGTTAAGCGGCCCGACCTCGCCATCCCGAGCTTTGTCGGCTGGGTGCCGGACGAAATCGTCGTAGAGTTTGACAAATCAGCGGTGAGGAATTTCGACCAGACCACCATGGCGCTGGGCAAGTCCGGCATCAATGCCATCGATCAGCTCAACCGCCAATACCATGCCGTCGCGCTTACCCGGCAATTTGAGGTGACCCGCCCGCGGGTATATAACGGCCGGACGATCGATTTGTCGGGCTGGCATAAAATCAAATTCGCGAGTGCCATCCCGGACATCGAAGCCGTGGTGGCGGAATACAAACGGTTGCCCGGCGTGATCGATGCCCAGCCGATCGGCATTCACACGGTCTACGGCACGCCCAACGATCCGCAATTCGCCAGCCAATACCATCTCAATCAAGCCAATGATCATGACGTCGATGCGCCGGAAGCGTGGGACCAGCAAACCGGCAACAGCCAGATCATTGTCGCCATGCTCGATACCGGCGTGCGCTACTATCACAAGGATCTCGGCGGCTCGAACGCGGCCGCCGGCAATTTTTCCTCGATCAGCGGCAACATGTGGAAGAACCCCGGCGAGATCATCGGCAACGGCATCGATGACGACGGCAACGGCTACATCGATGACATTGTCGGCTACGATTTCGTCTCAGCGCCGATCGCGGGCTCCAATTCCTGCTGGCCGGGCGAAGACTGCACCACCAAAGACAACGATCCGCGCGATTTCAACGGCCACGGCACGCACTGCGCCGGCAACATCGCGGCGATCAACAACAACGGCTATGCCACCTCCTCCGTTTCCGGCGGCTGGCTCAACGGCGCGCAACAAGTTGCCGGCAACGGCGTGAAGGTCATGGCCTGCCGAGTCGGCTCCTCCGAGAAGTACTTCGGCTTTCTTAACATCGAAGTGGGCTATGTGCGCATGGATTATTGCGCCGAGGCTTTCAATTATGCAGCGAACAACGGCGCACACATCGCCTCGTGCTCGTGGGGTTCATCCAATTCCGGCGGGTTGGCAGCGGCCATCGACAACTTTTTGGGTGCGGGCGGTTTGATCTTCAAGGCCGCCGGCAATGACAACACCGGCGACAGCCCGGACTATATGGGCTCGCGCACGGACATCATCAATGTCGCGGCCACCGATCAGAACGATCTCAAGTCCGATTTCTCGAACTACGGCAGCTATGTCGATGTCTCGGCCCCGGGCACCGACATTGTCAGCCTCTATCACAACCACAACGATGCTGCCAACGATTATGTCGCCACGGTGAGCGGCACCTCGATGGCCACCCCGATCGCCGCGAGCGTGGCCGCGCTGATTTGGTCGGCGGATCTCAACCAAACCGCGGCGCAAGTGCGCAACCGTTTGCAGAGCACCGCAGATAACATCGACGGCCTGAATCCGTCTTATGCCGGCAAGCTCGGCGCCGGCCGCGTAAACGCCTTTCGGGCCATCGATGGTCTGGGCGCGCCGCCGACTCCGCCCGCCGCCCCCTCCAGCCTGACGGCAACAGCAGTGAGCAGCAGTCAAATCAATCTTTCCTGGCAGGACAACTCCAGCAACGAGACCGGCTTTGAAATCGATCGCGCCACCAGCTCCGGCGGGCCGTACACGCAAATCGCCACCACCGGCGCGAATGTCACGAGTTATTCGAATACCGGCCTGGCGGCCAGCACGACCTACTACTATCGCGTGCGTGCCACCAATGACAGCGGCGATTCCGACAACTCGAATGAAGCCTCTGCCACCACGCAGAGCGCGCCCTCCGGCAACCTGGCATTGAACAAGAATGCCACCGCCTCAAGCACCTACAACTCCACCTACACGCCGGCAAAGGCGGTAGATGGCAGCACCGCGAGCAGTTCCTACTGGCGCAGCGGCTCGGTGAGCAGCAGCAACCCCAACGCCTGGTTGATGGTGGATTTGGGCGCGCAATACAGCCTGACCCGCGGCGTCGTGAAATGGAGAGAGAACTATTTTGCAACGCAGTACCGTTTTCAAATCTCCAATACAGGCGGCAGCAGTGACGCCGAATGGACGACGGTCTACACCAACAACAGCGGAGCGGCCGGCACTCAGGATGTCAGCTTCACTTCGCCGTTTGCGGCGCGCTACTTCCGCATCCGCATGGACAAAAACAAGAAATCCAGCTACCGCGTGTTCGAGTTGGAATGCTATGCCGGCTCCAGCCCGGCGCCCAAGCCTGCCGGCGATGAGCCGGGGTTGATCGCGGCCGAAATGCCTGCTGATTTCGAACTGGGACAGAACTATCCCAACCCCTTCAACCCCAGCACCAACATCACCTTCAGCGTGCCGCAGGAAGAACACGTGACCCTCAAGGTCTTCAATGTGATTGGAGAAGAAGTCGCCACGCTGGTGAATGGCCGCCGTGAAGCCGGCGTCTACACCGTGTCGTTTGCGCCCGCGGAACTGCCCAGCGGCGTCTATTTCTACGTGCTGCAGGCCGGTGAAACCAGGCTGGTGCGGCGCCTCGTGTTCATGAAGTGAGTTGTGCACGCCGGCGCCGCGGAGGCTGGTTTGCCGTCACGTCCCGCGCCGGCCACGGGTTCCGCTTCCTATCGGCGAATGCAAGCGTTCGGCTGAACGATAAGCCTCAGCCGAACGCTCACTTTCTGCTGTTCGCGCGCCCTGGGGGATGGCAGTAGACTGGCAGGATGCTTTGACAGGCTTTCACTCGAGAGATTCTCTATTCGCATTGTGTAGCTTTTCGGCTTTCACCCCCCCTCTGACTGAACAGAAGCCAAACCGGTGACGCCCGGCAGTGTTCGCGGTTGCTGACCGCGCAGCCGTTGCGTACCGGCGGCCTGCCTGACAGCGGTCTTGTTCCCGAAGCTGATTCCTGAACCTGGTTGTTGCGGCGGCGAGTTTGAAGGAGCGGGGCAAGGGCACTCGTGCACGACCTGCCCAAGTGCCGCAAGACTGACTCGGTGAATCACCCTGGGAAACGAGATCACAGATGATTTCTACAATCACCCGCTTGGCGCACTGGCCGCCCCAGCTTGCGACTGGAAGCCGCCCGCCAGTAATTACCAGTATCCCCAATCGACCCACCTGGAACCACGCCGCTTTATTTCCTGATCGTGCTCCCCTCCTGATTGACGATCAGCCGTGGCAGGCGATTGCCACCATGCCAGGAATACAGATCCCACTTTGGCCAGGATGTCACTCCACTCAAGAGAGCCACTCCGATCAACCCTGTTGCAGTCCGGCTCGTACCGAGCGTGCCGCGATAGCGCCGCTCATTTGCCATCATTGGTTCGAACGCGATTGACGTTGGGCAGTCATGCCGCCTCTCTTGCCGCGCCACTGCCGCCGGGCGGGGCGTGCTGTTGTGCAATGCCAGCCGGGCCGGCGCCTCGCGCACCGGTTCGCTGCGCGGAAACCAACCGAACCGAAGCCTGCTTGCTGCGGCCGGGAAGGCCCGTGTGCCTGACCGCAACCCGCCGTTCCTGCTTCGATGACGGGCACTTGCAGGGCTTCGCAGGCTTCATCATTCAACCAGGGAGACAAGGCCCATGCAACCCCAAACTGCTGCGACGAGCACGCGGCCGCCCGCGCCGGCGATCTTTCCGTCACGCCGCCCGATATGCAGAAGATCAGCCCGCCGGAGACTTGTTCCGGCTTGGCTGGCCTTCATCGCCTGGCTCGTGCCTGCCGGCCAGGCGCAAACGCAGACCATTCCTTCCGAGATTACCGTGTCCGCGCGGGTCAATACCGGCTCCGTTAGCGGCGATGCCGATGACCCCGCCATCTGGATTCATCCCACCGACCCGGCGCAAAGCCTGGTGATCGGCACCGACAAGATCGGCAATGCGGTGTACCTCTGGGACATGAATGGCCAGCAACGGCAGCGCGTTTCCGTTTCGGCGACGCCCAACAACGGTGATGTACGCTACGGCATGCCGGTCGGCGGTGTGCCGGTCGATATCTATGTCGTCGGCGCCGAAAACCCCAGCCGCCTGGTGATATTCAAGATCGATCCGAACAGCCGCCAGCTCAGCGACATCACTGCCAGCGGCGCCACCTCCACGCCGCAGGTCAAAGAACCCTACGGCGTCTGCTTGTATCGCCGCGCCAGCGACGGCGCCTAATTCGCCTTCGTCAACAGCAACGGCGGCGCCCATGGCGTGCTGAATCAATATCAGTTGCTGGACAACGGCGCGGGCAGAGTGCGTACCGTGTTCGTAAGGTCTTTCGGCGGCGAGTACAACGGCAACCACTCCGAGGGCATGGTGGCCGATGACCAGCTCGGCTACGTTTACATCTCGGAAGAGGATTGCTGCGTGCACAAGTTCCACGCCGATCCCGCGATGGGCAACCAGCGATTGGCGGTTTTTGCGCAGGGCGACGGCATCGCTCCCGATCGCGAAGGTCTCGGCATTTATGGCTGCGCCGACGGCACGGGTTACATTCTGCTCTCCAGCCAGGGGAACAAGCGCGTCAAAGTCTATCGGCGCGAGGGCGATCCCGGCAACCCGCACAGCCACAGCCTGGTGACGACCATTTACACGCCGCAGGTGGGCGGCACCGACGGCCTGGATGTGACCAATCTTCCGGCCGGACCGACGTTTCCCTTTGGCTTCATGGCGAAACATAACAGCAGTCCCAAGAACTTCGCCTTGATTGCGTGGGAGGATATCGCCAAAACCTACCTGACGATTTGCCCGAACACCTGCGATATCACCGCGGATTTCTCCACCGACGTGACGCAGGCATGCGCCGGCCTGCCGGTGAATTTCACCGATCAATTCACCGGCAATCCCACTTCCTGTGGCGTGGGATTTCGGCGAGCGCGGCACCTCGACCGCGCAGAATCCCTCGCATACCCACACCGCTGCCGGCGATTACAGCGTGATGCTCACCGCCACCAGTAGCTGTGATACTGATGTGGAAACTAAGACGAACTACCTCACGGTGACAAATGCGCCGACCGGCAATCTGGCACTGAACAAGCCGGCGACGGCCTCCAGCACCTACAGTTCCTACGCGCCCAGCCGCGCAGTTGATGGCGCCAGTTCCAGTTCATCATATTGGCGCAGCGCGACGGTGAGAAAGTCGGCGCCGAACACCTGGCTGGCCGTTGACCTGGGCGCAGCATTCGGCCTGACGGGCGTGGTGATCCGATGGAAAGAGAACTACTTTGCCACCGGATATCGCTTTCAAATTTCCAACAGCGGCGGCAGCAGTGACGGCGACTGGATCACGGTATACACCAACAATGCCGGTGCCGCCGGCACGCAGGAGGTGACATTCAGCTCGCCATTTGCGGCGCGCTATTTCCGCATTCGCATGGACCAAAACAACAAGGCCAACAACCAGGTCTACGAATTGGAATGTTATGCCGGCAGCGCGGCCAAAGCAGGTTTGCCCGTGGTAAGCGGAGCCGCGGCGATCAGTGAAGCCGGTGATCAACTCGATCTGCTGCAGGTTTACCCCAATCCCTTCAATCCTGCCACCGTGATTGCTTATGTCGTGCCCGAGGAGTCACACGTTACCCTCAAGGCCTACAATCTTGCCGGACAAGAAGTGGCGGTGTTGATCGAGGGTAACCTGCCGGCCGGCCGCTAT
>JBBIKM010000013.1:57076-60796 GCA_037445455.1 bacterium | reverse complement strand
GAAGAAATCGCGGCCTGGCGCGGCGCGGCCACCCGTGTTGTCGATCTCGCCGGTAAATTTGTGGTGCCCGGCTTCGTTGACAATCACACCCATTTCATGAGCGGCGGTTTTCAGCTTGCCAGCGTGGATTTGCGCGGCGCCCGGTCACCGGAAGAATTCGCGCAGCGCCTGGCCGCGTTTGCACAGCACCTGCCTGCCGGCCGCTGGATCACCGGCGGCGATTGGGATCACGAAATGTGGGGCGGCGAGTTGCCGCGGCGTGACTGGATCGACAAGTTCACGCCAGATCATCCCGTGTTCGTCAATCGTCTCGACGGCCACATGGCGCTCGCCAATTCCAAGGCCCTGGCGCTGGCCGGCATCGATCGTCACACGCCTGATCCCGAAGGCGGCACGATTGTGCGCGATGCCAGGACCGGCGAGCCAACCGGCATTCTCAAAGACGAGGCCATGTCACCGGTGTACCGCGTCATTCCCGCGCCCACGGCCGCGGAGCATGATGAAGCGCTGAGGCGCGCCATGGCCCATGCGGCTGCGATGGGCGTCACGCAAGTGCATGACATGGGCAGTTACGGCTGGACGGATCTCGAAACCTATCGCCGTGCACATGCCAACGGCGCGCTCTCGCTGCGCATCTACTCCTTTGTGCCGCTTGCCACCTGGCCGCGCCTGGCAGAGTTCGTGCGGGCGAATGGCCGCGGTGACGCCTGGTTGCGCTGGGGAGGGCTCAAGGGTTTTGTCGATGGCTCCTTGGGCTCGACCACGGCCTGGTTCTACCAGCCCTACGACGATGCACCCACAACTTCCGGATTGTTGACCACCGACACGACGGCGCTGCGGAGCTGGATTCTCGCGGCTGATTCCGCCGGACTGCATGTGGCGGTGCACGCCATTGGCGATCGTGCGAATGACTGGCTGCTCGACGTCTACGCCCAGGCCGTGGCGCAAAACGGCAGCCGTGACCGGCGCTTCCGCATTGAACATGCGCAACACTTGACGCGCGCTGCCATTCCCCGCTTTGCCGAATTGGGCGTCATTCCCTCCATGCAGCCGTATCACGCCATCGATGACGGCCGCTGGGCGGAGAAGCGCATCGGCCCGGAGCGCATCAAGACCACCTATGCCTTTCGCGCGCTGCTCGCTGCCAACGCGCCGCTCACTTTTGGTTCGGACTGGACGGTTGCGCCGATTTCGCCCTTGTGGGGCATCTATGCGGCGGTCACGCGCCGCACGCTCGACGGCGCGCATCCCGCAGGCTGGGTGCCCGAGGAAAAAATCTCCGTTGAAGAGGCGCTGCGCTGTTACACCGCCGGTAATGCCCATGCCGGCTTTCAAGAGCATGCCGCGGGCATTCTGGCGGCCGGCCGCCTGGCGGATTTTGTCGTGCTCTCCGAGGATCTGCTTGCCATCGATCCGGTGCGCATTCCCGAAGTGGAAGTCTTGCGCACCGTCGTGGGCGGCCGCGAGAGTTACGTGAAGCAGTGAACGCGGCCACGGCTGCGAACGCGGATGTTCAAATGCATGCCATGACGCTCATTCTGGGAATAGCTCTCCTCGGTGTGGCCGGCCTGTTCGCGCTGCGCGTTGGGTGGTTGAAACGCAAGCTCGGCCTGATCTGCCGCACGGAAACCTCCGCCATTGCCGAGCTGCACGCCTGGGCAGAAGCTGAGGCCGGACTCGCCGGCCGCAAACTCGTCGAGGTGAAGGGTACGGTGGTGTGTGACCGGCCGCTGTTGGCTCTGCTCTCGGAAACGCCCTGCGTCTTTTATGACCAACTGGTGGAATGGGAATTTGAAGAAGTGTTCTACGCCGATGAGGAAAGGCAGAAGGTGAGCCACACTCGCATTGATTCTGAAGTGTTGGCGCAGCAACAGGAGCGGATTCCGTTTTGGGTGGAAGATCATACCGGCCGGGTCCTGGTTGATCCCAGGGGCGCGGAAATCATCGCTGAGCAGACCGTCGCGGAAGTTGATTCAGACGCAGGCCTGCCGGATTCGGTCATCTCGCGTGGGGCGTTTTCCCTGGAGGCGCCCTGGCTCACGAGCCTGGAAGAACGGCAGCCGCGTGAGTATCGCTTTCAAGAGCGCGCCCTGCCGGTGGGTGCGGCCGTGTACGTACTGGCCGAGGCGGTTTTGCGCGACGGCAAACTGTGGCTGCAGAAGCCCTCTGCCGGCGGCCGGTTTGTGATCAGCATCAAGCCGGAAGAAGAACTCCTGGCGAGCGGCCGGCGCGGCATGGTGCTGGCGCGGGTGGCCGCGTGGTTGTGCGGCCTGCTGGGGTTGGCGGCCATCCTTTACAGTCTGAGCTGAGGCGCGAGCCTGGAATTGCGCTTCCGGCAGCGGGCGCGCAGCATGCATCTGTTCGAAAGCAAAATACTCTGAAGAATGTTCCCGGGCAAGGAGCCGGTTTTGACACTCTGCAATCGTGAACCGGAGTTTCGGTTGCCCGCAAGACACAACCGCCGCGCAGCCGCTGGTGGTTGTCTGTGAGGTGATCTCCTCCCGCGCCGAAAGCCATCCTGTGATTCCCCCAATCAGGACGCCCTCTTTCCGCACATGAATTTCCATGAGCTGAGCGCTCAAGTCGCGTGGGCCGCAATGAGCCTGTCAGATTGGGCACACCACGAAGACACAAAGGCCAGGCGTGAACCGCCGCATCGCAGAGAGCGCCGTGAATGATTTCTTGTGATGGCAGGCCTCTTCGTTCGCGACCTCGCTGCGGCGCAGATGTCTGTCTTGTGTTTCAGAGTCTTTTAGAGTCGTCTTCTGAAATTTGAACTGCACAAAGCCCTTTGCCACGGGACATCGAATCAAACGAGGAGGAAAGTTATGATCCTGCCCTGCCTGCTCCTGCTGCTGGCGTACTCGCCGCAGACCAGGTACGATCTCGTCATCCGCAATGGCATGATTTACGACGGCAGCGGTGCAGAGCCGTATGCCGGCGACGTCGCCATCAATGCCGATACCATTGCCGCAGTCGGCCGGATCGGGAACGCGATCGCTGCGCAGGAAATTGATGCCCGCGGCCTGGCGGTGGCACCCGGCTTCATCAACATGTTGAGTTGGGCCACAGTCAGCCTGCTGGAGGATGGCCGTTCGCAGAGTGACATCCGCCAGGGGGTGACGCTGGAGATTTTCGGCGAGGGGTGGTCCGAAGGCCCGCTCAACGAGAAGATGAAGCAGGAGGTACTCGAGCAACAGGGCGACATTCGCTATGAAGTGAGCTGGACCACGCTCGGCGAATATTTGAACCACCTCGAGCAGCGCGGCATTTCCACGAATGTGGCCTCCTTCGTGGGCGCCACCACGGTGCGCATCCATGAACTCGGCTATGAGAACCGGCCGCCGACCCCGGCTGAACTCGAGCGCATGAAGACGCTCGTGCGGCAGGCAATGGCGGAAGGCGCATTGGGCGTGGCCTCCTCGTTGATCTACGCCCCCGCATTCTACGCGCAGACCGAGGAACTGATCGAGTTGTGCAAAGTCGCAGCGGAGTATGGCGGCATCTACATCTCGCATTTGCGCAGCGAGGGCAACCGCCTGCTCGAGGCAGTGGATGAGTTACTGCACATTGCACGCCGTGCCGGTCTGCCCGCGGAGATTTATCATTTGAAGGCCGCCGGCCGGAGCAACTGGCAAAAGCTGGATGAAGTGATTGCCAAGATTGAAGCTGCGCGCGCCCGGGGTTTGCGCATTACAGCGGACATGTACAACTACACCG
>JBBIKM010000013.1:43551-57025 GCA_037445455.1 bacterium | reverse complement strand
GGGCGGCTACCACGCCTGGGCGCAACGCCTGCAGGATCCTGCGCTGCGCCGTCGCGTGCTGGCCGAGATGACCACACCCACTGATGAATGGGAAAATCTCATGCTGCATGCCGGCCCGGAAAACGTTTTGCTGGTGGGATTCAAGACCGATTCATTGAAATATCTCACCGGGCAATCGCTGGCAGAAGTGGCGCGGCGGCGCGGCAAAGCGCCGGCGGAAACCGCCATCGACCTTGTCATCCAGGATGGCAGCCGCGTCGAGGCGGTCTATTTTCTCATGTCCGAGGAGAATCTCAGGAAGCAGATGCGACTGCCGTGGATGAGCTTTTGTTCGGATGCGGCCTCCCAGGCGCCGGAGGGGAATTTCCTGAAATCGAGTGTGCATCCGCGCGCCTATGGCAACTTTGCGCGTTTGCTGGGAAAGTATGTGCGGCAGGAGGGCGTGATCACTTTGCCGGAGGCCATCCGGCGGTTGACCGCGCTGCCGGCCGCCAATCTCGGATTGTCGCGCCGGGGCATGCTGGTGCGCGGGAATTTTGCCGACGTGGTGGTCTTCGATCCCGCGGCGATTCAGGATCACGCCACTTACGCCCAGCCGCAGCAATACGCCAGCGGCATGGTGCATGTTTTCGTCAACGGCACCCAGGTGTTGCGTGATGGTGAGCACACCGGCGCGCGGCCAGGGCGCGTGGTGCGCGGTCGGGGATGGCAGGGAGGGTGAAGCGAGGGCATTGTTTTTTGTGTTGAGTTTTCCTATCTAGCGCAAGACGGAAAGACTCAATTCAAGAGGTGGTAATCATGGTGCGGCCATATTTGAGACAGATTCAGATCCGCAATTTTAAGAACATTGCGGCAACCATCGTTGATCTTCAACCCGGGTTGACTGTTCTGGTTGGGCCGAATGGCGCCGGCAAAAGCAACTTTGTTGATGCGCTGTCGTTTGTGGCCGACTGCCTCAACTATTCCATTCATTTGGCTTTTAGAAACCGCGGCGGAGCTGCAGCCGTGCGGCGCAAGTCCGAACGACGGCCGGGCAATCTCGGCTTGCGCTTCAGCATCGTTCTCGGCGATGACGGCTGGGCGGATTATGCCTTTGAGGTCACCTTTCGCACTGGAGGCGCGTTCGAGGTGGCAAACGAGCGCTGCATCGTCGTGCCCGTGTTCGGGCCCCGCCACGAATTCGAAGCAAAAAATGGCGTGTTTAGCAGGCCGGTGCCTGATATTCGACCGCGTCTCGAACCGGACCGCTTGGCGCTGACCATCCTCTCTGCCACAGAAGAATTCCGGCCGGTATTTGATTTTCTGAGCAGTATTCGCCGTTATAATTTGCGCCCCGAAAGCATTCGGGAATTGCAGGATCCAGATCAGGGCGAAGGGACGAATCTGCTGCCTGATGGAAGAAACGCTGCCGCCGTCTTGCGGCGGATCATGGAGAGCGGCGGCACGAACGGCCAGAACTATGAACGCATCTGTCATCTCCTCAGCAAGGTTGTACCCGGCGTTGTGAAAGTTGAACCACAGCCGCTCGGCCAGAAAGAGACGCTGCGATTTGCTCAGCAAGCGGCGGAGAACAGGCAGTGGGATTTTGACGCCCTGAACATGTCAGATGGAACGCTGCGGGCCTTGGGCATTCTGCTCGCCGTTTATCAACCGCAAGCAGCAGCCCTCATTGCCATTGAGGAACCGGAGTCCACGATCCATCCCGGTGCTGCCGAAATTCTGACGGATATCCTTTTGGATGGCACAAATCGTTCCCAAGTCGTCATAACGACGCACAGTCCCGAAGTCTTGGACAACAAGAAGATCACGGAAGACCAAGTTCTTGTCGCGGAAGCAGCGGAGGGCATCGCTCAAATCACTCCTCTGCCCTTCGGTGCAAAAGAAGCGATCCGGCAAAAGCTGTACTCTGTCGGAGAATTGCTGCGCAGTGGAGAAGTGCGGGTGGATCATGCCCTTGCCAAACAACGCGCCGAACAAGTCGATCTCTTTGCTGAATTGGAGGGAATCTGAACGTGCCCACGATTGTCCCCATTGTAGAGGGGCATTCTGAAGTTGAATCCGTCCCGGTGTTGTTACGCCGGCTCCTGTCGGAACTGGGCCGCCTCGATGTCACCATCGCGCACCCCGTTCGAATCGGACGCCTCAAGATTCTGCGTCCCGGCGAGCTTGAGCGCGCACTACGTTATGCGCGCTTTCGTACCGAAGGGTGCGACGCGATCCTGGTTGTGCTCGATGCCGATGATGATGCTCCTTGCCAGTTGGGGCCACAGTTGGTGACACTTGCCGGCCAGATAGTTGGCGAATTGCCGTGTAAAGTTGTGTTGGCGAAAAGGGAGCTTGAAAGCTGGTTTCTTGGCAGCATCGAGTCTTTGCGCGGCAAACGCGGCATTGCCGACGATGCTGAGCCGGGGGAGGATCCCGAGGCGCCGCGCGACGCCAAGGGACGCTTGCTGCAACTCATGACGGCTGGCCGAACCTACGTCGAAGTGGACGACCAGCCCGCCTTCGCTGCAATCTTTGATATGCAGATGGCTCGGCAAAGATGCCCTTCCTTCGACAAACTGGTGCGTGATGTGCAGGCTTTGATCAAGCAAATTTAGCAATTGGACTTTGTTTGACACCTGAGGAATATTGGGAAGGGATTGGGTAAGGCAATAATAGCAATATGCTCAGCACGCGATGTTCCTCAGCCCCTCACCCCCTCACGGCTGTTTGCCGCCCGCTTCCACCACAACTTCTGCATTCGCCCTGAGCGTCACCGCCGCGCTTCGGTAAGTCGCGGTCACGCGATAAGAGCCCAAAGCCGCGGCGACCACCAAACCGCCGGCAGAGATCGTGCTGCCCTCCGGCTGCAGTTCCCAACGCAGCCGCTGGCCCGCCAGCGGCAGGCGTCTGCCCGTCGTGGTTCTGAGATGGGCCACGAGCAGTCGCGCCTGCCCCGGCTTCAAGTTGACCCGGGCTGGTTCAAGCTCGAGTTCGGCGGGTTGATGCACCACCACCCACGCTGAGTCGCTGAGCACGCCATGCTTCACCACCACAAAGCCGGAGTCCACTTCTGTGCCCGTCCACCACTGCCCCGGCGCATCGCTTCTTGCCAGCGCGGCGGGCACACGCCAGTCGATTTCATGCGGCGCAATTGCAATCGGATTGAAGAAGCTGTCTGTCAGCGCGATCTTGAAGCGGACAGAATCACTGATCAATGCCTCGAGGCGCGGCGGCGATATTCTCAAATGAGCTGGTGAGCTGCCAACCGCAGAACAAAGCAGCACCAGGGCATTGGCCACTGGCCGCTCGCCGGCGAGATCACTGGGACGGTTGACGACTTCTCCGCGCACCACCAGTGTGCTCGAACCGCCACCATCGAGATTGATGGCCTGCGTGCAGCCCAGCTCGCGGAGAAACTCCGCCAATTCCGGCAGCGTCATGCCAATGCTGTACCCCGGCTGCCGGCCATCCACCACAACAAAGTACATGCGCTGGTTTACTTCGTCGAAGCCCACCGCCGTGCGGGGATGACGCTCGCTGGCGAAGCCTGCGCGGTTGAATTCCATTTCGCTTTCCACGGCGATCTTGCCGTCGCGGATCAGCCGTGGCGTGCCGCCGATCGCGGTGGCCGGTGGAAAAGGCAGATTTGAAGCCTGCCAGATGAGCTTGACCGTATCGCCGGCGGCCAGCGCGCGCGCCATCCATGCCGCTGCCGTGCCGTGCGCCGAGAGAACATACAGGCTGTCGCTGATCACGCTGTTGCCCTGCAGCGCGGCCGGGGAAGTCACCACGGCTGGCACGGTGTCATTGACTGCGAATTCCGCAAGCAGCCGCAAGGTCAACTCCCGGCCGTGGCGATTGGTGTTGGTCCGATTTCCGAAGAACCGGTTGTACATGATCAGTTCATCCGCGCCGCGTTCGCGATTGACTCCGGCAAGCCGGTGGCTGCCGGCGCGCCGCGTCACCACCTGCCCGCTGAGTTCGGTCACCGTGATCACCGGCTCCTTCGCCCGGCTGACTGCCAACACCGAGCGCGGATAGGCGCCCTGCACGATCTCGCCGTTGCGAATCTGCAGATTGAGCGGGCGACCCTGGGCGGTGAAGAAGTCTCCGTTGAGGGCGGCCACCACGCGGCTGCCACTGCGGTCTTCGCGGCCCGCCATGCGGCTGGTCAACTCCAGGCCTTGGTCCGCCGCGCGAACGGTTTCGAGCTGGAGCGCCGGATGGCGATAATTGAAATCCACCACCTCAATGGCCCACGGGCCGGCCTCACGATAAATGCGGTAATGTTTCACGCCGGGCCCCACCTCGCGCGTTGACACCAGGCCTTCCAGAGGTTGCGCCAGCAGGGAGAGGGGAAGAAGGAGGAAAAGCCGGTAAACAGGATTGATGGAAGGCATGTCGGTGATCGTCCTCATCAGTGATACTTGTCCTCATCGGAACGCACCGCAAAATAGGCAAGCAGCAGCGGAAAGTCAATTCCAAAGTCTCAAGCCGGCAGAAATTGGGCTTGACAGAGAGACAGATTTTCATAGATTACGGCAGGTTTGCCGCCGAACCCAAAACCGCACGGCGTGACCTCTCACGCCGTTTCTGTTCGCGCGCATGCGCCTCCGACCGTCCGATATCTTGGAAAGGAACCTCATGCTAGCCGAGTTTCGCATCGTTCCCCTGGGCAGCGGGGAAGAGACCAAAGAGCTGATTGCCAGGACCCTGGCCATTGTGGAGAAGAGTGAATTGGATTATCAATTGACGGCCATGGGCACGCTGCTCGAGGGGGAGTGGGATGAGATTTTGTTTGTCATCCAGAAGTGCCATGAAGAAGTCAAGAAATCGGCCCCGCGGGTTGTCACGGAAATTACCCTTGATGATCGCAAAGACCTGACCGGCCGGCTGAAAGGCAATGTCTTGGAGGTGGAATACGTGCTGGGCAAGTCGCTGCAAACCGGCGGATTGACCTGAGCCGGCTCTGCGGCGGGCTGGTGGGCGATTGCCATGCGCCGAAGAGGCCGTGGCCGCAAGCCGCGCACCCGCCGCCTGTCTTCAGCTTGCCCGGCGGCGACACCTTATCGATTCATACAGGAGTTGGACAATGATTTTCGATTTTGACATGATTCAGCGCGTGTACGCGGCACTACCGGCCAAAGTGGAAGCCGGCCGCAAATTGTTTGGCCGGCCGCTGACCTTGACCGAGAAAATCCTGTGCGGCCACTTCGCCGAACTGCCGCAAGAAGCGCCGGTCCGCAAGAAATCTTACGTGAATCTTTCACCTGATCGCGTCGCCATGCAGGACGCCACTGCGCAAATGGCGTTGCTGCAGTTCATGAGCGCCGGCCTGCCCAAAACCGTGGTGCCCAGCACCGTGCATTGCGATCATCTCATTCAAGCCCGCCTGGGTGCACGTGCGGATTTGGCGCGGGCACAGGACGAAAACCGCGAGGTGTATGATTTTCTGGCGAGCGTCTCCAACAAGTTCGGCATCGGCTTCTGGAAGCCGGGCGCCGGCATCATTCACCAGGTCGTGCTGGAAAATTATGCTTTTCCCGGCGGCATGATGATCGGCACGGATTCGCACACGCCCAACGCCGGCGGCCTCGGCATGATTGCCATTGGCGTGGGCGGGGCGGATGCCGTGGATGTGATGGCCGGCATTCCGTGGGAATTGAAATGGCCCGGCATCATCGGCGTGCATCTCAAGGGCAAAATGAGCGGTTGGACGGCCGCCAAGGATGTCATTCTGCGCGTGGCCGGCATTCTCACCGTGAAAGGCGGCACCAATCACATCATCGAGTATTTTGGCGAGGGCGCCCGCGCCATCAGCGCCACCGGCAAGGCGACCATCACCAACATGGGAGCAGAGATCGGCGCCACCACTTCGCTGTTTCCCTGGGACGATCGCATGGCCACCTACCTGCGCGCCACCAATCGCGCCGAAGTGGCGGAAGCGGCGCTTCGCATCGCCGAACATCTCGTGCCTGATCCGGAAGTGCTGCAGGCGCCGGAGAAGTTCTACGATCGCGTTATCGAGATCGATCTGACCACGCTCGAACCGCATGTGAACGGCCCGCTTACTCCGGACTTGGCGCGGCCGGTTTCGCAGATGGCTGCGGCCGTCAAGGAAAACAACTACCCGGATGAGATCAAGGTGGCGTTGATCGGCAGTTGCACGAATTCTTCCTATGAAGACATTGAGCGCGCCGCCAGTGTGGCGCGCCAAGCCCTGGACAAGGGCCTCAAGGTCAAATCCAAGTTCACCATCACGCCCGGCTCCGAACAGATTCGCGCCACCATTGCGCGCGACGGGCAGTTGCAGTTGCTTACGGCAATCGGTGGCAAGGTGCTGGCCAATGCCTGTGGCCCCTGCATCGGCATGTGGAGCCGTGACGACATCACGCCCGGCGAACGCAACACCATCATCAACTCCTACAACCGCAATTTCGCCAAGCGCAATGACGACAATCCCAACACGCTGGCGTTCGTCGCCAGTCCGGAAATTGTGACTGCCTATGCCCTGGCCGGCCGGCTCAGCTTCAATCCGCTCACTGAGGCGCTGGTGAATGAGCGCGGCGAAGAGGTGAGGCTCGAGCCGCCCACCGGCGTGGAGCTGCCCGCCAGGGGCTTTGATCCGGGGGACTCCGGCTACGTTGCGCCCGCGGCTGATGGGGCGCAGGTGCAAGTGATCATTTCGCCCAACAGTGACCGCCTGCAGGCGCTCGCGCCCTTTCCGGCATGGGAAGGCACGGATTTGCTGGAGATGCCGGTGCTGGTGAAGGCCAAAGGCAAATGCACCACCGATCACATTTCGCCCGCCGGTAAATGGTTGAAGTATCGCGGCCACCTCGACAACATTTCCAACAACCTCTTCAGCGGGGCGATCAACGCCTTTACCGGGGAGCCGGGCAGGGGGCGCAACATTTTCAGCGGTGAGGTGAAGACCTTTGCTGAAATTGCGCGGGAATACAAGGCCATGATGGCCAGCGGGAAGATCGCGGGCTGGGTCGCCATCGGCGATGAGAATTACGGCGAAGGCTCCTCGCGCGAGCATGCCGCCATGGAACCACGCTGGCTCGGCGGCCGCGCGGTGATTACGCGCAGCTTCGCGCGCATTCACGAGACCAATCTTAAGAAGCAGGGCATCCTGGCGCTCACCTTCAGCAATCCCGCGGATTATGATCTGATTCGCGAAGACGACCGCCTCACGATCGCGGGACTGAAGACGTTTGCCCCGGGCAAGCCGCTTAAGCTGATCATTCATCATGCCGACGGCACCCGGCAGGAATGCGAGCTGCAGCATTCCTACAATGAGACCGCCATCGGCTGGTTCCGTGCCGGCAGCGCCCTGAATCTGATCGGCAAGGCCACGGTGTGACCGGTCACCGTGCCGGCGCCCTGGTTGGTGTCCGAGCGAAAATGCTGCAACCGCGGCCGCGCCGCGGTCAACAATACATGGACACTTGCGGCACCTGTGGTGTCATGGTGCAACGGCCAGGCTCTTGCAGACACACTTTGATTGAGTGTCTGCAATTGCGTTCGGAGGCAGGTATACACTGTCACTTTGAGAAGTCCCTCCACCACCATTGATATTGCGGAAGAAGGCTGCAGCGGATAGAGGCAGCAGGCCGACACATGCACGGGCGGTGCGTGGCGCAGTCTGCCGGGCGGTAACCAAACCGGGAACCCGGCCGGAAAAAATTTCGCAGTCCCGCTGGTTCTTGCAGAGCAACGCAATCGGAAAACTCGCGCGAGGATGATTCCGAGGAGGCGGCTGGTGATGCACATGGCAACGATGGCGCGTCTGCTGGGTACGTGAAAGTTTTGCATGCGATCCTCGCTGGAGGTTCCAACACATCCGGGCAATCCATATTCAAATCGAGGAGACATTGCTTATGGACACGGTTGGCAATCTCGTGGCAGGCCGGGAGGTGTATACCGTGCAGGCCGGGCAAAGCGTCTATGAAGTGGTCCGCTACATGGTGGAGAAGAACATCGGGGCGGTGGCAGTGCTGGAGGGCGATCGCGTGGCGGGCATTTTTTCCGAGCGGGATTTGATGACGCGCGTGATCAGCCCGGAGATGAACCCGCGCCAGGTGGCCGTGAAGGAGGTGATGACCCGCAATCTCATCACGGCTGCGCCGCAGGAAAGCTATGAAGCCTGTTTGGCGCGCATGCAGAAGCACGGTATTCGCCACCTGGTGGTCGCTGACGGTGATCGCATTGTCGGCGTCATTTCGCTGCGCGATCTGATGTCAATCGACATCCAGCAGAAATCCGCTGAGATTCAGATGATGCATGCCTATTTGCATTACGTGCCGCCGCCGGCGTCTTGAATTCCTCCACCGAACAGAAACCCCTGGCGATCACGGCGATGGCCAGGGGTTTGCCATTTTCCCCCAAAAACCGGAGTATCCGGTCACGCCCGACTTAGAAAAACAGCGCCCGCTTTGGAAACAGCGCGAAGATGCCGCCGGTGTGCCAGAACAGGATCTTTTCGCCCGGCTTAAAACGTCCCTGCCGAATCTGATCCACCACGCCAAACATTGCCTTGCCGGTGTAGACCGGATCGAGAATCACGCCTTCGCGCTGCGCCACGTGTTTCATCAATTCGATTTCCTCCTGGCGATTCAGGCCGTAACCCTTCCCCACATAGCCGTCGATGATGCTGATGTCATGGCTCTGCAGTTTCAGCTCGAAGCCGAACTTGCGGCGCGCGCTGCGCAAAATGCTTGACACCCGGTCTTGAAAGTGGGGCGCATCATCGCACACATTGATGCCGTGAATTTGTGCGGTGAGGCCGCACAGGCTCCTGCCCAGCAACATGCCCGCCAGCGTGCCGCCCGAACCCACCGGACAAATAAGGTGATCGAACTGCAGGCCCTGCGCCGCGGCCTGCTCCGCCAGCTCCTGCATGGCGACAACATATCCGAGCGTGCCCAGCGCATTGGAGCCACCCTCCGGAATGACATAGGGCTTGCTGCCCTGCGCAACGTATTGCTCCGCCAGCTTCGCCATAATGTCATCAACTTGTTCGTATTCCTGCGGCGTGATGAACTTGATCTCTGCCCCCACCAGCCGGTCGAGCAACAGATTGCCGTCGAATTCGCTGCCGGAGGAATTGCGCAAGACGAGATGGCACCGCAGGCCGCTGCGCGCAGCAGCCACGGCAGTGGCGCGGGCATGATTCGACTGCGCGCCGCCACAGGTTATCAGCACCCGGCAGCCCTGCTGTTGCGCCTCGGCCAGCAAGAACTCCAGTTTTCGGATCTTGTTGCCGGTCTCCACCATGCCGGTGAGATCATCGCGTTTGATGTGGATTTCCGGACCGCCCAGCTCCTCGCTCAAGCGCGACAGCTTCTCCAGCGGCGTGGGCAGGTGTGCCAGGCGGATTCTTTCAGGAAGACGAATCTGCACGAGAGCCTCCTCTTGTATGACTCCAGAAGAACTTCTACGACTTCGAAGATTTCTCTGCACCGCGAGGCGGCCGGATGCGCCGAGGCAAACAGACAAAGCCAAATGTGAACTTCGTGTTCGCTGCCTCTGCGCGATGAATACCCTGGTTTCGGCTTGCCGGCTGCGCTACGATTGGTCACAGCCAACGAAAACTGGCAATGATCTTCTCGAAATCCTCGCGATAGCGGGGATAGGCCGCCTCGCTGGTTTGGCAGGTCAGGGCACAGGCAACGCGATCCTTGACCAGATAAGTCACGACCCAAACGTCCAGCGGCGAGTGCAGCGCCGCCGGCAGTCGTGCGACATAGAAGGCGCCCTGCATGATGCCCGAAGTGATGGTGCTCACCGGCGCGATCAGACGCACGCTGTCACTCGCGGTGCGATGGGCAGCGAAAAATTCCCGCCAGCTTTTCTGCGCCACGGCTTCCGCGGAATATCCCTCCTTGAGATTGAACACACCGACTTCGCAGCGTGCCACGGTTGTGGCCTCGTGCTGTTGGGTGAGTTCCACCACGGCGGTGGTGTTTCCAAGAATGCTCTGAACAAAGCCGGGCGCAGGCAGACTGTCGGGCAGCGGGATCTCGGCAATTTTCCACGCGGCACTTGGCGCTTCAATCAAAAATCCCATTTGCGGATTGCGGTACGTCAGTCCCTCAATGCGCGCCGCTTCCCGGCTGGCGGGCCAGGTGGCACGTTGAGTGCCCATATGCCGCAACAGCACCATCAGCATGAGGGCAAGCAACAGCAAACCGGTCATCAACAGCAGGCGGCCGGGGCCCGCCGGCGGCGCGGCGCGCGGCGAGTATCGTTTCGACGAATCACTGCTCATGTCGGCCTTTTCTCCTGGCGGAGCAAGTCGTTTGGCGTTGCCGTTGGATCATACGCAATCTCTTCAGCAGCCAGCAGCGGGTTGGCGCCGGGTTTCGTGCAAGCGGCCGCGGCCACGCGATTGGCATAGCTGCCCAGCTCGAACAGGCTCGCGCCGCGCAGATAACGATGAATCAAGGCAGCGGCGAAGGCGTCGCCGGCGCCGGTGGCATCCACCGCCTGCACGGCCAGGCCGGCAAAGCTGCGCTGCTCATCCCCCCTGAAAAGTTCACAGCCGCGCGCGCCCCGCGTAACCGCCACCAAGGCAATGCCATATTCCTGCATCAACCGGCGCAGGAATCGCTCAACCGATTCACCGGGCTGCCCGAGCGCCTGGCGCATGCGGTCCAGCTCCTGCTCATTCAGCTTGAGTATGTCCGCGAGTCGCAGTGAAGGCGGCAGCAAGCTGCGCAGCTCCGCCGTGCCGGCGCGCGAGTTGGGATCAAAAACCTTGACGGCATGGCGGGCAGCGCCCACGAAGCTGAGAATTGCCTCAGCCGCGACCGGCGACCGCTGGCCCAGCAGGCTGAACAGAACCGCATCGCAAGCCCCGGCCAATTCGGCAAGCGCCGGCGTGAAGCGCAAGCCATCGAATGCGACATCGTGTGAACAGCGGAAAGAGGGACGGCCCTGCTGGTCAAGCGTCACCGCCACCGTTCCGGTTGGCTTGTGGGGATTGATTTGAATGAAATCGCTGTAAAGGCCGCGCTGCCGCAGCGCCGTGATCAGTTCGCTGCCCAGGACATCATCGCCGACGCATGACACCAGAACGCTCTCATCGCCAAGCTGACGGGCATGAATCGCGACATTCGCCGGCGTGCCGCCGAGGCTGCGCCGGCCGGGATAGAGATCCCACAACACCTCGCCGATGCCGGCGATGAGGAACTTTTTCTTTGGCGGAGTGAGTGGTCGCCTGTCGCTCATTGGAATTGAAAGGGAACCGGCGTAAACGAGAAGGCAAAAATCAAAAAGGTCATGCACGCCAGGGCTTGCCGCTTGCGATCCAGCGGCTGGCCGTCATACTCCGTGGGCGGATGGCGATAACCAAACCACAGCAACAGGATGATCATCAAGATCCAAAACGGATAGACGACGATGCAGATCAGCGCAAACAGGGCCATGGTCACCGGGAAGATCTGCCGGCTGCGGTCACCCAGCAGGGCGTAGAGAATGTGGCCGCCGTCGAGCTGCCCGATGGGCAGCAGATTGAGCGCAGTGACAAACAAACCGGCCCAGCCGGCATAGGCCAGCGGATGCAGCAGCACATCCTCGCCCGGCTGCAACGGGCCTTTCACCCACGCCACCAGCCATTTGAAGATCAGGGGATCGACGGACTTGATGGCATTCTCCAGTTCGTTGACGTTTTTCACCTCCGACATCGCCAGCCCGAAATAGATCGCCGGCAGCGTCACCAGCAAACCGGCGAGCGGTCCGGCCACGCCAATGTCAAAGAGCACGCGGCGGTTCGGCATGCGCGCATCCATGCGAATCACAGCGCCCAGCGTGCCGAAGGGAAAAGAGGGGAAGGGAATGAAGAACGGCAGGGTGGCGCGAATGCCATAGCGCAGACACATGAGATAGTGCCCCATCTCATGGCAGAACAGAATCGACATGATGCCCGCGCTGTACCACAAGCCGTCGGCAAGGCTGCGTTCCGGCCAGTAATGAATGAAGAAGGTGGAGCAGCAGGTCAACACGAAGAGAACGATGTTCAACCCCGGCCGGTCTCTGCGCAGCACTGCGGCAATCCAAGCGGCCCGCGGCCCGGCCGGCTGCGCCGCATACTGCTCCTGGAATTGGTTGGTAGGCATGACGTGCTCTCTCAATCTCCTCTGACAATAATGACGGGCGTTCCTCTTGCCGCCGGTATTTGTTGCATCGCATTGCCCTGGTTGATGCCGATTTCCAGCAAAGCGAAGCTGTTGATCAATGCCACCGGCGCGCCGGCTTCGACCTCGGCATAAGACCGCTGCAAGGAATGAAATGTTCTATTCCCCAGGTGAATGCTGATCGCACGGTTGCCGGCAAATGCCGCCAGTTCGGTCTGGCTGATATTGGTGATCAGATTGCCGAAGTGATCACAATAGATGACTTCGCCCAACAACCGGTCTTGTGCAATTCTACCCGCAGGCTGGTCGCGTTGCGGCAGCAGGCGGATCGGCTCGCCGAGCTGTGCCAGCGCGATGCCGGACGCGAGATGCGCCGCCACCGGCGCAAAGACATCCCGGCCGTGAAAGGTGTTGGAAATCTCACCACGCCAGAAGGCAGGGTTGGTCAGTCGCACCGCCACACAGGCGGGATCGCGGCTGCAAAAATCCAACAAGCCGTTGTCGGGAGCGACAAAGTAGTGGTTGCGATGGAAACAGGCGACTGCCGGCCGCGCCGTGCCCACGCCCGGATCCACCACGGCGAGGTGCACGGTTCCCGCCGGAAAGTAGTGGAAATGAGCAGAGAGAACAAAAGCGCCGATTTCCACCTGCTGCGGCGGCACCTCATGCGTCAAGTCGATCAATGTCGCCTGCCGGGCAAAACTGAGAATGACGCCCTTCATCGCAGCCACGTAGCCGTCCGCGGTGCCGAAATCGGTCAGCAGCGTGATGATGCCGGAGGGCGCCGTGGTGTCAGAGCCTGTCATCGTCACAAGCCATGCCGCCCCGTGTGGTTGTCCTCAAGTGGCGCGGTGCTGCCATTTTATTGACTCTGATCGAGTTTGACGGCGATGCAACTGATTTCGACGCGGGCGTCGCGCGGCAGGCGCGCCACCTGCACGGTTTCACGCGCCGGCTTGCTGGCGGAGAAATATTCGGCATAAACTTCATTGACCAGCTTGTAGTCATCCATGCTGGTGAGAAAGATCGTGGTCTTCACCACCTCGCCATGACTCATGCCGGCGGCGCGCAACACCGCGCCCAGGTTTTCCAGCGCCTGCTTTGTTTCATCTTTAATGTCGCCGATGATGAGATCGCCGGTGGTCGGCGATAATCCGATTTGCCCACTGCAATAAAGCGCGTTGCCGATTTTGATGGCCTGGCTGTAAGGCCCAATTGGCGCCGGCGCATCTGGCGCGGTAACGACTTCGCGCCGGGCCGGTTCCGGCAGAGGCTGCAACAGCGTGCATCCCGACAGCACGATCAGGCACAACCCAGCGAACACGTATCTCATGCTGGCCTCCGTT
>JBBIKM010000013.1:0-43529 GCA_037445455.1 bacterium | reverse complement strand
AAGCAGGTGAATGATGGCATGGATTTCGGATCGTTTCAATCGGTCAACCCCGGCGGCGGCCACAGCACCTGCTCGCCCTCCTGCAAGGCGCGACGCAAGCGCGAGAGCAGATCGCCGGCTGATTCCAGGGGCCTGCCGGTCTGGCGCAAATGCGCGTTGAGCCGTTTGGCCAGGCGCGCCACGCGATCGTAGACGGCATAGTCTGCTGCCCGCGCGCGGACCGGCAGAATCGAGTTGTTGGTGAGCAGAGGATCGGCCTGCGCGGGCAAGTCGCCGCGCGCCACCGCGCGTGCAAATTCCACCGTGCCGGGAATCGGCGAGAAGGCGGCCAGTCGAATACCCACGCCGCTGCCGTGCACCACCGCCATGCTGGCCAGCACTTCTTCCAGCTCCTGGCCGGGCAGCGCCATCAGCACATAGGCGTCCAGCTCGGCGGGGCCGAATCCCGCGGCTTGCAAATGCGCCACCGCCCGCTGGAAGGATTCATTGCTCACCTTCAGGCTCATGTCGCGCTGGCGTTCGGTGCTGCCGCTTTCGTAAGCCAGGCGGATGGTCTTGAAGCCCGCGCGCCACAGCATTCGCGCCGTGGCGGCATCGATGTGCTTCACCTGCAGGCCATTGGGCGTGTGAAATGTCGCCGCCATGTTCCGCGCGATGATTTGCTCGCACAGCGGCAGGAAATGGCGGTCGCGGTTGGTGAGCAGGGCATCGTCGTAAAAGGCAAACTCAGCCACGCCCAAACCGTGGTGCAGCCAGTCCAACTCCGCCATCACCGCAGCGACGGCACGCCAGCGATATTGCCCCGCCACCAGGCGCGAGGCGCAAAAGGTGCATCGCAGCGGGCAGCCGCGCGAAGTGAGAAGCGTGGCGTAGTCGAGACGCGGATAGAGATCGAAGGCCGGCCAGGGCAGGTCATCGAGGTGGCTGGTGGCTTCGCCTGCAACGATCCGCGGGAGTTCGCCAACAGCGCAGAGCGACACCTGCTCGAGCAGCTCGCCAATGCCACTTTCTGCTTCGCCGGTGACGATCAAATCGGCGCCGGAGGTCTGCTGTGCATGGTCAGGGCACAGCGTCGCATAGATTCCGCCCAAAACAACCGGCGCATGGGGGAACAGTCTGCGCAAGGCGGCAATTGTTTGTTGCACGCCGGGGTACCAATACGTCATGCCGCTGGTGAGCAAGATCACGTCTGGTTGCGGGCCGGACAGGCAAAGCTGATCGAAGAGTTCGGGCGGCAGGCCGTAGCGCGCGTACAAGCGCGGCACGCCGGCATAGGGCGCCGGCTTGGCAATGGGCTGGCGCACGAATTTCCCGGTGTGCCAGCGTTGCTGCCGCGGTTGTGCCCAGCCCTGCCAGCGCAGCAGCGCCGGATGGCCGCGATCCATGCAATCCACCAGGCGAACGGATTCGCCCTCTTGCCGCAGCTTGGCGGCGAGGTAAAGCAGACCCTGCGGCTTTATCCAGAAATCATATGCCGCGAAATCGGTGATCCACGGATTCACCAGCAAAATGTGGCGCCGGCCCGCACGCCTCATCAGTCAACTCCCCTGGCGAATTGCCGATCGCAGCGGCAGGCCCGGCCTCCGGATTCGCAAACTGGCAACACGCTCGTTGCACTGTGAAGAAGAAGTGTTGGCATCATGCTCGCCCTGTGTGCCTCAGCTTTCGAGTCTTTCGCCGGTCAATCGTGCCAGGGCTTCCAGATATTTTGCACTGGTGGTGCGCACGATCTCTTCCGGCAGGTTGGGTGCTGGTGGCTGGCGATTCCATTTTATGGCAATCAGAAAATCCCGCACGAACTGCTTGTCGAAACTCGGCTGGCTGCCGCCGGGCTGGTAGCCATCCCGCGGCCAGAAGCGGGAGGAATCAGGCGTGAGCAATTCATCGATCAGCATCAAGCTGCCGTGGTGCAGGCCGAACTCCATTTTGGTGTCGGCGATGATGATGCCCCTGGTTTCCGCGAGGTGGCGGGCGCGGCGATAGATCGCCAGGCTGAATTCGCGCAGGCGCTCCGCGTGTTCGAGGCCCACGATATTGACCACCCTTTCAAAAGGGATGTTCTCATCATGGCGGCCCATTTCCGCTTTGGTGGCGGGCGTGAAGATGGGCTCGGCCAGCGCCGACGCTTCCACCAAATTGGGGGGCAGCGCCAGACCGCAAATCATGCCGGTGCGCTGATACTCCAGCCACGCTGAACCGGCCAGATAGCCGCGCACGACGCATTCGATGGGCAGGGCCTGCGTTTTGTGCACCAGCATGCTGCGGCCTTCCAGTTGCTCGCGATACGGCTGGCAGCTTGCCGGAAAATCCGCGATCGCGGTTGAAATCAGATGATTGGGGAGGAGGTCCGCCATCTGGCGAAACCAGAAGGCGGAGATCTGCGTGAGCACGCGGCCTTTGTGGGGAATGCCCTGCGGCAGAATCACGTCAAAGGCGGAAATGCGATCGGTGGCAACGATCAGCAAATGTTCATCCAGGTCGTAAATGTCGCGGACTTTGCCGCGGCCGAGCAGCTTGAGCGCCGGGCAGTTCGTTTGCAGCAGGAGGGCAGCGGAGTTCGACATGGCAGGAAGACGGGCAGTGAGAAACGGCTGTGAACACTCGCATCGCCGCGCAGCGGGTTTGGCCGCGCGCGGGCGGTTAAAATTGCAAATGCCGGTGCCTGCTATTTGATTGATGCCACCAGCAGGTAAACATCGTCGCGCCGGGGGCCGCCCGACCATTTCTCCAGGCCCGCAATGATGGCGTCGGCCATCTCATTGGCGGAGGTGGCGGAGGTGGGCTGGCAAAGGCTGAGCATGCCGCGCAGACCCAGGGCTTCGTTCTTGGCGTTCTCGGCCTCGATGATGCCGTCGGTGTACATCAGCAACTTGTCGCCGGCGGCAATGCTGGTCACCTGCTGGCGAAAGCGCTCTTCCGGCGCCTGATCGAACCCCACGATCGGGTTTTGTGAGTCGAGTTTCTCGAATTTGTTCTGGCGATGGCGCCAAATGACGGCGGCAGGGTGGGCGCTGCCGGCATAAGTCAGGGTCTGCGCGGCCAAATCGAGTTTGCAGATGAACATCGTCAGGAACATGCCGGTGCCGGCGAAGGATTCACAGATGAAGTCATTGAAGTGATGCAGCATGATGCGCGGCTCCAGCTTTTCGCGCACCAGCCGGCGGATTTCACTGGCCATGCGGTTGACCAGCAGCGCCGCGGTGATGCCGTGGCCGGTCACATCGACCAGCGTGAGGGTGACTTGCCGGGGATTTTCAGCATAGACATCGGCGAAATCTCCGCCCACGCCGATCATCGGCAGATAGCGCACCGCCACTTCCAGATACTCGTTGGAGAGAGGGCGCGGCACCAGACTCTGCTGCACCTGCTCGGCCAGCCGCAAGTCGCGCGCGATCATTTCCTGATGGCGTTGAATTTCACGGCGCTGCGCCTCGATTTGCAGCCGCATGGCGCGGCGCTCCAATGCCTGGCGCGCCTTCATGCGAAACTCCCGCATGTCGATCGGCTTGGTCAAATATTCGTACGCGCCCAGGCGCATGGCTTCGACCGCAGAGGAGACCGTGCCGTGGCCGGTGAGAATGAGCACTTCGGTATAGGGATTCTTGCTCTTGCTGGAGCGCAGGACGGAAATGCCGTCGACATCCTGCATGTGCAGGTCGGTGACAACCAGATCGAAGTCGTCGCTCACCAACTTTTCGAGCGCCACGTCGCCATCCGCGGCGGTCTCGACGCGGTGCCCGTCTTTGGCCAGCACCTCGCTGAGCAATTGTCGAATGGCTTTTTCGTCGTCAACGATGAGTATGTCAGACATAACGGAATGAAGTCCGGCAAGGAGGAAGTGTCTGTGCGTGTGTGTTGTGCGGCTCTGTGGCCATGCGCCCGGCAGGGCGAAGCCCGGCTCAAGCCGCGTTGGTCTGGCGGTAATGCAGCGACAGCAGCGTGATGTCATCACTCTGGGGTTCGCCCGCGGTGAATCGTCTCACTTCGCTGGTGATGGCATCGATCATGGTGGTGGCGGAGTTGTCCTTGGCGGCCAGCCGTTCCCGGATCACCGCCTCGATGCGGCGCTCGGAGAAGTCTTCATCGCCGGCATTCTTGGCTTCGCTCACGCCGTCGGTGTACATCAGCACCCAGTCGCCGCTCTGCAACTCGATGGTTTCGGATTGATAGCGTGCGCCGGGGAACATGCCGAGCAGCAGGCCGCCTTTGTCCAGCAAGCGGAAGTCGCCGTTGGCAGCACCGTTCTCGTTGAAGAAGTAGGGCGGATTGTGGCCGGCATTCACGTAGGTCAGGGTGTTGCGCGCGGCATCCAGCACCGCGATGAAACAGGTGATGAATTTGTCGGCGGTGGTGTTGGCATATACGAAATTGTTGATGCGCGCCACGATTTGATCGATCGGCACTTCGGCGGTCATCAGCGCGTGCAGGGTGGCCTGCAGGTTGGACATGATGATGGCCGCGGGGATGCCTTTGCCGGAAACGTCGGCGATGGTGAGCAGATAGCGGTTGCTGTCGATCGGGAAATAGTCAAAATAATCGCCGCCCACCTGATGGGTGGGAATGTTGATGGCGGCAATCTCATAGCCGGTGAGCTTGGGCGCGGCTTTGGGCAGCAGGCGCTGCTGAATCTCGCGGGCGATGGCGAGTTCCTCCTCCAGGCGCTGCTTCTCGATGGTCTCGCGAAACAGCCGCGCGTTTTCGAGCGAAATCATCGCGGTGTTGGCCAGCGTCGAGGCAAACTCGATTTCCTCCTGGCCAAACTCGCCTTTGGTGATTTTCTCGCCGAGCAGCAGGACGCCGCGCACCACCTCCTGGCTGGCAATCGGAATCAACACCACGCCGCCGGCCGCGGCCAACTGCTCCGACCATTCCGGCTCGCGGGGGGAAAGCTCAAGCCTGGATTTCTTGAAAAAGTAAGGCTCTTTGAGCTTGCGCAGCCACTGCAGAAACTCGGCCTCTTCGAACAGCGGGCTGGGGGCCAGGCCCTTGTTGACCTGGAGCAACAAGCGGTCATTTTCCTCGACGAAGACGCCGCAGCGCTGCACCATCAGCTCGCCCATCAGCGCATAGGCCAGCACGCTGGCAATCTTGTCGCTGTCGAAGGTGGAATTGAGTTCCTTGCCGATGTCGAACAGCGTGTTGAGTTCCTGAATCTTCTTGTCGAGTTTGCGATTGACTTCGCGCAGTTCCTGAAACACCATGCCGTTTTCCACAGCGGTGGCGGCCAGGTTGGCGAGCGAGTTCAAATACTCCAGCTCGCCGGGGGTGAAATCCTGGCCGCTCTGTTTGCGGCCGAAGGCCATCAAGCCCAGGCATTTGTTGTTGGCGATGATGGGCACGATGAGCTGCAAGCCGAGCTTGTAGAGATAGGCGCTCCAGGCGCCGCCGCCTTCCTCATTGTTGAGCATGAGAATGCTCGGCTCATGCAGGTCGATCATGATTTCCCGGCCGATGTGCGTCTGCTGCAAGCCCTTGACGGTTTCGATGACGAAGCGTTTTTCGCCGCGTGCCAGCAGCACCAGCCCCTTGCCCACCATCATCTTGCCCATCGGCGTGAGCAGGAGGGTGTCGAGAATGCTCTTCAGGTGGAGCGAGGAGTTCAGAGTCTTGGAGACATCGAACAGGGCCTGCAGCTCGACCAGGCGCTCATCAAGCTCGCGCGAGAGCTGGCGGTTGGTGCTGGGACGATTGCTGCTGCGCTTGTGCGGGTAAACGTTGGCGGCGCGTGGGGGCCGGGTGGGGCGGTTGTGATTGGTGGTCCGCTGGGCGTAGGGCCGCTGGCGGATTTCCATGGGCGCATCACCGCGCGTCAAACCCGTGGAGATCGGGGCGCGCGGCGGATTCGTGGGTTTTTTGCTGGGCATGATTGATCAATCAGTCAAGAGTTACTCGATTTTGCCAGGACTCGCGTCACTCCGCGCTGGCGCCGGCGCAAGCCCGTCCCTACCCCAGGCGTGTCATGCTGGCTGGGCTGGCGCAACGGAAAGGAGGGGGATTGCGGTGACCGAGTGGCGGTGGAACGGATCTATTTCTGTCTTTGATTGTTCATCAGGTACTTGACCAACTTCACCTGGTTTTTGGGGCCGGGTTTCACCTCGAAGTTGATCTCGTCCATCAGCGATTGCATGAGGTACACCCCCAACCCCCCAACGCGCATTTCCTGCAAATATTTTTTCATGTCGGGGGCGCGCAGCTTGCTGGGGTCAAAGCCGCGGCCCTGATCGGTGATGATGATGCTCATCTTTTGCCCGGGATAATCAACCTGGATGGCAATATCGATCATCTTCTTGCCATCCCCGCCGTAGGCATGCTCGATCACGTTGGTGCAGGCCTCGTCCACTGCCAGCTCGATTTTGCTGGCGTCGTCCTCCTTGAAGCCGACTTTGCGGGCGACGCGGGACACGAACTCGCGAATGATTTCGAGGTATTCGGTCTGGCTGGGAATACGAAGGTGGAATTTTTTCTTCGTGCGCTGGTTCTTCACGGCGAGCTTCACTTTTGATTGTTGAAACTTTGGAGCGCTTGCTGCTCGTCGTCGCGGATTTCATAAAGGGTGGGAAAACCGAGCAGATCGAACACGCGGAAAATTTTGGGCGTCATGTTGGTGAGCTTGATGTCGCCCTTGTTCCCTCGCACCTCTTCGATAAACCCCATGAACACACCCAGGCCGGCGCTGCTGATGTAGTTCAACTCACGAAAGTTCACCACGATCTTGAAGCGCTTTTGATCGAGCAATCGTTGTATCTCGCGCTCCAGATCGGAAGCGGTATGCGCGTCGAGAAATCCCTTGATGCGAAGCACGCTGACTTCGCCGTTGTCCACGCGCATTACCTCGAAGCCATTCATGCGGAAACCTCCTTCAGGATGAGCGAATTATGTATGATGTTCCTCGGTATGCCAGCATAGGGTGTTGCACGCCTTCCCTGCTCTCATTCGCTGCATGCAGGTACACAACAGGGAAAGTCTCAGACTTTTCGCAAAGACCTGCCAAGGTTGGCATTGGCGTTGGGTAGGCGTTCTCGCTGTGGGTTGCGGCGCAATATAACCAATTTTCCCGAAAAACAAAGCAAAATCTTGGGATTGGCGCCCGCGCCAGCCCTCCTGCCCTTCGCCACCCGGCCGCAGCGGCGCGCGCGCACGCCGCTGCCTGGCACGCGTCGCGACTCACTTCGAAAAGTCGACCACTTCCACATCATAAGGAGAATACAAATCGAAAAATGCCGGCTGCACGGCGCCGGCGGCGGAGATGATGACGATGCGGCCGCGCAGCGTGTCGGCAACGTAGCAGGAGGAATCGAACGGATTGACCGCCAGCGCTTGCGGCCAGTAAAAACCATTCACTTCAAATTGCCGTTCGCCCGCTGCATTCAACTTCACCACCCGGCTGTCCCGATAGTAATCGCTTGACTCGTCGATCACCCAGCACTCGCCGGTGAGCTGATCCACCGCGACCTGTGAGGCATGATGAAAAGTCACGTTGGCTTTGCGGCGCTGGCTGCCGTCAACATTTTGCCACATCACGCTGTCACCGAGCGCGACCCAGATCGCGCCCGTGCGTTGCTGCACCGCAAGCGCGAGCGGCCGTCCCGCGAACAAGGGCTGGAATTCGATTCTCAGGCTGTCCGCCACCGGCTGGCTATTGATGCGCAGCAGACGGCCGTCGCGCGCGGTGGCGGCCCACAATTCCCGCGTGAAGCTGTTGAAGGCAACGGCCGCAATCTTCGGCACATTCTTGCGCTGCGCCAGCAAACGGCCTTCGGCGTCAAAACGCAGCACGCCTTCGCCCAGGCTGTCCGCCACCCAAATGTCGCCGGTGCCGGGATCGAGTGCCAAGCCGGCCATTCCCACAAAACGGCCATAACTTTCCACCACTCGGCCGTTGAGAGTGAGTCGCGCCAACTGGCCACTGGTGCGCGTTGGCCGGTCGGTTACCAGCACCCACACTGACCCACGCTGCCGGTCAACCGCCAGCCGAAAGGGCACCAGCGCCATGAACGTGCGCAGGATTTCGTGCCGGCCGTCATGCGAGAGTTTCACCACGCTGCGATCAGTGAAATCGGCGATCCACGTGAGCGTGGGGCCGGGCGTGGTCGTCGCCGCTGCAGAGCGCGCAGACTCGAAGCCATCCACCAGCGCGGTGACTTGATAGCTGTGTTGAACGCCGTAGGGTACGGCCAAGTCGAGATAGCGCGTCTGCCGCGGACTCAGTTGCGCCAGCAGTGTCGGCTCGCTTTCACCGGAACGCTGGCGATAGAGATTGTAGCCGGTCAAATCGCGGAGACGAACGGCCTGCCAGCGCACTTCAATGGTATCCAGGATGGAGACGGCGGTCACGCCAGTGGGGCGGCCACCAGTTTCCGGATTGGCGGGATCCAGGGGATTGGTGCGCGGCCGGTCGGTGCAACCTGCGGCCAGCCCGCCAAGCAGAATCAGCGCGGCCACAAGCAAGCTGCCGACGGCCGTGTGTCCGCAGGTGCGCAACCCAGGCCGCGACGCACGCTGGCCCGGGGCGGAGAGCTTTGCGGAAAGGCGCCGCTTGGACGTGCGGATGTTCAATTCTTCTTGAGTGGGCAAGAATGAAGCTGGTCCCGAAGGCAATCCGGGATCGTCATGAGTGGGAAAACCAAGCTTTCGGAGCCTAGTCTACCATCATCTGGTGAATTTTGCGGCAAGACCGGCACACACAGCGCGGCACAATGATTCGAATCGCGCTGAAAATAAAGAATTCAGCCTGGCAAGTCAAGAAATTTGTTGAATGTTTGGCAGTGCCTTTCTATCTTGCCTGCCGTTTTTTGCCGTCCCTCTGCCGTTTAATGACTGCCGACTGCCTCCTGACTCCGGATCACAGAGTTCCAAACGCATGCTCGACCTCTCTGCTCTTAATCCCCCGCAACGACAAGCGGTATCGCACACCGAAGGGCCACTGCTTATCCTGGCAGGTGCCGGCTCCGGCAAAACCCGCGTCATCACCTATCGTTTGGCCCATCTGCTCCTGAACAAGAAAGTGCCGGCGCAGCATTTGCTTGCCGTCACCTTTACCAACAAGGCTGCCCAGGAAATGCAGGAACGCCTGAAACACCTGGCGGGCCCGGCGGCGCAGAAGGCGACCATTTCCACATTCCATTCGCTCGGTGTGCGCATTCTGCGGCAGCAGGCTGCGGCTGCGGGCTACCGCCGCAACTTTGTGATCTACGACCAGCATGATCAACTCGCGCTGGTGCGTGAGATCGTAAAGGATCGGGCATTGGATTTCGCCGGGCATAATGCCTTCGAATTGCTTGGTCGCATTTCCTCCGCGAAAAATCAGGGCGAATCACCGGAGACTTTTGCAAACAAGCCGAATGCTGAAGAGATGCTGTTCGGTGATCTCTACGCCCATTACCTCGAACGCACGCGCAAGTGCAACGCCATCGATTTTGACGACATTCTGCTGCTGGCGACCAATCTGCTGGAGCAGCATCCCGAGGTGCGCCGGCATTACCAGCACCAGTTCCGCTACCTGATGGTGGATGAATATCAGGACACCAATTCGCTGCAATATCGCTTCATTACGCTGTTGTTGGGCGAGCATCGCAATCTCTGCGTGGTGGGTGATGATGACCAGGCAATCTATTCCTGGCGCGGCGCCAATCCTGATATCTTGTTGCGGTTTGAAGAGCATTTTCCCGGCGCCCGCCTGGTCAAGCTGGAGCAAAACTATCGTTCGACCCAGGTGATCTTGCATGCTGCCAACGCCGTGATCAAGAACAACCGCCGGCGCAAGGCCAAGGAATTGTGGTCCGCGCTCAGCGGCGGTGCCCGGCTTCGCATTCTGACCGCGGAGAACGAGAATGAAGAAGCCGAGAAGGTTGCCGGTGCGATCACCATGCGCAAGCTGCTGGACCCCAAAGTGCGATTCAGCGATTTTGCCGTGCTGGTGCGCACCAACTTTCAACTACGGCCGCTGGAAGAGGCGGCGCGCAACGCGAATCTGCCCTATCAGCTCATCGGCGGCACTTCTTTCTATGAGCGCCCGGAGATTCGCACGCTGATCGCCTACCTCAAGGTGATGCGCAACCCCGATGACGAGCTGAGCCTGAAGCGCGCGCTCGATTTTCCCAGGCGCGGCATTGGCGCCACCACACTGCTGCGGTTGCATCAGTATTGCCAGCAACACAACTGCAACCTCTATCGCGCCTTTCAGGAGGCGCAGCAGGTGGGGGAGATCCGTTCGGCGGCGCTGCATGCCATTGAGTCATTCGTCCAGCTCCTCGAAGATTTTCGCCGGCGTTTTCGGCATGAGAAGTTGAGCCAGGCCACGCAGGAATTGGTCGCGCAAACCGCCTATCTCAAAGCGCTGGAAGAGACCACCGCCGACGCCAAATCCCGCGAGGTGAAGGTGAACAATGTGCGCGAATTTCTCGGCAGCCTGCAGCGTTTCGAGCAAACCAGCGAAGATCCCACGCTGGCCGGCTTTCTCGACCGCGTCAGTCTCATCTCCGACAGCGACTACCTCAACGAAAAGGTCGATCGCGCCATCTTCCTCACCATGCACGCCGCCAAGGGGCTGGAGTTTCCCTACGTTTTTCTGTTCGGCATGAATGATGGCCAGTTTCCCAGCAACCGCGCGCTGGAGAGCGGCGCGATCGAAGAGGAGCGCCGGCTGTGCTACGTCGCCATCACGCGGGCGCAACGCGAGCTGACCCTGAGTTATTCCACCAGAAAAACGCGCTACAAGGAAGTGCTCGAGCTGCAACCCTCGCGCTTCATTCAAGAAATTCCTGCCGAGGTGCTGGAAAACGGCGGCGCGGAGTCGCCCGAGCAGGCAGCGCAGCGGGCCACTGAGGAGCAGGAGGATCTGGTCACCATGCTGCGGCGCCTGCGCGAGAACAATTTCAAAGTCTGAAATCGCCAGCGCTCAACCAGAGGGTTCCTGTTCCAGCTTGGACGGAGCATTCAGAGCCTCAGAGTTCATGCGAGGCTCGAAGCCTTGGAGACTTCGGCTGAGCCGCGGCGGAACGTTTTCGGACGGTCGCTAACAACGTCAAGTCGATCCCCACCGCCCGGGCGCTTGGTCGTGAGCAAGAGCGGGTTTCATTCGGCTGGTGTGCGCTGCGAGGCCAACCGCCCGGGCGGATGCTTCTTTTCTGGACAGACACAACTTGGGTTGGCCGACCGCTCCAATCAATCTTCATGCGATTTTGAACTGATGGTCCATATGCACCAAATGAGAATCAGATTGTTGCTTTGCCGCCGGCCTGGTGCAATCCTGCTCTTGATCGTGTGGCCCGTGGCCGCGTGTTTCGCACAGTCCCCGGCTGCGCTCAGCGGTTTCGTCAAGGACGCGGCCAGTCATGAAGCACTGATCGGAGCCAACGTCCTGCTGGCCGGCACCGCGCAAGGCGCCGCCACGAATGTGGACGGCTACTTCGTCATCAACGGCATTGCGCCGGGCCGGCACGAGATCATCGTCAACAGCATCGGCTATGACAGGCAAGTGCATACCATAACCTTTGCGCCCGGCGAAAAAGTCGTCAGAACTTTTTTACTGGAGGTGAAACCCATTGCACTCGGCAGTGTAACGGTGACTGCCGAAAAAGAAGCAGCCAGGCGCGATCTTGCCCTTGCGCAGCTTAATTTGAGCGGCCGCACGCTGACGACCCTGCCGCGGGTGGTGGAGGCCGACATCTTTCGCGCCCTGCAATTCCTGCCCGGCGTGACGGGCACGTCGGACTACAGCACGGCGCTGGCGGTGCGCGGCGGCAACACGGATCAGAATCTTATCACCCTGGATGGGGTCACCGTCTACAATCCTTCGCATCTCGGTGGCTTGTTCTCCAACTTCATCACCGATGCGCTTAAAGATGCGAACTTGATCAAGGGTGGATTTCCGGCGGAATATGGCGGACGCTTGTCGTCGGTGTTGCGGTTGACCAGCCGCGAGGGCAACAGCCGGAGCTTTTCCGGCGCCGCGGCGATCAGCCTGCTCAGCTCGCAAACCACGCTCGAAGGCCCGCTGCACAAAGGCGCGTGGCTGCTGGCACTGCGGCGTACCTACATCGACCAACTGCTCAACGCGGCGCGGCGGGCAGGCCTTACGGATTTTGAGCTGCCCTACTACTTTTATGATGCGCAGGCGCACGTCTTTCAAGATATTTCGCCGGCCGACCGCGTTTCGTTCAGTACCTATCTCGGCCGCGATGTGCTGGATTGGGAGGATCTCACGCTCGATCTGGATTGGGGCAACCGCACGTTTGCGCTGAACTGGCGCCATCTCTTCAATCATCAACTGCTGTCGAATTTCATGGTGGCGGGCAGTCACTTTGACACCAAAGTTGGCATCGGCGGCCGTGGCGGCGCATTTGGCCTCAACGAGATTTTCGATCAAACCTTCAAGGCTGATCTCACCTATTTCCGCAATGCGCAGCAAGAGATCAAATTCGGGCTGGAGGCCAAGAACCTGAGTTTCGAGTATCGCAATGTTTTCGATGATCGTGACCTGGGCAGCATCAAGCAGGAGCCGTTTTATCTGGCCGCCTATGTCCAGCATTTGTGGCGGCCGTCGCGGCGTCTCGTGCTGCACCCGGGCCTGCGCCTGAGCTATTACAGTGTCGCGACGGAAAAACTGCGGCCGGAGCCGCGCTTGTCAGCGCGCCTGTTACTGGGCGAACACGCGGCGCTCTCCGCTGCCTGGGGCGTCTACAATCAGTACATTGCCACGGTGCAGGATGAGTTGAATCCTTCGTTTATTGACTTTTGGTTTTCCTTCGATCGCACGCTTGATCCCGGCCATTCCCGCCATTACCTCGCCGGCTACGAAACGGAATTTCCCGCAGCGGGCTTGAAACTGAGCGTGGAGGGGTACTACAAGACTCTGCGCAATCTGCTGGCCTTTCGCGAAACGCGTTCTTCGTTCACGCAAGAGGTCGATTTCACGATCTTGAACGTGTTTCGCAAGGCGGAGGGCGAGGCGTACGGCGTGGAGGTGCTGCTGCAGAAGCCCACCGGCCGTCTCAACGGCTGGTTGTCCTATGCGCTCGCGTATGTCTTCAAAGAAGGCCAGACGATCAACGATCAAGTCACGCGCTACCCGCCCAATTGGGACCGGCGCCATTCCGCCAACGTGGTGATGAATTACAATTTCAACCGCAAGTGGGAAGTGGGCGTGTTGTTCAAGCTCGGCACCGGTTTTCCCTACACCAAGGCCAGCGGCAGTTTTGAATATGACGTGTTGGGGGTGCCGCGCGACCGGCGCGTCATCTTCGATACCGTCAATGGCGCGCGCTATCCCGATTATCACCGTCTCGATCTTGGCCTGACGCGGCACTACTTTTTCAAGGCGTGGCAGATGGATTTGTCGTTGAATCTCATCAATGTATACAACCGCAAGAATGTGTTTTACTATGTGTGGGATTTTGACAAGAATCCGGCGGAACGCAAGACCGTGCCGCTGTTTCCATTTCTGCCGAGTGTGGGCGTGAGCGCAAAGTTCTGAGCAGGGCGGGAGGGAAAGTTGGCCGTGGTATGACGCCTGCGCATTGGCCGGGCACCACCGGCGAGAGGGAGACGTCCCCTCTCGCGGCGGCAGCTAAAGGGCATACTTGATCACAATAAATCCCAGGATCAGCAGCACAGTGAAGCCCAGCGCGAACCAATCAAAATAGCGGTCGATCTTCTCCTTGATTGCTGCGCCGAAAACGCGGATCAATCCGGCCACCAGAAAGAAGCGCATGGAGCGGCCGACGATTGAGGCCGCCAGGAACTCAACAAAGTTGATCTGAAAGACGCCGCCGGCGATGGTGAAAACTTTGTAGGGAATGGGCGTGAACGCCGCGGTGAAAATTGCCAGGAAAGCGTTGTCGTTGTATTTTTGCGCGACCAGATCGAAGACTTCGTGGGTGAAGCCCGGCACGTGGGTGAAGAAGAAATCGCTCACCAGATGCCACAATTGCCAGCCGATAAGATAACCGAGCATGCCGCCCACCACCGAGCAAGCCGCGCACACCAGCGCATACCACATGCTGCGCTCCGGCCGTGACATGGCCAGGGCCATCAGCAGGGGATCCGGAGGAATCGGGAAGAAGGAGGATTCGGCCGTCGCCAACGTGGCCAGCGCCGGCGTGCCGTAGGGCGTGTGCGCCCAGTGTAAAACCCAATCATAAAGCCGGCGAATGAGATGCGGTTTTTTCACCTGCGGATTGGCGCTTTGTTCGGTTGCGAGATCGGGGAGACTCATGCGGGAGGCTGTCCTAACGTTCTGGTCTTGACTGATCGAACAAAATTGACTTTGAAATGTACAGAAAATGCGCTAGTTTTGCAAACACGGTACTGAACATTTTTTCCACTGAAGGGAGGCGTACATATGAAAGCCGGACGCAATGATCCCTGCCCATGCGGCAGCGGCAAGAAGTACAAGAAATGTTGCATGGAGAAGGATGAAGCTGCGGCACGCCAAGCCTACGCCGAGATGCTGAAGGCGCAGGCGGCTACTGAAACCCAGGCGCCGGCGGCGGAAGCTGCCGAAGAGAAAGCCGGTGAGCCGCATCCCGAGGGCGGACATAACGCCGAGGCACATCCCACCCTGCCGCGGCTGCGCCCAGCCGCACGGCTCGAGGCCAAAGGCGGGCAAAGCCGCGCGGCGCGCATCCGCTCGAAGGATTTCGCCAAGCGCTGGGCCACGCGCAAACGCGCCGAAGGGTGAACCACGCAACAGAGCTGCCGCGACATGCGGGCGCTCTGTTGTCTGGAAAAGGCAATCCACCACCGTCGTCATCCTGCCAAGGAACTTGTAACGCTTCCAACACTGTGCCGAGTTCTTCCTGAGATCCCTGTGGGATGACAAGCAAAATGAGCCACTCAAAGAACTGGAATTGTATCCGTCCGCAAACCGGAGCTCTGGCGCGCTTGTTCTTGGTTCAAATGAATCCCGCAGAGGAGCGAAGACTGCCTGCGCCTTCTGCGGGATTGCGTTTTTGCGGGCGAAGTGCCTCAAGAATTTTGACTCGAATTCGCTGCTGCGCGGCACTCAGTGCTGTGCCACCGCGAAGACCTGTTCCGCTTCGGCAATTTCCGCGGCCTGGCGTTCGGCCGTCCAGCCCAGTTCACCGGCCATGAGCTCGGCGCAGCGTTGCAGCGCCTCGGCGCCGGGGTGGCCGGCGGTGCCAAGTTCGGTGCGCCGCATCACCACATCCACCAGCTTTTGTGCCATCTCTGCGCGCACGCCATGAATCACTTCGGCGGCAATGGTGGTGACTTGCGGATGCACCCGGCTCGCCCACGCCGGGTTTTCCTCGAGATGCGGAAACAAATCCACATAAGCAGAACCGTAATTCTCGATGAGGTGCTTGACGATTTCTGCCGGCAGCCCGTGAGGCTGCTTGCGGCTCTCCGCCGCCACATAGGCATCGAAGCGGTCAATTTCCCCGCCGTGAATCCGTTGTTCTTGCGAGGTCGATTTGACCACGGGCCGCTGCAACTTGCGCAGCGCCAGGTCGATGGATTTCTGCGCCACGTCACGCGCCGTCGTGTACTTCACGCCCACCACGGTCAGTAAGCCCTCGAGGCCCTCTTCGTCGGCATGATCCTTGAGCAGATATTGCTTCAGTAGTTTCACGTCACCGGTGCGCGGATTGACGCCTTCCATGGGCAGCAGTCCGCCGTAGTAATAGGACACGTCGCCGCGGGTCAGGCCGGCGGCAGGATAAGCCGCGTGGAATTCATTCACGAAATCCTGAATGTCCTGCTCGGTAATCTTGAAATGCTCCGGGTCGCCGTGGTAAGCGACGTGAGTGGTGCCGATGAGCGAGAGGTGGCGCCAGGGGCGCAGGAAGAGCAGGCGCGAGCCTTTGTTGAGAATGGCGTCCGCGTCTTTGAATTCGAATTTGCTTGGCACGCCGACGGCGTAGTTGGGAACCAGTTGCCGGCGGATGACCAGGTTCATGGCTTTGGAGAGCAGCACGGGCGGTTGCGGTGGCCGGCCGTTTTTCAGGCTGAGCACTTGATTCACCCAGGGTCCGCTGTTGTTGATGGTCAGGTGAGCTCGCACCGCGAAGCGCTGGCCGGTGAAGGCATCCTCGACTTCGACACCGGTGATCCGGTTGCCTTGTTGCAAGAAGCCGCGCACCGGCAGATAGTTCGCCACCTGCGCGCCTCTTTTCACTGCGGCGTGCAGAAAGGAAAGCAGCAGGCGCTCGGAGTTGTAGACGTGGCAGTCATACCAGAGCGCGCCGCCGGTGAGGCCATTTTCGTCAACACCGGGAATCAGGCGCCGGCATTCTTCCTTCGAGATCACGCGGCCGGCGGGCAGGCGTTTTTGGGGATCGTCCAGGCGGTTGCGGTCGAAGCCAACCAGATCATTGAGGAACATGGCCACCGCCATCACTTCTCTGCCTTTCAAGGCGTGGCCGTAGGTCGGCATGACGCAGGGCAGGGGGTGAACCAAGTGCGGCGCGATGCGCATCAACACCATGCGCTCGTGAATCGATTCGCGCATGCGTTTGAAATCGGCATGCTGCAGATAGCGCAAGCCGCCGTGAATGATCTTCAAACTGTTCGCCGAAGTGGCGCCGCCGAAATCGTCCTTTTCCACCAGGGCGACCGACAAGCCGCGCAGCGCCGCTTCCCACGCGGCACAGGCGCCGTAAATACCGCCACCGATGATGACCACATCGAAAACATTGTTTGCCAGTGCGTTCAAATCTCGTTGCATACCGGAAATCCATCACTTGCGAATGGGTTCAGAACAGGCTGCCCGCGGAGAACGGGCTTGATATTCAAAGAATGATTTATAACTTTTCTCGTCCTGCGCGAGGTGAAGGCAAGATACGAAAATTCGTCCGCCTCTTTCAAACGAATCGTGGTTGCGCCCGGCCCCATGCGGCGGGCGCCGGGGCGCAGGAGGCTGTGCAGACCGGGGGGCAAGACAACAGACCGGATCGCAAGCATGCTTTCCCTCACTGGGCAACTGCTCACGCTGTTTGGCATCGGCATCTTCGTTGGATTCATCAACATTCTCGCGGGCGGCGGTTCGCTGTTGTCGTTGCCGCTGTTGATCTTCCTTGGCCTGCCGAGCGCAACCGCCAACGGCACCAACCGCATCGGCATTCTCATGCAAAACGTGGTGGCGATCGCCGGCTTCCACCAGCAAAACGTCATGCCGTGGCGCATCAGCCTCCTGGCTGCCGTGCCGGCGGTGGCGGGCGCCATTGCCGGCGCGCACCTGGCGATCGATCTGCCGGATGACCAATTCAAACGCGCGCTGGCGCTCACCATGATCGGTGTGCTGATCCTGATTGTGGCGGACCCCAGCAAACGCCTGCGCGAGAATCCCCGGCCGCTCACCGGCTGGCGCCGGCTGGCCTTCGTGATTGGTTTCTTCGGCGTGGGTGTGTTCGGCGGGTTCATTCAGGCGGGCGTCGGTTTTCTGATTATTCTGGTCATGGCGTTGACCGGTTTTGATCTCGTGGCCACCAATGCCGTGAAAGTCATCGTCGTTTTCATTTTCACCATCGCGGCGCTGGCCGTCTTTGTCATGAATGACCACGTCGATTATCTGCTGGGCGCTGCTCTCGGTTTCGGCAATGCGGTGGGCGGCTACATCGGCACGCGCTATGCCGTGCGCAAGGGCCACGCCTGGATTCGCGGCTTCGTGATCATCGTCGTTATCGCCTTTTCTCTCTACCTGTTTTGGGATTCGCTCTCGTGACCGCTGCCCATGTCCAAGTATGCCTTGATCCTTTTCGCCTGTCTCACTCTCGGGCTGGCGCCGTATGTCCCCGAGCCTCATCTGTTCGGCAAAATCCGCTGGATCCTCGGCGGTGCGCACGGCATGGCTCTGATTGATTGGTGGGACACCTTGCAGCACGGCGCGCCCTGGCTGGTCTTGCTTTATTTCGCCGCTGTTGACCTTTACAAGATAATCACAAGGAGAAAAAATGTTGCGCCCTAAGCACTCACTCTTGCCGTTCGTCCTCCTGGCAGCCTGGCTGGGATGCCAATCCAACGAAAAGAAAGCAGACGAATCGCCAGCTCAACAGGGAGACTCCCATCCCGCCCTCGCCGGTGAGGTGAGCTACACCGCGCCCGCCGGTTGGATTGCAGAGCCGCCTGCCAGCAACATGCGCAAAGCGCAGTTCCGCTGGCCCGGCGTGGAAGGCGCGGCCGACGGCGAGCTGGTGGTCTTTCATTTTCCTGGCACCGGCGGCTCGGTGCAGGCCAATCTCGACCGCTGGTATGGCCAGTTCAAACAACCCGACGGCAGCGAAACGCGTGACCACGCGCAGCCCAAGCACCTGCGCGCCAACGGCCTGGACGTGACTGTGGTGTCGGTGACCGGCACCTATCTCAAATCGCAATCGCCGATGATGATGAGCGGGCCTTTCGATGAACTGCCGGACTACGCCATGCTGGCGGCCATCGTTGAAATGCCCAACGGCAATTGGTTCTTCAAAGCCGTCGGTCCGCAAAAGACGGTCGAGCATTGGCGCGCCAGCTTCGACGACTTTGTGCAGACGTTGCGGGCAAACTAGCGAAACCGGCGGCTTCGCCTTTCGCAGTCCCCGGCGAGCGTGAAATGGCCGGCTGACAGTCCCGCAATCGAACCAGGATGATACCAACAGCCGGCCTTTCCTGCGAATGAATGATTTGGCTCGCCTCGGCTCAGCCGAGGTCGAGCACATTCAGACGGACACTGACTCCTCCCGCCATGATCAAACTGCCTGGTGTTGCAAGTCTGGCGCTGCTGCTGCTGGCCTGCAGCCAGAAAACCGTCACTCTGCCCTCGACCTCCGCCGCTTCGAACATGCCACAGGTTGAACCAATGGCCGCGCTGATTCTTCTTCCGGAGTTGCAGCCGCTCGGGCCTGATTTCGTCATGATCGCGCCCAGTCTCGATTCAACCACACTGCAGGCTTTCGCAACAGTCTGGCAGCGCGAAGCCGCGGGCATTTGCCGCCGCCTCACCGCGGACACTCTCGCAAGCCTTTCACGCTGGGCGGCGGCAGAAACGAAAGCCGTGCAACTGCCCGCGCGCTGGTGGGAAGAGATTCCCTTGCGTCCGGTAGGGATCTCGCGTGACCAACAGGTGGTGTTGTTCGGCCAGTTCAAGGAAGAGGGCCTGCCGCTACCTTCCCACCATCCGCTCGTTTTCCGGCGCCTCGTCCTCTTTGCCGGCTATCAGCCACACCAGCAACGCCTCGCCAGTGTCATTGTCTCCATCAGCGGCTGGGTGGAGGAGTGACTCGTCTTCTGCGGTTTTGACCTGCCTTGTTCCTTTGTTCAATCCTCCTGTACTCATGAATTTCGCAGAAGCCTCCGCCCGGTGACTCTCACGCGTCTGCGCGTTTTGGAGGCCTCTCCACCGTCAGCATTAGTCCCGAATTGGGCGGCAGGTGTCAGGATTGACTCCTCCTGAAACAGCCATGTCTCAAGAATCAGGTGTCTTAAGAGACACTATAAGACTCGTGCAGCCTGTTTTTCTTCACCTGAAAGGGCTTAAGCGTACAAAAATCTTTGACACACGTCAAAAGTTCATTATATTTTTGCCGCTTTTGAGAAGCTGCAATTTGTGTGCTCGGTCTTGCAGGTGAAAATCCGTTCGTCTGCGTCGAATATGAGGGCCTTATAATCCTGCAAATGCCCGTTTTCGCGGGTAATTTCTTTGACAATTGGCTGGATTGTTTGACAACGGCAGACTTCAATTGGGATTTCGCAACTCGGATTCAGACAGCATTGCAGTTTGCCCGCGCATGGCAGCCCTCAAACCCGACGTTCGGCTCGTCCTCATCGCAATCGCTTGGCGGCGACGCGCTTGCTGCGCCCGCAACGTGACCAAGTTGAAAGCATGATGGGCACAGAGCCGCACGGATTGGCAGCAGGCCTGCGCTGTGCAACTGCCAGGAGGCAAACATGTTCAGGAGATTGCTCGACACGGCACAGGGAGTGACAAGTCGGTGGCAATGTCAGTTTTGGAGTGATGAAAAGAAGCACGTCGCGGCGTTGCGCCGCGCGGGCGGAGCAACAACCGGCCTGATGCCCCCGCCGAGCGGCAGGCGTCAGCGCCTGGGTTGGTACATGTTCTTTGTCATTGCCGCGCTGATCGCCGCCGCGCCGCGGTTGCAGGCGCAGGAGATTCGCGAGTGGCTTGTGCTCGGCCCCTTCTCCACTGAAAAAGGCAATGGGCTTGAGACTGACTATGCCGGCAATGAGGCGATCGTGCGGCCGCATGGCGGGCTGACCACCGCCGGCCGAAGCTGGCGGCATTATCAAACGCCTGAGGCTCATCTCGACTTTCTGGATTTGATGCTGGATTTCTTTCCGGTGGAGAAGGTCGTTGCCTATGCGCACTGTTACGTGCACAGCCCGGCGCGCGACAGCGCCGTCGCGTTGATCGTCAGCTACGATGACTTTGCTGCCTTGCGCGTCAACGGCCAGCCGGTGTGGATGCAAGAAGACCGGCGCGCGAATCGCCTGGAGCAGGACACGCTCACGATCACGCTGCAAAAGGGCTGGAATGCGCTGCTGTTCAAAGTGATGAACGGCGTCGGTGAATGGTCGCTCGCCGCGCGTTTTCCCAACGCCACGGGCCTGACAGTGCAGGCGGAAACTCCCGAGCGCCTGACCACGATTCCGCGCGCCGATCCGGAATTGATTCGCATTCGCAAGATCGAGCCGGCGGAAAAAGCCATCTTCACGGTGGAAAACCGCCCGGCGCTGCAATTCCGCACGGTGATTTTCAATCCGCAGCAGCAGCCGCTCGGCGGCTGCCGCGCCCGGCTGCTGGCACGCAACGGCAAGGCGGTGGGCGGCGAAGCGGCGTTCGAGTTGCATGCCGGAGAGATTCGCGCGGTTTACTTTACGGTGCCGGTCAGCGCCATTCTCAACAGCTTTCAGGCTTCGGGCGCGTGGCAAATGCGGCTGCAGTTCGACAATCACGAAGTGAAGCGCGTGGTGCCGCTGCAGTACGATGCGCGGCTGCTGGACAAGATTCTCGGCAGCTTCGAAGTCGAAGGCGTCGAGCCGCTCGCCAGCAACGGCAGCAGCGGATTTCGCCGCGTGCTGTTCGTGCCGTGGGAATGGGCAGGCATGCCGCTTTATGTCTCGGCGGATTTGGGCACGGCAGTCGGCACGGTGCTGGTCAACGGCGAGCAGCGGCTGTTCAATCACCCGGGCTATACCGGTGATCTGTTTCTCACCGACAGCGCCGAGGTCGCGGCGCGCTACGAAATCGTGGTGCATGCCAGTGCCGGCCGCGCCAGCCGCTATGAGGCCGACGCCGTTGCCGCCGCTGACGCTGAGATTCCCGTGCCGCGGCTCACCATTGCCGTCGAGAATCTTGCCTTGCGGCGCTATCTCTCGGCGGCCGCGCTGCTGCAGCAATACCGCGGCGATGAAATCGCGGAGCAGAAGACGCTCGATGAGAAGATGTTCGCGGCGCTCAAGGCGCGCGACGTCGCCACGCTCAACCAGCTCATTGACGAAGCGCACGCCAAGCTGCCCCAGGTGCCGGAAGCCGAGCTGAAAGTTCCCGACGTGAGCCTGGTCGGCAATGCGCATGTCGATCTCGGCAAGTACGCCGATGTTGGGGCCGGCATGCAGCACTATCGCGCCACTTTCGCGCAGGTGATCAAGAATTTCGCGAAGTATCCCGGCTTTCACTTTTCGCAGGCGCATGCTTCGACCTATTGGTGGGTCGAACAAAACGATCCCCAGCTCTTCAATGCCATCACCGAGGCCGTGCAACAGAAGCGTTGGGAGATTGTGGGCGGCAGTTGGGCGGAGAGCGACATGAATCTGCCGGCCGGCGAAAGCCTGGCGCGCCAGTTTCTCTACGGCAAACGTTATCTCAAGGCCAAGTTCGGGGCGGAAACGAAAGTCGCGTGGATGCTGGACAGCTTTGGGCACGCGGTGAGCGTGCCGCAGATTCTCAAGAAAAGCGGCATGCGCAGTTACGTGTTTTACCGGCCGTGGGAATCGATGCGGCTGTTCGAGTGGGAGGGCCTGGATGGCAGCCGGGTGCTGGGCTATCGGCCGCCGGAGCAATTCGATCTGCCGCTCAGCCGCGATGAGGGCCGGCACGCCCTGGCTGCGAACCAGCGCTTTGGCTGGCCCAAAGCCGTGCGGTTGTACGGCGTCGGCAGCGGCCCTGCCAGCCGTGATATCCGTCTCGCGGACGATCTGGCCTATCTTACCGCAGGGCGCGCGAATCATCCGGCGGTGCCGTCGGTGCGCATGACGGGCGTGCGCGGCTTTTTCGATGAATTGGAAACCGCCAGGCGCAAGCTCAGCGTGCATCGCGATGAGATCAATTTTGCCATGCGCGGCGCGTGGGTGAACAATGCGCGGCTGAAACGCAGCCATCGCCGCAGTGAGATGGCCCTGCCCGCGGCCGAGGCCTTTGCCCTGATCGCCCGGCAGTACGGCTTTGTTTATCCGCAAGCCGAATTCACCCAACAATGGCGCAGCGTTCTTTTCAATCAATCGCAGAGCATTTTTGCCGGCGCCACCACCAGCGGCGTGAGTGAAGACGCACTGCGCACCTATCGCGAAGCGACGGAAACGGCCAAGGCTGCGCTGGACAAGGCCATGACGCGAATCGAGACCGCCATCAACACCAAGTCGGCGAACAGCTCGGAGAATGCCCTGGTGGTCTACAATTCGCTCAACTGGCCGCGCACCGACGTGGTGGAGGTGGAAGTGACCGTGCCGCCGCCACCGCCCGCAAAACCGGTGGCAACGAAACCCAAACGCGGCAAAAAAGCAGTCACGGCGGACAGCACGCAACGGTTGATACCGCTGCCGTACTTCCGCGAGGCATCCGGCGTGCGCCTGCCGGCGCAAATTCTGTTGCGCGACTCGACGGCGGAAGGCATTCACTACAAGCTGCTCTTCTTTCCGGAAAATGTGCCGGCGCTCGGCTACAAAGTCTATTGGCTGGAATGGCTCAAGCAGGAGCCCGAAGTTCCCGGCCGGGCGCGCATCGATCTGCCCGCGCTGGCGATGAACAACGGTTTCTTCACCGTGCGCCTGGATTCCGCTTCCGGCGGGCTGCTGCGGCTGGTGGACAGCCGCCAAAACCGGGAATGGATGGCGTCGGCCGGCGGCCTCGAAATGCTGGGCGAGCGCAACACCGCGCAAACCGCGCTGGAATTCGATTACGACGGCCGCCGCGAAATCGTGCGCATGTCGGCGCGGCCCGAAATCATCGAAGCCGGGCCGCTGCGCGCGCGCCTGCGCACCTATCTGGCCTACGGCAACACCACTCTGCGCCAGGAGTATGTGATCTACGCCAATCTGCCACGCCTGGAATTGCAATACACTGTCCGCTGGCAGGAGCAGGATCGAGTCTTGAAAATCGGCTTTCCGTTTTACGTGCCGGACAGCCGCGCGCAATTCGAAATTCCCTTTGGCGCCATGGCCCGACCGATGAATGGCGAAGAAGTGCCCATGCAGAAATGGCTCGACCTTTCCAACGACCAATTCGGCGTGACCGTGGTGAATGACGGCAAATACAGCGCGGATGTGAAGGATGGCTTCGTGCGAATTACCGCCTTGCGCAGCGCCACCTCGCTGGACCAGGGCGAGCAGCAATTCAATCTCGCCATCATCCCGCACGAAGGCGATTGGAAGCAGGCCATTCAAGCCGGCCATGGCTTCAATCAGCCTTTAATTGCGCGCTTCGTGGCGCAGCACGCCGGCGCGCTGCCGGCGACTCACAGTTTCGTGAGCGTCGAGCCGCGCAACGTGGTGCTGTCGGCGCTGAAGAAAGCCGAAGATGACGATAGTTGGATCGTGCGCCTGTTCGAAAGCACCGGCACGGCGGTGAACGCCAGCGTCACGCTGCCTTTCTCCGCCACCGCGGTCAGTGAAGTCAATCTCATCGAATGGGAAGACAAGCCGCTGCCGCTTTCCGGACAGCGCTTGACCATAACACTCGCGCCTTGGGAAGTCAAAACCCTCAAGGTGAAAGGACAACCCGTTTTCAAGGAGTAGTCGAAATGCCGGCGCCTGCTCCGTGCGCTGTTGCGGCTGGTGTTGCGGTCGCAGCACTCGCGCGGCGGAGCAGGAGCCGGAGATGAGGTCGCAACCTGTTGGGGTCCTTGGCCCCCAAAAGCGTTATGCGCACAGCAGGAGGGAGCATGGCCAAAACCGGCTTTCGGTCTTGGCAGTCAGCGCCATTGACGGCCGCCGCGGACCAGCCCAGCTCGCCCGGCGGCAACGGAGCAGCGCCGGCACGGCGAACATCGCTGCTTTTTGCCGGCCCACTCCGGTTTGAACCCTCCCGTTTCTTCCCGCCGGCGACCGCCGCGTTCCCTGATCGCAATCCCGTTGCCGTTTGTTTTCCAGTCGTTTCCCCATCATTTACGCTCGGATAGTCAAATGATCTACACCAGCCCGTACACACATAAGGTCCGGAAAGGCAGCGTCATTGCCGCGAAGAAAGTCCGGTTCAAATTTCACGTGGTCTCGCACACCCACTGGGACCGCGAGTGGTACAGCACCTTTCAGCAATATCGCATGCGCCTGGTGCGCCTGACCGACCGCCTGCTGGACCTGCTCGAACGCACGCCCGAGTTTCGCTACTTCGTGTTTGACGGGCAAACCATCGTGCTGGAGGATTATCTGGAAATCCGCCCGGAAAACCGCGAACGCCTGCGCAATCTCATTCAAGCCGGCCGGCTGGAGATCGGGCCGTGGTATGTGCTGCCCGACGAGTTCCTGGTCAGCGGTGAGGCGTTGATTCGCAATCTGATGGCCGGTCAGCGTGTCGGGCTGCCTTTTGGCGGCGTGATGAAAGTCGGCTACAGCCCGGACTCCTTCGGCCACGTCGCGCAACTGCCGCAAATTCTGCGCGGCTTTCAAATCGACAATTTCATATTCACGCGTGGCATGGGCGATGAGCAGGACGAACTGGGCACCGAGTTTCTCTGGGTGGCGCCCGACGGCAGCCGCGTGCTGGCGGTTAATCAATTCAAGACTTATTGCAACGGCAACCAAATCGGGTTTGAGTCCGGCCAGGAAAGCGCTGCGGAAACACCGCGCTTCGATCTGGTGGTCGATTTCTTCAAGCAGGAAGCCCAGGCGCTCGGGGCCGTGGCCAAGCCGGGCACCGACGACACCCGCCATTTGCTGATCAACAACGGCTGCGATCATCAAGAACCGCAGGCTGATCTGCCGCGCATCCTCGCCTACGCCAACAGCGTGCTGTCGGACAGCCAGGTGGAACACACCACTTTCTCGCGCTTCGTGCACACGCTGCGCCGCGCCGGCTTGTCGCTGGCGGATTGGTCCGGTGAAATCCATTCCGGCAAGCGCCACGACGTGCTCGCCGGCGTGCTGTCCGCGCGCGTCTATCTCAAGCAGCAAAACGATGCCTGCGAGAACCTGTTGAGCCGGCAGGCCGAGCCGCTGGGCGTGCTCGCCGGCCAGCTCGCCGGCGCCGAAAGCTTCGCCGGCTTCCTGCAACAAGCCTGGAAGTCGCTGCTCAAAAATCATCCGCATGATTCCATTTGCGGTTGCAGCATCGATCAGGTGCATCGTGACATGCTGCCGCGTTTCGAAGAAGCGCGGCAAATCGGCCGTTTGGCCGTGGCCTCCAGCCTGGAGGTGCTGGCCGGCCGCGTCAAGCATGAATCGGCGCCGACCGTGATCGCGGTGAATACGCTGGCCTTTGCGCGTTCCGCCGTGGTGCGCTCGATCGTGCTGGTGCCGCCGAGCCGGCCGGCGAAGGAGATGACTTTGGTCGATGCCACCGGTGAAGTGGTGCCCACCCACGTGATCAAGGTGCGCACGCTGCGTTCTCATCCCGGCTATGCGCTGCCCGAGGCTTTTCTCTCCGTGTGCACGCATCCCGGTTCCGACGTCCGGCCGCTGGATTACGCGGCCAAACGCGCACAACTCGATAGCGACATCGCCAACTTCAACCTCACCGCTTTGACCGGGGAAAAACCCTGGCGCGCTGTCGAACTCGAATATCTGGTCGAGCACGCGCCGGCGGTGGGCTATCGCGCGCTGACGCTCCGGCCGCAAGCCACCGCCAGGCTGCAAGATGGGGTGACCGTGCGCGGCAATGTGGTGGAGAACAAGTTCTTTCGCGTGAAATTCGCCGGCGACGGCAGTTTCGATCTCTATCACAAAGCCACGAAAAAAGAGTATCACCGGCTGAACGTGCTGGAAGACACCGCTGATCTCGGTGATGAGTATGACTATTCCCCTGCGCCCAAAGACAAAGGCATCTGGAGCCGCAACCAGCGCGGCAAACTCAAGATCACGCATCGCTCGCCGCTGGCGGTGGAAGTCGAGGCCGAAAGTGCCCTGCGGCTGCCGGTGAGTTATGACCGCAATCGCAAGCGCCGTCACGCCCACACCGTCACCTGTCCGGTGCACTGGAAATTCACCGTGACCGCGGCCTCGCCCTGGGTTGCAGTCGAGCTCAAATTTACCAACCTGGCGCGCGACCATCGTTTGCGCGTGCACGTGCCGTCTGCCCTCGCGGCGCAGCACACGCTCACGGGACAAGCCTTTTGCATGGTGCAGCGCCCGCTCAAACGGCCGGCCGGCAAAGACTGGCGCCAGGCGCCCGTGCCCACCGCGCCGCTGCAGGGATTCTGCGCCGTCGAAGAGCAGCGCCGCGGCCTGGCGGTTCTGGTGCACGGACTGTATGAGTATGAAGCCATCAAAGGCAAGGGCGGCGTGGAGCTGGCGGTGACCTTGCTGCGCGCCGTGGGCTGGCTGTCGCGCGGGGATTTGGCGACGCGGCGCGATCATGCCGGACCCTTCTATGCGACGCCCGAGGCCCAGTGCCTGGGGCCGCAGACGTTTCGCTATGCCATTTTTCCTTATGCCGGCGCCGCGGAGAAGTTGAATCTCGCCGCAGTGGCGGAATCCTATCGCGTGCCCGTGTTTGAAGAACAATGCACCGGCGCGGGCGGCAACCTGCCGGCGCAATTCTCCCTGCTGCAATGCGAGCCGGCCTGTTTGACCATCACCGCGATCAAACGCTGCGAGCAGCGCAACACCACCATCGTGCGGCTGTACAATGCTTCGACTGAGCGCGTGCGCGGCCATCTCGCGTGGGGCCTGCCCATCTCGCATGCCTGGCGCGTCAATCTCGCGGAAGAACGCCTGGAGGAGATTACGGTGTATTCCAAATCGCGGCTGGAGCTGGACATTCCTGCCTGGCGCATCGTGACCCTCGAGCTGGAAGCAGGGAGGAAGTTCGCCGGGTAACGCGCGCAGCGGCCGATCCACTCAGCGCTGGCACGTTTCTCCTGCCACACGGCTGATCCGCCTCCGCCTATGGTGTTGCGCAAAGGTGTTTTCTGCAATCCGTTTTGCCGGGCCGGTGCAGCGCACGTTTGCAGCGCCGGCACGGCAGTTCTGCAACTGCCTGGTTCTGAAGATCTGGTGTCTGTCCGAGAGTGCTCCAACTTCGACTGAGCCGGAGCGTTGAAGCTCTCGAGTATCGTGGAATCTTCGAGGAGTTTGGTGCAACGGCCAAGCCGTCGCAGAAACATTTCCTTGAAAATTCGCGGTTTTGGACAGGTGCCACCAGGGTGCCCGCCTCGGTTGCTTCACATCTATCTGTCTTCATGGCAACCAAACTGGGAGATTCAACCATGAAAAGGCATTTGGTTGTGAGCTGTCTGTGGGCGGCACTCATTCTGCAAGGTCAGGCACTGGCGCAATCTGGTTTCCCAAAGTCCGATTACCCCAGTCTGAGCTTGACCGAGCTGGCGCAGATCCTGCGGCCCAATGACGCGCAAGGAATGGCCCTGGGCCTGACCGGCGCCGCGTATCGCGAAGGGCTGTTTGCGACCTACACCAATCCCGCCGGGTTGCGGCTGGAAAATCTCACCGTCGCCTATTCGCACATTCCGGCCGCGGGCAGCTTCAGCGGCATGCTCTTCAACCAGGAGGCGTTTGCCCTTGGCTTGCCGGTTGGTAGGAGCATCACGTTGGGCGCGCATTTCTTCAATCTGAATCTGGGTAAGATCGAGCTCACCGACGGGTTCGGCAATGCCATTGGGGAAGAAAGAATCGGCGTACGGGAAGCGCAATTCTCCGGCGCCGCCAGACTCGGTTTCAAGCAAAGCATGATTGCCCTTGGCTTGAACACGAAATACCTGGAAATGTACTTTCCCGGCTTGAATGCGCACAGCTTTCTGGTGGATGCCGGCATGAGATATCGCCTCGACACAGAAAAAGTCTGGTATGCTCTGGCGGTCTCGGTCAGCAACTTGGGAGAGGAGCTGAAGCATGGAAAATATCCGCTGGGCGCGCCCATCAGGCTGCTGCGTTCAGGTCTTTCGGTTGGCACCATGCCGCGGCCGGAAGCTGATTTGGGCGTCATGGCCACACTGGAATACCAGAGAAGTCTGCGCGACGAAGAGAGGTACAGCCGTTGGAATCATTTGGGCCTCGGCGTTGAGTTGCAGTTCTTGAATCATCTTTACAGTCGCCTGGGCTACAGCTTCGATTTCGCCGACGTCCGTGCGCGCGCCAAGATCGACGGGTTCACCTACGGCCTGGGATTCCACACGCCCCGCCAGATCAAAATCATGCTGCCAATCGACCTGTCATTGCACTACGGCAAAGGTCTCACCGACTACCGCCATCTCGATGCGAATGTCATCACCATCGCGTTGGGGCTGGAGCTTTAGAGTCAGTCCAAAATCGCCAATCTCTGAAACAATTTTCCTGCAACGGCCATGATCACCACTTTCTCCTTTCCCACCAAAATCATCTTCGGGCCGGGCGCGATCGGCCAATTCGAGGCGGCGCTCAGCGAGCTGGGCGGCCTGCGGCCGCTGATCGTGACAGACAAGGGGCTGGTGGCGAGCGGCATCATCAAACAAGTCACGGTGCCGCTCAAAAAAGCCGGGCTGGAATTCAGCGTGTCCGATGAAGTCGTCTCGAATCCGACCGAGGACATTCTCTGGGCCGGGGTCGCGCGATTTCAGCAGGAGAAATGCGACATGATCATCGGCTTGGGTGGCGGCTCGCCGCTGGATGCCGCCAAAGCCATTGGCTTGCTGGCCACGCATCCGCCGCCATTGGCGCAATACGACGAAAAGCTCGCAGGCTGGCGCCACGTGCGGCCGTTGTTGCCGCCGCTGCTTGCCATTCCCACCACCGCCGGCAGCGGCAGCGAGGCCGGCCGCAGCGCGGTGATCACGCTCAACGCCACGCAGCGCAAGACCGTGATCTTCTCGCCGCATCTCATGCCGCGCCTGGCGATCTACGACCCGGAGCTGACGCTCCGGCTGCCGCCGCACATCACCGCTGGCACCGGCATGGATGCGCTTACGCATTGCCTCGAAGCCTATGTTGCCCGCGGTTATCATCCCTTGTGCGACGGCATTGCGTTGCAGGGCATACGCTTGATTGCCGGCAGCCTGTTGCGCGCGGTGCATTACGGCGACGACGTGCAGGCGCGCACCGACATGATGATGGCCGCCCTTATGGGCGCGGTGGCGCTGCAAAAGGGTTTGGGTGTGTGCCACGCGCTGGCGCATCCGCTTTCCGCCCTCGCGGCTCTGCCGCACGGGCTGGCGAACGCGATCATGTTGCCATACGTGCTGGAATTCAATCAGAACGCGGCGCCGGAACGGTTTGCCGAGATTGCTGCTGCTTTGCAGGCCAGGAAAGACGAGACCGCCGCTCTCACCATCCGGCGCCTCAACAAGTTCGCCGGCATTCCGGAGAAACTCTCTGCCGTGGGAGTGAAAGTCGAACAGATTCCCGCGCTGGTTGAGCAAGCCTTCGAGGACGCCTCGCATCAGCTCAATCCACGGCCGGTAACCAGGGATGATTTGCGCGCTTTGTACGAGGCAGCGCTCTAGCGATTGAATTCTTGCGAAACTGAAGTCAGAACTGCGGCTGCGGATTCTTGCCCAAGCGCCTGATGCGGACGGAACCAGGAACCCTTGCCGGGTTGAGCGGAGGCGGTGCCGCCAGTGCTGATGGACGTGTCGTGGCGCACATTAATCCTCCTCTCTGGCGGCGCTGGTATTTTGTCTGATTTCCAATCGGCGAGGTTGGCGAGGCGCAGGTTGAAATCCTTCCCCATGCGCCCCTGCTCGCTTGACCCTTTAGGTGCATGGTCCTGTGTTCAATAGGGTACATTTCGCCGTATGACGCCGCGGTTGTTCGTCCTTCTCTCTCTTTATCCCTTTGCAAATCAATGCGTCCGATCGAAGACGAAGAAATCATGCCAAGACGGCACAGCCATTGCAGGCACGGCAGTTGGTAAATTGGCTCTCAAGGTCTGCCCATGTTCCGATTTTCAAAAAAACATTGGATGATTCCCCTGCTGCTCATCGCTTCGCTGACGGGGGCGGCCTTCGCGCAAAGCGAATTTGGCTTGCGCGGCGAGCTGGAAAGGCTCAAGGCATTGCTGGAAACCGCGGCCGAGGTGGTGCAGACCTTTGGCGGTGAAGAAGCCCGCAAGCTGCTGGCAGAGGCCGAGACGCAACGCCAGAGAGCCGAGCAGGCTTTTGGTGAGCGCCGGTGGCGGGAAGCCAGTCTCCGCATGATCGAAGCGCGCCGCCTGGCTGAGGCGGCGATGGAGCTGGCCTTGCGCGTGCCGATCCAGCGATTGCGCACGCAACTCGATGAGCTTATGCGGCGGGCAGAGAGTGAGGTGATTGGCAGCGGCAATCGTGAGGCCGAGCGATTGGTGCAGGAAGCACGCAAGATTCAACAGCTCGGCGAACGTGCCCTGCTGGATCGCAGCGTGCGCGGGGTGGAACAATACCGCCTCGCCATTGCCTTGCTCGAGCGTGCTTTGCGGTTGGTGCAGGGTTCGACCGTCGCGAGTCCACCCGGCGAGCGCGCCGAACGCGCGCGGCAATATCTCGCGGAGCTGGCACAGCGGGCGCAGGAGGGATTGCAGCAGTGCCGGCGGCCCATGGCGCGGCAGGTCTATGAGCAAGGCCTCAAGCAAAGCCGCCTGGCGGAGGAGGCTGTGCGCCGTGGCGAGTATCTGCGTGCAGAGAAATTTTTCAACGGCGCCACGCGCCTGTTCCTGCGCGTCATTGACTTGTGCCCGGCCGCCGCACCAGCCAATGGTGACCGGCTGCGCAGTGAACTGAACAAGCTGCGTGATGCACTGGCCACCGCAGAAGGCGCGAGCGTGGCAGCGAGCGCCCGGCCGGGCGCGGCAGTGCTGCTCGACCAGGCGCGCAAACTCAGCCGCGAGGCGGAAGAGGCCCTTGAGCAACAGCGCTATCATCAAGCCGGCCGCTTTATCGAAAGCGGCCGCAATTTGGTTGCCCTGGCAACCCGCGGCGGCAACGTCACGGCTACTGACTTTGTGAAGCAGTGCGAAGCCGAAGTGGCGCAGGTGCAGAACGATTGCGAAACAGTCGCCGCCGAAGTCGAGGCTGCTTCGAATGACGAGGCCCGTTCCCTGCTGGAGCTTGCCCGCCGCGCGACGGCAACGGCGGAAAAAATCTGCCAGCGGCCGCAGCACTCCTTGCGCTCGGTGGCGGCCTTTCGGCTGATGGTGCGCGTGGCGGAGAGGTACCTGCTGCAGGCAGAGATGGTGCTGCAAAGCACAACTCCCGCGGCGCCCAATCAAGAGACCCTGCGCCAGCGTCTGCAGGAGCTGGAGGCCACGTTGAACGAAGTGAGCAGCAACCTGCAAGGTGATGAGTCGGGCTTTGCTCAGATTTTGGTGGGGCAAGCCACGGAAATGCGGATGCGCGCCCAGACGGCTTATGATGCCGGCCAGCTTCATGTCGCAGGAGAAACTGCGGCGCTGGCCTTCGAATTGTTGCGGGAAGCGCTGAAGCTCGCCGAGTAGGGCAAAGGCCCAACTCATCACGCTCATGCTGTTGTTTCGATCCGGTGGATCACTCTCTGGCAGTGACATTCATATGATCTCGCCAGCGAAGTCAAGAGGGAGCTGGTGAAGTGCTCAACAGCATGTCCGTGACTTCACCAACGCTCTTTTTGCAGCGCAAACCTGCAGAGACAGTTCCTTCACGGTCTGGCCGAACATGATCTCGAATTCAATACCCGGGAGAGCGGACGAAACAAGGAGGTGAATGCAATCAAGGGAGAATGTGTGGGTGGTGGAAAAACGTGGCGCGGCACAAAGCTCGAGCCGCTGCCGCACGGTGGAATGACCAACATTCAGTCCCACTTTTGTATCCCCTCACAAGGAGTTAGCTATGAGAGCTTTGCGTTATGCCGTCTTGTTGCTGCTGGGGATGGCCGCAGCCGCCCTGGCGCAGCGAGAACCCACCCTCATCGTTACCCCTTCGGAAGTGAGCTTGCAACCCGGCCAGGGCCAGCGCTTCGAAGCCGCGTTGTTTGATGCCTCCGGCCAGCGCATTCGCATTGCCAGTCTGCGCTGGCGCGTCGAACCGGATTCCCTGGGCAAGATCACCGACGACGGATTTTTCATGGCCGGCCGCAATGCCGGTGTGGGCGTCGTGATCGCCGAGGCGAAAGCCGAAGGTTGGAATATGTTGTTCATGGGCCGGGCGCAGGTCAAGATTGGCCGGCAGGAGCCGCCGCACCTGCGCGTTGTGATCCGCCCGGAGAGTGCCGTGGTGCCGCCCGGTGAGCAGCAGAAGTTCTCAGCCATCGCGCTCGGCGCCAACGGCGAGCCGATTGCAATCAACCGGATTCGCTGGGAGGTTCGGCCCCCGGAGTTGGGCAAGATCGATGAAAATGGCATCTTCACAGCCGGCCGCGAGTTCCGGCGCGGCGAAGCTGTGGCTTTTGTGGAGACCCGCGCGGGTGTGTTGCAAGGCGCGGCCAAAGTGATTGTGGCGGCGCGGCCAACTTCGGCAATCACCGGCAAGGTCGAGGCAGAGGATGGCACGGCGCCGCTTTTTGGCGTGGTCTGGGCGGAGCGTGTGGCAGATTCCCCCTGGCGGGGCGAGGCGCCCATTGCCGAGGATGGCAGTTATTTCATCGGCAATCTCATGCCCGGGATTTATGTGGTGAAGGCCCAGGCGCGCGGTTTTCTGCCGGAGTTCTATGACAACGCCGATCAGTTTGTGGAAGCCACGCCCGTACAGCTCGCAGCGCACGACACGGCCAGTGGAATTGATTTCAGTCTGAGCCGCGGCGCCGCCATCTCCGGCCTCATCACCGCAGAAGACGGCGGCACGCCGCTTGCCGGCGCGCACGTCTTCGCCACGCGTGTGGTGCGGCCCGACCTCAGGCATCATGCCGTGACGAATGAACAAGGCGGCTATCTGATCGAGAACCTGCCGGCAGGTTCTTATGCCGTCTTCGCCGAGGCCGCCGGTTATCGCGGCGAATTCTACGACAATGCCGGCAGTTTGCTCGAAGCCAGGCTGGTAGCAGTCACACCGCCGGCGACGATTACTGACATAGATCTGGCTTTGGCCACGGCCAGCGCGATTCGCGGCCGGGTGTTGGACGCAGTCAGCGGCGCGCCGTTGGCGAAAGCCCTGGTCACGATTCATGCCATCCGTGGCCCGCGGCCAGAGCTTGTCGTCCGCACGGCAATCACCGACGACAGCGGCAACTATATCGCGGGCGTGCCGCCCGGCTCCTATCTCGTTATGGCGGAGGCGCGCGGCTATTATCAAGAGTTCTATGACGGCGTGCGTGAGCGCAGCCAGGCTACCCCCGTGGTTGTCGAAGAGGGCAAACACTCCACAGGCATCGATTTCAAACTCGATCCGTTCAGCCGCATTACCGGCAGGGTCACGGATCAGGTCACGGGTGATCCGCTGGTCGGCGCGGTGGTGCTGGCGTTCCGCGAGCGCTTTGCCCCGCATCCCTCAACCGATCCCGGCTATCTAAACGGCCCGCACGCGGCGCGTACGGACTCGACCGGCGTTTATCGCCTCGAAGGACTGCCCGCCGGCAAGTATTTCGTGATGGCCGAAGCGCGCGGTTACCTCAATGAATTCTGGCAGGAAGCCCCCTCGCTTGAGAAGGCGACTGCCCTCGAGATCCCCGAAAGCGGCGAAGTCGCCGGCATTGATTTCACTCTGGAACAAGGCGGTGCGATCACAGGGCGGGTGGTGGCCAGCGCCGATGAAACGCCGATTGCTGGCGCTGCGGTCCACGTTTGGATGCTGGGCAGCGATTGGTCCGCGAGCAGCCAAACCGATCGCCAGGGCAACTATCGCGTGCCGGGCCTGCGCACGGCTGAGTATGTGGTCTATGTGGAAGCCAAAGGCTTCAAGCCGATGTTCTATGACGGCGCCGCCGCGCGCGAAAATGCCACGCCGGTTGCTGTGACCGCGCCCAATGTAACGAGTGGCATTGATTTCAAATTGGAGAAACTCAGCAGCCGTCGCGGCGCCTTGAGCGGCATCGTAACGGCCGAGGCAGACGGCAGTCCGATCGCTCATGCCGCGGTCCTGGCCATCCCCACCACTCCCGGAGCCGCTGCGTTTGCGTTGACCGACGCCCTGGGCGAATACACTCTGTCTGGCCTGGCGCCGGGCAGGTACATCGTGCTGGCGTGGGCACGCCATTTTATTCTTGAGTTTTATGACAACGCACGCCAGTGGCGGGAGGCCACGCCGGTTTTGGTGGAGGAAGGCGTCGAAAAGAGTGGCATCAATTTCAGCCTGGCAGCCGGACAACGTGGACCGTACCGAATTGCCGGCCGGGTGACGCGTGGCAGTTCCGGCCTCGGTGAAGGCCATGCCGCAGTCTATGCCCTGGCGAACGGCGTCACGATTGCTTCAGCGGTGGCGGATGCCAGCGGCGCGTTTGCCCTGGAGGAAGTGCCGGCTGGTGAATACAAGTTGCTGAGTTCCGGACCTGGCGGCACAGCTTATTTTGGCGGCACGGATGAGCACAATGCTGCCAGCCTCATGTTGGCGAATGGGGCCAGCGTCAGCAATGTGAACATCAATTTGCCGGCCACGCCCACGCACGTCGCGGAAGCCGCAGACGTGCCCGTGACCTTTGCGCTGCAACAGAACTATCCCAATCCCTTCAATCCGGAAACGATGATACAGTATCAACTTCCTGTTCAGGTGGCAGTCACACTGAAAGTCTTCAACGCCCTGGGCCAGGAAGTTCGCACGCTGGTGCAGAAGGTGCAGGAGCCTGGTGTCTACCGGATCGCCTGGGATGGCAAGGACAGCCGCGGCAAAGCGTTGAGCGCCGGTGTCTATCTCTTCCAGTTGCAGGCCGGCGACTTCAACATGACGCGCAAGATGGCATTGGTGAAATAAAGGGGACGAAATCCAGGCCCTGCAGAAACGGCCGGCTCGAGCCGGTGCTGCGGCTGCGCGTCTGATGGTTTGCAGAACTCGGCAATGGGGGCGGCAAAGGGTGGGGAAGTCAACGCCGCTCGCCGTTGCGCCGGCAGGATGAAAACAGAAACGGCCCCGTGACTCCCGTTTTGGGATGGAGTCGCGCGGGCCGTTTCAGTTTGGAGAGATTGGGGCCGGTTATTCCTGAATCGGCGGCGTGGCAGCAGGATTGATGCTCACGACTGCCGGAATTTTCAACTCATCGTTCAGATTCAGGCTGTAGAGATCGAGATCGGGATTGTACATCGCCACCAGCCACACCGGCACCTGGTAGATTTCGTTGCAAATCTTCCAGATGGTTTCGCCGCGCTTCAGCCGGTGGGTCAGCAGGCTGTCAACCTTGTAGGTCGAAAAGAAATCTTCCTCGATGCCGCGGTGATACTCGTTGCGCCGGCGCTCGAACTCGGTGGCTGACACCCGCGCATACGACAGGCGAATGCGCTGGCCGATGCGAATGTCTTCACTGTAGCGCAGGCCGTTGAGCGCGCGCAGCCGCTGCGTCGGGATCTCCAGCCAGGTGGCGTAATGGCCGAGCGTTTCTTCCGGCTCGACTTTGATCCACAAGGAATCTCGGGAAGTGCGCAGGCGCGGTGGTACTGGCTTCGGCATAGCCGCGGTTCGCACGGGCGCGGGCATGGCGGCTGCCGCCACTTCCACAGGTTTTGCCGCGGCCGGTTCGAGCTCGTAGGTCACGATGGACTCGCGTTCGGCCCGGGTCAAATCTCCGTCTTGCACCGCATACGACTGGCGAATGGCCTCCGGCGTCAGTTCGATTCTTGTATCAATTGCATTGCGCAGCAGCGCCTCATCCGGCAACCCGGTTTTCTCGCCCGCAGCCAGCATCGGCTCGTCGACGGTGACAGGCGCAGCCAATACTTCGCCTGAAGTCGTCCTGGCGGCAACCTCGGCGGTTGCCGGAGTTGAAGGCGTGGCGCTGGTGGCCGGCACCTTGCTTTCAGCGCTCGCCAGGACGGCCGGCTCAGCCGCAGGAGGAGCAGACGCAACAGCGGCAGCCGGTGCGGCGGCGCGTGCTTTGCCCTCGGGAATGCGCAGCACCAGTCCAACGGCAAGTTTGCTGCGCAAACTCAGATTGTTGTTTTCCGCCAGCAATTGCGGCGTGGTGTTGAATCGCCGCGCAATGGCGTAGAGATTGTCGCCCTTCTGCACGCGATACCATTCCGATTCCACCTGCTTGTCATAGGTGGCATTGGGGTTGATTTTGGCGGCAAGTGTGGCCGCGTCTGCGCCGAGGCGGTCGGGCAGCCGCAGCTTGTAGCCGCGGGGAATTCGGCGCTGTGAGTTCAGCACCGGCGGCCGCAGGCCGGAGTTCAGCTCGGCAAACTCATCCGCCGTCACGTTGTAGGTTTTGAGAATGTCCTTCACCGTGACGAAGTGATCCAGTTCGACCTCCACGAATTCCGCCGGAACGTGAAAGTTGATCGGCCCAAAATAAGTCTCGGCATTCTTCACGACTTCCAGCGCTGCCAGGAATTCCGCGTAAAAATTCCGCGAGGCAAAGCCAAAACTGCGGCTTTGGTAGCTGGTGTAGATCTTGCCGAAATCCGTGCCAAACTGCGCTTTGGCGCGCTTCATGCCGTTCAGGCCGTGATTATAGGCCGTGATGGCCAGCGGCCACGCCCCCAGCTCACTGTAATTGAGCTTGAGCAGCTTGGCGGCTGCCTCGGTGGCGCGCAACGGATCAAGACGTTCATCAATATCGTAGTCGATCTTCATGAACAGCCGGCCGGTGTAGCGCGTGAATTGCCACAGGCCGGCAGCGCCGACTTTGGAGTAGGCTTTGTAATTAAACGACGACTCGACATGAGGCAACACGGCCAGTTCGGCAGGCAAACCGTGTTCGGCGAGAATCCTCTCGATAAATTCCAGATAGAGGCCGGAACGCTGCATGCCGAGGAGAAAGCGGTCTTTCAGGCCGAGCTGGCCGCGAATGGAATTTGCTGCCGTGCGCAGCCGTTCGGGGTCTGCTTCTGCGCCGTAGATTTCCAACACCCGTTTCGCCCGGGTGCCGGGATTGCTGAGGTCGAGCCGGCGCTCGGCCAGCGCGTTCAGAATGCTCTGGTATTCGTCCTTGATTGCTTCAATCTTGCGCCACTGCTGGCGGTAGGAATATTCGCCCTGGCTGTTGTCGATGTCCACGATCTCATAGATGATGGAGAGATCGTTCATATCGTGTACCAGCACCTGGTTGGTGGGATAAACAGCGTAGATTTTCTTCCAGAATTCGACGTTGCTCCGGATCACCTCCGGCATCGGGAAATGGTGCGTGGTCGCACCGGATTGCGCCCATACGGCGTCCGGCCCGGCTCCCAACCACAGCAAAGCGATGGTCAATCCTGTTCTGAGCATGCAACCCCTCTGCAAGTTCATCACTTTACCGACTCTTTCCTCAGTCACAGCGTTTCTCAATGGCATGAACAACATCCATTTCGGTGAAGGCCGAAAATATCGAAACCGCGCCTGAAATCCAAATCATTCCTGCACCTTTGGCTATTTATATCACCCGACCACACGGTTCGCAGAGCGCCGCGTTGCAGAAATTTCGCAACTATTGCCGAAAGGTTGAAATTGGCGGGGGCATCGTTGCCTTTTAACGCCACTTCTGCTCACCAGGTTCAATTCCCGGAGGAGAGTCGAGGCCCTGCAATGGCAAGTCACATTGCCGGGCCGTCGCGGCCAGTTTTCAATGGCCGATGGCTCACCGCAGGGTCTTCTGAGGAAAGGGAAAATCTGAAACCCGCATGGACAAGCTGAGGAATGTCTGGTCGGGAAGGGCCTTGCCTGCCATCATTTCGAAAATTTGCCGGGCCGATCGGGCGCCGCCTCCACAGCCCAGTCTGCCAGACTGGAAACCACTCGAGGCGGGCAAAGCCGCGCAGTTGCGCTGGTTTTCCTGGAGAAAAACGGCGAGCGCAGACGGCGATCAGCGGCGTTCCAGGCCGTGGCCGCAGCCAAAGCGGCCGGGAATGGTGACCGGCAACTTGCCGGCAATTGCGGCCTCGCCCAGCAGGGCCCGCGCCATTGCGCCTTCCATCAATCTGCTGCCGCCGTAGGCACACAGGCTGGCAGCCATCGGCGGGAGGTGCTCGAACATGAAAGGATCACCCAAGGAGAGGGCAATGACCGGTTTCTGCCACTCGCGCGCGGCCTGCAAAAACTGATGCGCCTGCGGCGGCACTTGCAGCTCACCCTTCCAGGCTCCCATGGTGAGGAATGCTGCAAAGAGCACGACCTCCGCCTGCCGGCATCCAGCGAGTGCCTGCGCCAGCATTGTATCGTTCATTTCAGAAGAAAGCCGAAAGGCCTCCACAGAGTGGCCGGCTGCTGCCAACCGGCTGTTCAGGAACTCGCCTTCAGTGGCAAGCGCTGAGTTGGACACGATGCCCACCGCCAGCTTGAGAGCCGGCGGGGTGCGCAAAGGCAAAAGTTGGCCGTCATCCTCCAGCAGAGTAATGGCGGCACTCGCTGCTTGCTCGGCGAGTTGCTGCGCGGCGCGGCTTTGCACGACTTCGGCCAGCTTTTCGATGGCGACCGTGCGCTGCAGATGCAAACCCAACCCGGCTTTGGCGGCAAGCACTCTGCGCGCCGCGCGCTCGACCCGCGCCAGGGGCAATTCTCCCTGTTGCACCGCCTGCACCAGCCGGCGGTGAGCGGCGACAATGTCTGCCGGAATCAGGAGGGCATCCACACCCGCCTGCGCGGCGAGCAGCGCTGCTTCTTCGGCGGAGTAGTAATCGGTGATGCCCTGCATGGTCAGCGCGTCGGTGACCACCAGTCCCTGAAATCCCAACTCTTCCCGGAGCAGGCCGGTCACAATGGGTTGCGAGAGCGTCGCGGGCCGGCCGGTGGCGTCGATCTTGGGCAGGGCAATGTGTGCCGTCATTGCGGCTTTCACGCCGGCTTTGATCGCGGCTTTGAACGGCACCAATTCCACGGCATGCAGCCGCGCTGCATCAAAATCCAGCAGCGGCAGCGCGACGTGCGTGTCCGTGTCCGTATCTCCCTGGCCGGGAAAATGCTTCATGGTGGCGATCATCCCGGCCGCCTGGCAGCCCGAGAGGTAGGCTGTGCCCAGCCGGGCGACGAGCTGCGGCTCTTCGCCGAATGAACGCACGTTGATGATCGGATTGCGCGGGTTGTTGCTGAGATCGAGCGCGGGCGAATTTGTCCAATGAATGCCGGCAGCGCGTGCTTCCAGTCCGGTGATCCGACCGATCTCGTAGGCCAGTTCCTCGCTGCGCGTTGCGCCGATTGCCATCATGCGCGGAAATTCCGTACCCCCGCCGGAGAGGTAAGCCGGCAAATCCGGAGCGCGGCCGCGTGCCCGCCGCCAGGGTGCCGGAAAGAGCGCGCCCGTCTCCATGTCGGCATTCACCAGCAGCGGCAGCCTGGCCAGACGTTGCAGTTCGTTGGTAATCAGCGCGACTTCCAGCAGCCCGCCGCCGGCGAGCACGATCCCGCCAAGATGCAGTTCGCGCAGCAGGCGGACGATGCGCTGCCAATTCTCATGATCGTGGTTGGTGAACACTGCCGCAAAGTCGGCAATCAACATTTGGCCGACTTTTTCCTCCAGGCTCATTTGGGCGAGGGTGTGCTCGACCCACGCGTGATTGGTCTCCATCGAATTCATGCCGTCTCTTTTTGATGAACGTGTGTTTGGCAGGGTGGGAGCAGCGGTCAGGCCTCGTCTTGCTCGAAATCGCGAATGCGCTTCTTGAGATCGTTCAACTGCTCGATGAGGCCGGCAATGTCCGGCGCGGGTGAGGGTTCATTCTGCCAGTAGGCCTTGCCCAATTCCTCCAGCAAGCGCGGCCGCAGGGCGTTGGCGGCGCGCGCCTCGTTCTTGAGCTGCTCGACCAGGAAAGGCACATCAACTTCCGGCCGCGCGGCGGATTCCAGTCCTTCTTTCTCCAAATCGTGCTCATATTGCCGCTTCTGCTGATGCAGGTTTTCCAGCTCGACGCGTCGGCGCTCAAGTTCGGCAATCACGCCGGTGATGCGCAGCTTGATGGGCTCGAGATCATCATGCTCATAACGTCCGGCACAGGCTTTCCAGAATTCTTCGCCCACCGCCTCCGCCGCTGCCTGCAGCCGGCGGGCATCCGTGCTGTTTTGCGTGCGCAGGGCGAGGATTTCCATTTGCCGTTTGGACTTGTCCAGCACACCACCGCTGGCCGACTCCAGGCGGGCGATTTCGTTTTCGCGATCGGTGATGACGACCTGATACTGCAGAGCCTTCTCGAAAATCTGCTTCAAGGTGCCATCCGCCGCGAGGTGCGGCTGCAGGCACTTGAAGGCGGTGCGGCCGATTTCACGATAATGCGCCTCCAGCATGTGCGTCGCGTGTTCGCGCTTCTGCTCCGCGGCGGCGATGCCGGCCACGGTTTTCTCCCATGCGATTTTGGAGAGGTTCAGCCGGCTGATCTTGCTTTCCAGTTCGGTGGCATCATGGCGGTTGCGATGCAATTTTAAAAAGGCGCGGCTGATGCTGTCCGCCTCGCTGGCCGGCGGCCGCGCGCTCATGGCATCATACACCAGACTGCCGATCTCGCGCAGCAGGCGGCGTTCTTCCTCTTTGCCCTCGGAGAATTGTTGAATCTCGCGATAACTCGGCAACAGCTCGCGCTCGTATTTGCGATGCAGCTCGAGATCCGCGTACAGATCCGGAAAGCGCTCGCGGCCGAATTCCACCAGCTCGCGAAAACGCCTCACCAGCCCGGGCTGCGCCATGATGATTTCGTTGCACAATTCGGCAGGACCGTAGCGCTGGTTGGAAGCCTGATGCTCAATTTGGCTGGAACTGACCCGGCTGGCCAGCGCCGCGCCGGCGCAGAGCGTTTTCATGGCCTCCACGGCATCGATGAGCGAGAGCCCCAGCCCGAGGCCAAGGCGGTCCGCGGTCAGGTGCGTGAGGCTGCGATAATAATTCACCACCGGCCACGCCAGCGGATTGCAATGTGCCACGAACACCAGCAGTCGCGCGATCCACCAGCGCTGCCGGCGCACCCACTGCAGTGCCATCATCCGGCCAACCAGCCAGATCAACTGTCCAATCGAAGGCCGGTTAATCATCGCTGCCACCTGCGCCTCGCTCAGCACCAACACGCGCTGGCCGCCGCTGGCCTGCCAGCGCGGCGGGGATGCCTCCGCGTTAACGTAGATCGCAAAGGCCGGGAGGCCGGGCAGCACGCGCGCCACCGCATTCTTGATGTAGTGGATTTCAGGAAAATTTTCTTCGCTGACGAGCACCGCGCCGGCTTGCAGCCGGGCATGGCGCACGCGCAGCCGCAGCCACACGCTCGCGCCGATCACCAGCACGCCAGCGTAAACGGCCGCCAGCACGCGCGGGTAAGCGTAGGTGAGCGCGAGCAGGCCTGCAAGGGTGAGCACGCCGAGAACAACGCTGAGGCGATGAAACAGGTGCGCGCGGGGGTGATGAAAGGTCTGTGCTTCGATGCCGCGGTTGACGATGATCTTGGCGGGGGGAAACTTGCGTGACATGCTTGCTCCGGTTCGTCACAGCAGTCTTGCAATTGGGAGATTTTTTCGCAAGGTTGGGCGCCGTTTGAACGAAATGATACAAAACACGCTCTCTGTTGTCAAGCTGTTTGTCAAGGCCTTGATCGCGCCTGGCCTTCGCCAGCACGCGCGTCCGCGGTGGCGTGCAATTTTGGCATTGCCGAACCAATGCTCGAAGGCGAGGAATCTTTTCGAAAACTTTCTGGAGGCAGGTGATGCGCGGTTTTCTCGTTTTCTTCTTATCAGTCTGCTCAATGGCGAGCGCCCCGGCGCAGACGATTTCACCTTCCCAAGCCAAGCTCAGCATCAGTTGGATCATGCAGGAAGCGCACGGGCTGCAGGGCTGGCCGAAGCAGCCGTTTTGGTCGGAAGACGGCCAAACGCTCTACTTTTGGTGGAATCCGCAGCGTGCCGCGGCGGATTCGCTCTATCAAATCAGCCGGCGCGGCGGAACACCGGCCAAAGTGCCGGCGGCAAATTACAAACTCCTATCGTCACCAACCGGGGTTTACAACCGGACCTACGCCCGCAAAGTTTTCGAGCGCGAGGGCGACATTTTTCTCCACGATATCAAGGCGGGACGTATGCTGGCCGTGACCAGCACCTCGGCAACGGAGAGCGCCCCGCGTTTTTCCTTCAATGAAGAGGCCGTAATCTATGTGGCCGATGGCAATCTCTTCGCGTGGGAGATTGCCACCGGCCGGACCACGCAGCTCACCGATTTCCGTTCCGGCAGCGCGCCGGAAGAGAAGGAGCGCAAGAGTGAGGCGCAAAAGTATCTGGCCACGCAAGAGCTGCGCTTGATGCAGACCCTGCGTGAGCGCAAAGACAAGCGCGAACAAGCCGAAGCGCAGAGCAAATTGACCGGTGTGGCGCGGCCCAAAACCATCTACCTTGGCGAGGCCAGGGCGCAACAACTTCAGCTTTCACCAGATGGCCGTTATGTCACGATGGTGTTGCAGCAGCCGGCGCATAGGGAGGAAGTTGCGATCGTGCCGAACTATCTCACCGAAACCGGTTTCACCGAAGAAATTCGCACGCGGGAAAAAGTCGGCGCGGCGCAAGCAACCTATCGTCTCGGCATTTGGGACCTCACGGTTGACACGCTGCGCTTTGTCAAACCTGACAGCCTGCCTGAAATTGCCGCCTCACGCGATTTCACCACGGTCAAGAGCGCCGATTCTACTCTGGCAACGAACCGCAAGCCCCGGCCGGTGATGTGGCACGGCCCGTTTTGGAATGACGCCGGTTCTGCCGCCTTCGTGGTGGTGACCTCGATGGACAACAAGGATCGCTGGATCGCCGAGTTCTCGCTGCCGGCCGGCACTCTGCGGGCACTGGATCATCAACATGATGCCGCGTGGATCGGCGGGCCGGGCATTCATGGCCGATGGTCAGCCGGCGCTGTGGGCTGGATGCCGGACCATGAACGCATTTGGTTCTGCTCGGAAGAGAGCGGGTTTTCCCATCTCTACACGGTTCACCGCAAGACCGGCCGGCGCGAGGCGCTCACCCAAGGCGCCTTTGAGATTTATTCACCCTTCATCGCGCGCGACCGGAAAAGCTGGTATTTCAGCAGCAACGAAGTTCATCCCGGTGAGCGCCATTTTTACACCATGCCGATCAACGGCGGCCGCCGCATCCGACTCACCGCGCTGACGGGGCACAACGAAGTTAGGCTCTCGCCGGATGAAACCATGCTCGCGCTGCGGCATTCGGCCGCCAACCAGCCGTGGGAGATTTTTCTGC
>JBBIKM010000012.1:60333-61558 GCA_037445455.1 bacterium | reverse complement strand
TCAATCTAAAAGTTTGAACAAAGCATTTTTTAGATTGACATAGTGAGTCCGTTGGCGATTCGCTTTATGTTGGGATCTGTCCGCGCTGGGGCTCATCTTTCGTCGACTAGGCTGCAACCTCATTGTGCCAACCACGGCAGCTTCTCCAAATCGCAATTGCCGCCGGAGAGAATCAAGCCCAGGCGCTTGCCGCTGCAATCGAATTTGTTCTCCAGCAGCGCGCCCAAAACTACAGCAGCCGACGGTTCGACGATGATCTTCATGCGTTCCCAGATGTGCCGCATGGCGGTGATGATGTTCGGCTCGCTGACCGTCACGATCTGTTGCACGTGGCTGCGAATGATGCCAAAAGTCAATTCGCACAACGATGTGAGCAAGCCGTCGGCAATCGTTTGGGGATTGGTCGAAGGCATGATCTTGCCCTCTTGCAACGAACGATAGGCATCATCCGCGCCGGCCGGTTCAGCGGCAACTACTCTTGTTTGCGGCGAGATCCCGGCAACCGTGAGCGCGGTGCCGCTCAACAACCCGCCGCCGCCCACCGGCGCCAGCACGAAGTCAAGATCATTCACTTCGTGCAGCAATTCCAGCGCAGCCGTGCCCTGTCCGCAAATGACGCGGCGATCATTGAACGGATGCACGACAGTTGCGCCGGTTTCCGCCACCACTTGCGCCAGCGTCGCCTCACGCGCCGCCAGCGTCGGCTCGCAAAAGACGATTTTGCCGCCATAGCCTTCCACCGCCAGCTTCTTGATGCGCGGCGCGGTTTTGGGCATGACGATGAATGCCGGCGCGCCGCGCAAGCTTGCCGCCAATGCCAAAGCCGCCGCATGATTGCCGGAAGAATGTGTCGCAACACCTTTCGCCAGCTCTGAGTCACTCAGCGAGAACACGGCGTTACAGGCGCCACGAAATTTGAACGCGCCGACCTTCTGAAAATTTTCACACTTGAAAAAGAGGCGGGCATTGACCATGCGATCGATGCTCGTGCACGTCAGCACCGGCGTGCGATGTGCATGCGGCGTGATGCGCCTGGCCGCGGCGCGGATATCGCCTAAAGTGGGGAACTCCATGAGCGATTGGTCTCCTGTTGTCTCGACACCGGCCGGCTGCGCTCCAGTCGTGGCTGCCGCTTTGGCAGCATGGGCCGTCCGGGGTTGGCCGTACGATAAAGAAACGCTGTCGCGAAAGCAAGCGCAAAGTCCCGCCCTCTGTAATGTCTCAA